>JAFGIA010000227.1 GCA_016929795.1 Anaerolineae bacterium
CGGCGCAAATCTCCCGCCGGTTGTCATTGCGAGGGAGCGCTAGCGACCGAAGCAATCTCCCTTGCGCAGGTGGGGATTGCTTGCGCTCGCCATGACAAACTGCCGGAAGATTTCCGCCCAAGAGCACTAGGTAGCGATGGTGGCTCCACCGCGGGCTGGCAGGTACCGCTGGACCTCTGCTACCAGGAGGTCCAGCGTCACCGGTTTACGCATAACGTTTTTCACGCCCAGCCCAAGCATCTCTGCGCGCTCGGCAGGGTCCGTCATGGCATTTGCCGACAGGACAATGATCGGGATATCGCGCGTTTCCGGTTTTTCGCGGAGCCGGCGGATGGTGGTGCGCCCGTCCATGCGCGGCATCTTTAGATCGAGCAGGATCAGGTCTGGGCGGTTTTGCTCCACTGCGTCGAGCGCCTGGATGCCGTCGTAGGCTTCGTCCACCTGAAAGCCGGCGAGGGTGAGCGCGTGCTTGAGCCAGCCCACGATGTCGATTTCGTCGTCCACCACCAGGATCTTTTCGTAGGCGCCGTCGGTTTGCTCGATCACCCTGTGCACACTGGCGATCAGCTCCGCCTCTCCCAGGGGCTTGACGAGATAATCCGCGGCGCCAAGTGCGTACCCTTTCTCTGGTTCAGAGACGACAGATACGACGATAACTGGAATCTGCCTCGTCTCAGGATTCACTTTGAGCTGGCGCAGAACTTCCAGTCCATCCACGTCCATCAGCAGATCGAGCGTGATCAGTTCCGGCCGAAGCTGGCGAGCGACTTCGACCACGCGGCTGCCCTGTGTAACCACCGTCACCCGGTAGCCGGCGCGTTCCAGGCGGTGCTTGAAGAGCTGGGCTACGTCAGGTTCGTCGTCGGCGACGAGCACCCATGGGCCAGAGGGGATGGGCGCAGGCGCCTCCTTGACTGGCGCCAGTGGGGGCTCAGGCAGGACGGCGGCGGCGGGCGCCGCGGCATACGCTGGTTCTTCTTCCGCTGCCAGCGCCACCAGGCCGGCAGGGAGCGGTAATAGGAAGCTGAAGGTGCTCCCTTTGCCTGGCTCGCTCTCCACCAGGATCTCGCCACCGTGCATCTCCACCAGCGATTTGGTAATGTTCAGCCCGAGCCCCGTGCCTGTCTGTTGTCGGACGCGCGCATCTTGTGCGCGAAAGAAGCGGTTGAAGAGCTTCTGCCGGTCTTCGGCCGAAATGCCGAGCCCGGTGTCGACTATGTCGACGCGCAATGCCTCACCGACGACTTGCGCACGGACCGTCGCGCCTCCTTCTTGTGTGTATTTGTAGGCGTTGCTGAGTAAATTGGTCAGGATCTGGCCGATGCGTGCTGGATCGCCAAAGAATTCTGGGAGATCGGGCGGCACGTCGATCGTCAGCTTCAAGCTGCGGTCTTCGAACTGCTTCTGCAGGGTGGCGGCCACCTGTTTCACGATGGGCTCGAGCGAGATCACCTGCACGTCAAGATCGACCCTGCCTGACTCGATGCGCGAGATGTCGAGCAGATCGCTCACCATGCTGTGCAGGCGCTCGGCATTCCCCTTGGCAATTTGCAAAAAGCTTGCCTGTTGTTTGTTGATGGTCCCAGCAGCACCCATCAACACCAGGTCAAGATAGCCCTGGATCGACGTGAGCGGGGTGCGCAGTTCATGTGAGACGATCGACACAAAGTCGCTCTTCATCCGATCGATCTCGGCCTCGCGCGTAAAATCGCGAAACACGGCGACAGTGCCAGTGATGTCCCCCGGCGAAGAGCGTACCGGCGCAAAGCTGGCTGACAGAGTCTTGTTATGCCAGTCGAACTTGACGCTAGAGCGGCTCGGATCCTTCTGGTCGAGCAGGCCCAACAGCATGCTCAGATCGCCCGGGTCCAGGCCGTCGCCGAGGATCGTCTGGAAGTCATGACCGAGGATGGCGTCGGTGGGCTGTTCGAGGATGTGAGCAATCGCCGGGTTGGCGACGAGTGCGTATCCCGCAGGATCGACGACGATGACGCCATCTGCAATACCCTCCAGGATGGCCTGGTTCTTGCTCGACTCGGCGTGCTCGCGGGCAAGAGCTTGCGCCAGGTCGCGGGTGCGATCGTCGACACGCTGGTCCAGCTCGCGGTTGATAATACGCAGTTCGTCGAGCGCGCGCTCGATACTGCGTGCCGATAACCACGAAATCAGGGCGACGGCCAGAAAGCCGAGCGTGGTAAACGGCACAGAGGCGATAAACGCCGCGGACAGGTTTGACGCCGCGGCCAGGACGATGAGCAAGAGGCTGATAAAGGCCGCAATAACAAAGCTAGCATAAGGGCGCAACAGCACGCTGGCCATCAGGATCGGAATGGTGAACATAAAGAGGCTGCGGCCCTGAATTACCTGCGCCGGCTCGTCGGTCATCATCAGCGCCGTGCTGATCAGGATCAGAAAGAGGATCGCAGGCAGCACGCCTGGGCGCACGCGGTTGAGAAGGAACAAAAGAAATGCCCCGGCGAATACGCTTGCGCCACTTATATACAGACTGGTGACTTGGCCTGACCCTTCCAGGTTAAGAATATCAACGATCAGGACAGTCACCAGGGCCAACCCGGCGAGCCCAAGAACACCCAACAACAAGATGTTCAGTAGCTGTGCCCGGCGCGCTTCGTCTGGATTCGCCGATGAAACGTCGAGAAGCTGTCTCAAGGCTCTCATGACCAGTTGCCCACCTCGCTTTCCACGAGCATGAGTGCACTGAGAATCACAGACCGCACGACCAGCTCAGGGCAATACAGACACTTGCCGATCCACAGGGGTGGATAGGGGCCGTTGATGTGCTCGGCCAACCAGCCGGCCCCCCGCTTTAACACGTCGTCTGGCACCTGGCCTCCGCGCCGTTTCCACATGACAAGCGCTTGCAAGCACAGAGCGGTCTCTTCTGCCGTGGGCATATAGTAACCCCACGAGCCATCCGGGTGCTGTGTGATCCGGATCCAGTAGATTGCATCGTCGACGGCATCATTTTCATAGTCCATGCAGGCGATGATGGCGTGCACAGTAGGATAATACGGTGATATGTGCCATTTGTCAAACCAGAACATCTGCATCGACCGAGTTTGTCTGAGAAAGGAGAGCACTTTGCGCACCGCATGGTGGTCCGGCGGAAGGCCCTCCTCTTTGAGGGCATCGAGAACGTGAATGTTCGCGCTGAGTGAGGGGTTGGCTTCTAATTGGAAACAGCGGAAATGGGACGCTTCTTCGTAGCGCAACACAGCTTCTATGTCCGCCGGGCGTCCAAACTGGCGCAGTACCTTGAACACCACACTCGTCGTATCCGACTCGACCAGCGTCAGCCCTGCACAGGCAGCCGCACCTCGACCCGGTTGCCATTCGATCTCTAACAAATCGAGGGCATGTTGGCAGAGAACGAGGATCTCCGCGTCGAGATCGGCAACCAACGCCAGGTTCCAGAGGCACCACGCCAACTCAAAGATCTCGATCGGGGCGATGTAAGGGGCGGCTCCCGCGCAGGTCACGGCTTGCAAATACCCAAGTGCGGCCGGATCGCCCCGGTTGATATGCAATGCGAAAAAAGATGTCGCGGCTGGGCTGTAGGCCACCGAGCCATTCGCTTCCCTCAAGTTGGGCACGTCGAGCAGGTGCAACCCGTCAAGCCCCACCATCTCGGCCGAGAAAGCCACAGTGATTGTGCGATCAATTACGTATCGGGGCAGCCTGGCCAGCTTGTTATTTCGGTACGTGGTCAGATACTCAAGCTGGCTGGCCACCGTTCCACTCACCAGGCCCAGCTGGGCAGCCTGTTCGATCATGGGCGGTACCAGCATTTCAAATCCAATCGTCTCACCCGCCGGATCCAGGTGGAGATTCTTGGGCATTGTTTCTAATGCCGCCCGGGCCCGCTCCAGGCGCTCTCGGTCTTCCCGGTAGCGTTTGCGGGCCAGGGCGATCATGGCGGCCAGTGTGCACACCAGTCGCTCGTGACAGTAGTAGGGAGCATTGCTACCCCAGCTTCCGTCCGCCAGTTGGTTCTCGCGCAGCCAATCGAGCGACACTTCGCCCATCGGCTCTCCCAGTTCAAAAAGCCTGGCTGTCCAGGCCGTATCGTATGCCGATCGAGAAATCCTCTGTCCTCTGCCCACCTCGTTAAGTAGCTGATATAGATTGCGATTTAGGTCCATATTCTAGCTCCGTGTCGTGCTTTGTGGGGATGGTTGCGAATGGGCGAAGGACTCGGGCAGCGACACTTGGGGCAATGGGTACCATATCCCCGCTTTCCCATGCCTGGCACCAATGCCGATCGTGTTGCCCATGTTGGTCCGATAAAAGTCTTGCATAAGAGCCCAATCGTCGGCTGCCATTTCCTGATAGCTGGCCTGATCGTTCGATCGGGCATAGAGATGATCGTACAGAATTGCGCGCCACTGGCCCTCGGTAAGATATAGCGACGGGCTGACCGTGAAATAGAGATCTTCAGTTCCGTCGGCGATCAGCGGCATGTCAAAGACGCACGGCATGTCAAAGCCAACAAAAAGGTCGACCGGCCTGACATATTCCCCATAATATCGCTCGATCAGGGTGCGTGTGTCGGGGGCATGGTTGTGTGCCAAGTAGTAGTGGATGGCCAGTTCGGCGACTGTCTCGGTGGCATTGTGGGCAAAGAGGCCAAAAAAGAGCCGGTTCGTCCCGTGCCTTGCCGTTCGCTCGGTAACTCGATCGAATTTCTCAAGTAGAGGCAGGTATTCGTGAGCAGTCAAATATTTCCGATAGTCGCCGTAGAAACGGACCCGGATATCCAAAGCCGCATAAAACTCGAGAAAGGCCGGGTGTGTCGCGAGCGAGCCAAGGCCCTCGATGGCGAGCGCGGCGTACTCTGGACCACGATCGAGCAGGTCGGGCCCAAAGGCGGGCGTGATCAGGGTGTCGATCCCGTGCGTAAAGATTAGCTCGTACAGCCTGATGTGGGCCGGTATCGCCACCTCGAGGTACGCTCGTGCGAAATCCTCGGGCGCCACGGCCCCATGTTCCAGGATAAACCAGCGGCGAGTGCCATTGATCGGGAACACGCACACCTTCGGTCCCGCGGCTTGCACCAGGCGGGCCACCTCCGCCGTCGGCAGTTCCAGAAATTTGCCAAGTTCCATCGTCGCTCTCCTCAAGACGCGCCTGGCCTTGCCGGCAGTTGCCTGTCCAGCGCGATCTGGGCGACGGCCTGCGCGCGCCACAGTCTCCACACCAGGAATCCATAGAAGCACAAAATCACGATCATGATCATAGGCACATAAATACTCGGATCGGTCAGGATGTATACCCCCGGTGTCACGACTTCGAACCCAAAGACGGCCACACTGAAGAGGCGCCAGAAGTCGAGCAGGGCGTACGGCATAAAGACAAGGCCGATCGTCAGTCGCCCCCATCTCCCTTCGACAGTGGCCAACAAGTAGGTGAACACGGCAATTCCAAGTGAGAACTCCCACACCATGTCGAGCCAGATAAAGGCCGCGGCATAGAGCGCAAAAGCCCAGTCGAGGGCGATCGTCGGCACCTGCCGGCCAGGGCGGCCGGTAGGTCGCATCAGGTGGCGCAGCGCTGTGGTGCCCAGGGGGATGAGGAGCGCAAGCTTGAGCACGAGCGCCGCGCGCAGGCTGTCGGCTGTCACTCCCCACAGGTAGGTCACGATCTGCGTGATCGAGTGGCTGTAGCCCAGGTATGGTTCTTCCGGCCCCCTCCATGGAAAGTTCTGGCGCATGTTCCACAAAAAGCGCATGTAGGCCAGATGTTGCTGAAAACCATACTCCAGGCCAACCAGGAGGCTGGTGAGCAGAATCACCCCGGCGGTGACCATCCCGGTAAGTGCCGCCAGCCGGAAAAAGAAACGATACCGGCCCAGCAGCAAAGGCACGAGCAGAGCAAAAGCCCACTGTGGCTTGATTTGAAGAATGACACACAGCCACAGGATCGACCGTCCCAGGTGCTCGTCGACGACGGCCTCCAACGCCAGTGTACCCAGCAGCGCCATCAGCAGGTAGGTGTTCAGAAAACCCAGGTCGCTCCAGAACGAGGCGAACACCAACCACACGGGGAGGGTATAAGCCAGGGTAGCAGCGGCCCGTGGCATGTGGTACTTGGTAAAGATCCGGTTCCACGAGCCATAGAGCGCCACATAGACCACAATGTGGAGGAGCGTGTGGGTGAACACGAGTGCGGCGGGCGAGAATGGGACAAAGAGGGTAAATACCAGGGCATAGGTGGGAGGATACTGATAGAACTCGACACGATCGATCGGCCCTTCTATATAGAGGTTTTCTCGATCCTGGATCTGCGTCGCCCCGTAGAGATAGTCGCCCAGATCGGGTGGGATCAATATCCCATCGTCAGTGTATTCGGGAAATAGCCAGCCCGTCAGGAGCAGGAACTGCATTACCAGCCGCAGCAGCGCATAGATGACGGCACACGCGAGGGCAACACGATACAGCTTTGAGCTTGACCAGGCCCGGGCGATGTTAGCTCGCATTTCCTGTCGGCTCCTCGCCGTGTCCTGCCTGTCGCGCCGTGGCAGGAATCCAACCGGTCATGATCCGGATCTCCTTGTACAGTCCCATGATCAGGGTGAACCAGACGTTGGCCACCAGCATCGCCAGTAATACCGAACGATCGATCGTGAAGCGGATAAGCAGCAAAGACCCTGCTCCCGAGAGGCCGAGCGCCACACTGCGCACGATTCCAAACCGCTCTTTGGCTGCAAACTCCTGCCCGGCGGCCAGGACGATGGCCAGCACGCACCCCACCAGCAGGTCCGTCACCCAACTGCTCCACGACGCCGACAGGTACACCGTGCCGGCCAGCATGACGATGGAGAAGGTGAGCATGTTGCCCATCACCGCCCGTCTCGTTTCCCTATGCCCGCGAAAGATAAGTGGCTCGGTGATCCAGATAATGATGGCCGCCACGATGGCACTGGCGGCGATCGTCGCCGCCGCCGCCGGCCACCTGTCCTGGCGGGCCAGGCTCACTGCGAGAAGGCAGCCGCAGATGAGCGGCACGTTTTGTACTGCTTCCCACACCATGCGCAACGCAAACCCTTTCCAATCCACGGCCTATTCACTCCTTAACACGTCTACGATAGATGATGCCGCTGCCCATCGCCCCGGCATCAAGCTCCCCGCGGTACTCACCAGGACGATCAACGGCACCAGCAGGACAAGATAGAAAGGATTCAGGGTGATGTCGACCCGCCCAAACCCGAACGTCGCCGACAGTACATCGAGCAGGCTCCGGGTGAGTAACAGGCCGATCGGGATGCCGAGCACTGTGGCTTGCAAACCCAGCAGCGCTGCCGTAGTGCTGACCAGCATCCCGACCTGCGCCGGGGTCATGCCCACCGTCTTGTATATGCCAATCACCCGCACCCGCTCCTGCACCGAGAGTAGCGAGCTGTTAAAAACGTTGACAAGCGCCATGCCGATCAGAATGGCTGACAGGCCCAAAATTGCCCATTGCAGGGTGGCGACGTCGTCCGAGATCGCTTCGTCCACAATGGTCATGCTGAGGGCAGAATCCTCCACCGACTCGATAGCGCGGACCACATCGTCCACATTCACCCCAGAGGACAATTTCACGAGGTAGGTATCAGGGTCCGGCTGCGAAATCGATTCCCTGATGGGCGCCAGGTTGACGGTGAGCATCTGGCCCATGTTCGCTGGCTCTGGATACTGCCCTACGATCTGCCACGTGACCGGCTTGCTGTCTTCGCCTTCGAGGTAGGTTGTCACTGTGTCGCCCACCTCTAGCCCGAGCCAGTCGAGCAGACCCCGCCCTGCGATCGCCTCGAACGTACCAGGCTGGAGGAGATGGCCTTCCTCAATGCGGATGGGGAACGCAGACAGGATGCCTTCGACAGCGCGGATCTTGAATTCCTTTCCATCGGGCCTTTCTACTTTGAGCTGGCGCTCCCCATAAAATGCTTCTATCCCTGATGTTTCTTCCAGGATCTCGTGTGTTTCCTCGTCACTAAAAGTCTCACGCGTGACAATGGCATCGTGCGCGATCCCAAGCAGGGTTGGGTCCTCCTTGTAGGCATCCACCGTCTCGTTGATTGCCAGGCCAAAGACAATCCCCAGTACGCCGAGGATCAGGTTGATGCCAGTGAGCAGCGAGCGCATCGGCTTGGCGGACAGGTCGTTGATCCCCAGGATCCAGACAACCGGCACGCCCACCTTCTTCAGGGCAGATGTGAGCCGCGAGCCCTTTTTCCGCGGTGCCTCGGCGCCCACAGCGATGGAGCGGATGATGTGCGCCTGCGCCCCGCGCACGCCAGCCCCGACGGTAGCGAGGAGTACGGTTGCCGTAACGGTGCCGGCTACGGTCAGAATCAGGGCTGCGTCGATCGGCGGACGATAGGTGGCGCTCATGGATGTCGCTACCGCCTTGAGCGGAATCGGTGCCAGTGCCACGCCGAGCAGCAGTCCGATGGGCGTGCCGATCAGGCTCAATACGAGATATTGACCCACATACAGCCCCAGCACCTGGGCTTGCGTGAATCCGATGGCTTTCAGGACGCCGATCTGCCGGAACTGCCCCAACACGATCGAGCTGATGCTGCTCGCCACCACCAGGATGGTCGCCACGATGGCAAAGAAGCTAAAAGCACCCAAAAAGACAAAGTTGATGCGTGCGGCAAAGAGGGCAGACTCGCGAATATCGCGCCAGTCGACATATCCGAGCAGTGCATCCGCGTCTATCGAATCCCCAATCGTGCCGATCAACTCCTCCACCGCTTCGGGATCGTGCAGCCGAACACCCAGCGCCCAGCCCCACAGTGCATCGTTGGGGAACAGAGCATACAGTGTATCCTGGCTGACAAAGAGCGGTGGCGGCTGCTCGCTTGCGTACCAATCCCACGTGGCATCGTAGGCCAGGCCGGCGACCGGCAGCGCCACCTGGCTACCGCTCCCGCTCGTGATCTCGACCACCTGGCCGGCGGCCAGCTCGTGTGTTTCCTTCAAAATGATGCTGGCGACCGTTTCCTCTGCCTGCCCTTCCAGGTAGCGCCCCTCTTCCACCATCACCCGGTTGACAGCAGGAGGCGGAATGGCCATGTCGCGCAACGTGACCCACGTCCGCTCCTCACCGATCTTGACACGGGCCCCCACATAGTGTTGGAGCCCGCTGCTCTGGGCGATCCCGGGCAACGACTGGATCTTGATCACTTCATCCCAACCCACCACTGACCGGTTCAGATACAGCCACACGTGGGCTGCATCTAGCTGTGTGAACGTGCGGTCGTACGGCCCGGTGATGTTCAAGATCGTCGCCAGCGCCAGCGTCAGCAGCGTGCTGGAGACGATGATCGTCACCAGGATCAGGACCGAGATCAAGGGCCGGCTGATGAGGTCGGCCCTGATTTTTCGCAAAATAGCGCTCACTGCCTGGCCTGCCTACCGAATGGCTGCGAGGCGCTGGGCGATGGGGCCCGCCTGCCCCCCCGGCACCCTATCGACGATCTGCCCGTCGTGAATAAACAAGACCTGGCATGCTCGGGCTGCGGCCAGTGGATCGTGTGTCACCATCAGAATTGTCTGCCCCTGCTCGTGGTACTCGCTCAGAATATCCAGCACCCCCTGTCCGCTGGTGCTGTCGAGGTTGCCCGTCGGCTCGTCGGCCAGCAGCAGGGTCGGCTCGTTGATAAGCGCGCGCGCGATCGCCACCCGCTGCTGCTGCCCCCCTGACAACTCCCACGGATGCTTGTCTGATTGATCCCCGATCCCCAGCCTGTCAAGCAGTTCGCTCGACCTCTGGCGAGCCTCTTTCTTCCTCGCCTTGCCCGCAAGCAGCGCTGGCAGCTCGACGTTGTCACGCACCGTCAAGTTCTCGACCAGGTTAAAGAACTGGAAAACGAACCCTATATTCGCACGCCTGAATCGCGCCAGCGCCGTCTGGTTCATCCTGTTCAACACATAGTCTTTCACCTCCACCGATCCGGACGTCGGTTGATCCAGGCCGCCCACCAGGTGCAGCAGCGTCGACTTGCCGCTCCCGGAATGCCCCATAATGCAGCAAAAGTCGCCGCGCGGGATCTCGAGGTCCACGCCGCGCAGTGCGTGGAAAAGAACCTCTCCAGTCTGATACGTCTTGGTCAGGCCGGTTGCTCTAACCAGACAGGACGTAGTGGCTGCGTGTGAATACTCGTTCAAAGCCATATTGCGACACAAATCCCTCAAAGCTAGGATTGATCATCTGGGCGACGATGGTCGTCTTGCCCTCTGCTTGCGCGTCGAGCATCACCTGCATGCCCAACGTCGTCGCCACCCTGCTCCCTCGAAATTGCGGGAGCACACCCATGCCGCCCAGGGCGACAATGTCGCCGTGGGTGTGCCAGACGCAGACACCTGCCGGCTGCCCCTCAAGCGACGCCAGGCCGTACCGGGTGCTCGGCACACGCATGAGCCTTCTAATGAGCGGCGCCAGGAGTGGCGCCAGGACGGCAGTCATTCCGAAGGAAGCGAGGTACACACGCGCGAAAATGTGCGCATTGCCCGGCCCGACCTTCACTGCCCGGACGGCGTCAGAGCCGACAGGGGGCGGCAGCCACCCTCGCAAATCGAACCTGAGCCACGGCTCCTCGCTGGGCTGCTTCTCAAACCCCCTGGCGAGCAGGCGCTCGCCAATGTCTGCCGGAGCGCACGCCGGCGACACAAAGATGTGCACCTTCCGCCGGCGCCGCTTGTAATGTGCGACGATCTCGTCGACAACCAACTCTGCCTCTGCCGGTGTCGCACGCAGCAAGCAGGCGTGGTTAAAGTCGGGTGTAGGGAAGAGATTGGCCCACGTCAGGATGACATCGTCGCGCACTGCCATCCTGGCGCCCGGCACTGCTTGCATCCATGGCTGAAGTGCCAGGTAGTTTGCCCGTTCGAGGTCTGCGACCTCCTCGACTGCTATGGCTGGCATCATCTAGCTGCTCGCGGCGTTGCTTTGGCGCAATGGGTAGCGCGCAAAGATCAGAAAACCCACGAACAGCAATCCTCCACCCAGCACACCTACCAGGCGTATGCCCAGAGGACCACCAGGATCTGCGTGACTGCGCCCCAGCAGCAAGAGCAGCGGCAGTGCCGCCGCAATGACCCCGTTGACGACCTGGTCTAGCACGCCCCACGTGGCATAATAGGTCCCTTCACGGCGCAGCCCGGTCAGCTTCTCGTCCAGATCGACGATTTCCGCGCCGAACGCGCGTGGCAGGACGATGACGCCCGACAGGGTGACCGCCTGCAACGTCACCCAGGCAATGCCTTGCACTTTGAGTGGGATGGGCAGCCAATCACCGATGAGCATCAAGCCCGGCAGGACGAGCGCCGAGGCGAGCAACGAGCCGGAAAACACGCGCCACTTGCCCCATCGTTGCGAGAGTGTGCTGATGAGTGGATAGCAGACCAGGGAAGCAAGCACCGCCGGAACGTAAAAGAGCAGCGTGTCCGACTCGCTCAACAGGCAGATTTCGGTGACGATGTAGGGCATCACTGCCTGCACGAGGCCCATAATGCCCCAGTAGCAGGCACCTGTCGCCGTCATGATCACAAAGGCGCGATTATTTACCATACTCGCCAGATTGCGCCAAAAGCCAGGCGGCTGCACTTGCCGGTCACCAACAGGACGCTCGCGCAGAACCAGGAAGGGTAGGTAGAAGGCCGGCAGGAGGACGACCGCATAGATCAGAGACATTGGAAAAAAGCCCAAGCGCTCGATCAGGGGGCCGGCGCCAGCCGCGACGATCATGCCGACGACCGTCATGACGGCCGCCCACATCGACACCCGGACGCGGTGGTGGTCGGTAAGGGCGATTTCGGGCAAGAGTGCCATGTGTGGAACCTGGTTAAAGATGTAGGCAATCTGGTACACCCCCATCACCACCACCAGGTATCCCAGGTTCCAGAGAGAAGTACTGCGTACCGGTGGGTTCCACACCAGGACGAATGCCACGAGCAGGGGAGCAGCAGATAGGAACATATAAGGCAGGCGGCGGCCCCATCTGCTGCGCGTTCGATCCGACAGGTATCCCACAGATGGAGTAACAGCGGCGCTGACAACTCGCAGGAGGAGCATGGCCGCGCCGTACAGGGTGACAGGGACGAGCGCAACTCCTCCTGCTTCGGGCGGCAGGTAAAAATAGAGCAGCCATCCGCCCAGCACGCCCCAAATCGTCGTGCTCGCGAGCGCGATCAGGCTGTATGATAGGTCAACTTTTCCACTCCGCCCGACTGTCGGCTGCGCAGCGACATTGGGAGCCACCATATCACTTTTGCTCTCCTATGGGTTTGGTTCCTCTGGTACCGGCGATTGACGGTCCTCGAGCCAGGCATTTATGTCACTCTCGTGAATTCGCCATCCGCGCCCGACCTTGTACGCGGGCAAGGTGCCTTCCTTGATCCAGCGTCGCACCGTGTATACAGAAACACGCAAGAGGACCGAAACCTCTTGCGGCGTCAGAAAAGACTGTACCTCTGATGTTTTGATCGACAGCATCGTGGCCTCCATGTTACGCGCAGCACAGTGAGACATACACAGTATAGCATAGAGTAGCACGACCTGCCATAGGATATTGGTCCTATTCCAGTTGGCCAGCACACAGCGGCAAGGCGCGACACCCTGCGTCCCGGCCCGCCGCCAGGCAGCCAGATCTACAGGAACTAGACAGGCTCCACCTGCCTGGCCTCGAGCTCCGACTTGAGCTCCAGCCGTTTCATCTCGGCAGCACGTTGGCCTGCATCGATAACCTCCTGTATGCGGTACTCGATCCGGGTTCGTGTCTCCTCGCCACTCTCTGGTGCCCAGAGGATGACGACCACGGCTGCTGTCGCCGCGCCAGCGGCCATGCCGGCCAGCACCCACAACGCCCTTTCTACCTTGCGATTCATGCGTTCTCCCTCCCTCAAGATAAATCGTATCATCTCAAAAACTCGGGGGAAGTAGGGTCGATGGGCAATCCGCCCTACTTCCCGCCCCGATCCATGTTCCCCTCTCTCCCCACGGCAGCACGCACCCGGCGCGAGAGAGCACCAAAGAACTCGGTGTACATCACTTCCAGCGCCCGCGGGCGTGGCAAGTCGACACGGACCTCGGCCTGGATCTTGCCAGGACGTGGCGACATGACCAACACCCTGTCGGCGACAAAGATCGCCTCCTGCAAGTCGTGCGTGACCATCACCGCTGTCACCTGCCTTGCGTTCCAGATACGCAGCAGCTCGAGGTTCATCTGTTCGCGGCTGATCGCGTCCAGCGAGCCGAATGGCTCATCGAGCAGCAGCACTTCAGGCTCGGCCACCAGGGCACGGGCAATGGCCACACGCTGGGCCATGCCGCCCGATAGGGTGCGTGGATAGGCATCCTCGAATCCTTCGAGTCCCACCAACCTGATCAGCTCGCGTGCACGGTGCTGTGCCTCGTCGGCAGGCACGCGCGTCACCTCGAGTGGCAGCGTCACGTTGCGCAGTACGCTGCGCCACGGCATCAGGTTCACACGTTGAAAGACATAGGCCACCTGCCGGCGTGGTGCCTCCACCTTCTCCCCGTCCAGGGTCACCGCCCCATACGTCGGCCTTACCAGCCCGCCCAGGATACGCAGCAGCGTGCTCTTGCCACAGCCCGAGGGGCCCACGATGGCCACGAATTCACCTGGTGCCACGGCCAGGCTGATGCCGTCCAGGGCAACCAACACCCCCTGCTGGCTCTCATAGATGTGCCGGATATTCCGGGCGGCCAGGGTTGGCTCCATTTTATGGCGCTGCCTCATCCACGAACTCGTTGGTAAACATTGCATCGACATCGCCCCCGGCAGTCAGGAGATCCATCTCGACCATGATCTCCAGAGATGCCTGCCAGTCGGCCCGATTCGATTGCCCCAGCACGCCCGATGGCGCAGACCAGAAGAGGATCGATTCCTCGAGGATGGCGCGGTTGACTTCTATGCTGGCCTGGTCGTCGCCCATCTCGGGCACGTACTTGCGCGAGATCTCAAAGGCCTCGTCCGGGTTCTCGACTGTGTAGGCCAACCCACGCAGCGCGGCACGCACCATCCCCTCGGCCAGCTCGGGCGAGTTGCGGATCGTGCGGTCGTTTGTAATCAGCCCATTCGAGACCAGGTTGACGTAATCCGCGACATAGATCACGTCGACCTCGTCGCCGGCAACGCGCATTTGCACCGGCTCGTTCATGGCGTAACACACAGCCGCGTCGACCTGTCCCTCCGACACGGCTGCCACCTGGGTGTAGCCAATAGACACCAGCTCAACCTCTGTCTCGTCAATGCCAGCTTCGCTCAACAGGGCGCGCCATCCGATGTAGCTGGCTCCGTAGACAGCCGGCGTGCCCACCTGCTTGCCCCTCAGGTCCGCCGGTGCCTTGATCCCCGCCTCTGGCAGTGACATAACACACACGGGAAAACGGCGGTACCAGTTCAGGATATAGACCACGGGCAGATCCTGGCTGCGCGCCAGGATCACCTGGTCGCCGCTGGCGATGGCAAAATCCAACTCGCCGCTGCCCACGAGCTTGAGAAGGTCGGTCTCCCAGCCATAGTCGAAGGCGATCTCGATCCCCTCGTCGGCGAAATAGCCCTTTTCGACGGCCACGTAAAATGGGGCGAACTGGATATTGGGAATGAACCCCATTGCCAGGGTCACCGTCTGCCTTTCTCCGGCATCCTGCTGTCCACATCCGGCGAGCAGAATCATCGCTGCCACGATCCAGCCAAGACCTCTGGGCTTTCGAAAAACTCTGCCAATCTGTCGCCATACCCTTGCTGCACTCCCCCAGATTCTCACGAGCCACCTCCCAGGCCGGGCATCCCCCATTCCACCCACACCTGCCCGGCCATCAGCACGCCGGACAGGGCAATGACGACGGGCCATGCCCACCGTTGTGACGACAGGCCAGCGAGTGCCGCTGGCCAGGCCAGGTGCCACGGCTGAGCGCGCGCCGCACCCAACACAAATGCGAGCAGCACGACGGCGAACGCCGCGTCGCCCAGCCGGTGAAAAGAGCCGTCGCCGGCAGCAAGCCGGCGGATAATAAACAGGTAGGCTACCAGGTAGATTGCCAACCCAATGACCAATAGCCAGGTGGGCGTGGTGCCTGCGTCGCCGCGCCAGTTGGCTGGCTGCAAGAAACGGCTGGCGATCGCCGGCACGGCCTCCATCACGTCCAGGGGAACCAGAAAGAGGAGAGACACAAGCCCTGCCGTGATGCCCGATCCAACCAGTGTGGTCCGAATCTCGCGCGGCTCGGCCGCACGCAGGTGCTGCCACGTGTACAGAGCGAATACAGGCAGCAGGGTGACACTCACATACTTGATCCAGATCGAGATCACCAGGGTGGCAAAGGACACGGCCCATTTCCTGCCTAGCAGCAGCCACGTCGCCAGCAGCACGGCCGCCATCATCACCACGTCGTTGTGCCCGTCGCCTATGGCCATCCACACCAGTAGTGGATTCCAGGCAAAGAGATAGAGCGTTTCGACTTCACGGCCAGGGTGCAGCTCGCGCACCAGCCGCTCGATCAGCCATGCGCACAGGAGAAATGCAGCCGTTGCCAGGCCCTTGAGGTAAAGCGTGCCGATGAGCAGATCGTGATGCGCCAGTGTGCCGGGCGAGGCCAGCACGATCCACGCCGGCCCATAGGCGGATGGCTGCGACAGGTAATCTGTCGGAAAGGCACTCAGCAGCCGGTCCTTGCCCTCATCCACGGGCGCATCCGTCAGCGGGTTGACCTTCAGATCAGTCAGGGCGTGGGCTTGACCCAGGTAATGAAAGAGATCCGACGTGATCGGCAGCAGCCAGAAGAGGGTGGCGGCAAAAGCGAAAGCAAAGGCCCACACGAGGGCGCGCGCGGCGCGGCGCTTGCGCACCCACCACCAGCCGGCGAGGTATGCCGCCACCAGCACCACCACGGCCGACAGACCGGTTACCAATGCACCGTCGCCCAGGAGTTCCGACCAGCTTTGCAGGCGGGTTGCGTAGCGCAGCCATGGCAAGCGGAGCGTGACTGCCAGATAGCAGGCTTCCATCAATAGGCCGGCGCCGGCCAGCCCGACTGCTCCACGCCACGCTGCCAACCTACTTCTCCCGCCTCCAGCGCAACACCACCGCTTCAAGCAGCACCACAGCCCCGTACAGCGTCAGGGCGATCGTCATCAGCACAAAGAGTGCTACAAACATCAATGGGGTGTCGAACAGGCCCCGATTGGCCAGGTTCACCAGGAATCCGAGCCCCCGGTCCGACTGGGCGAACTCGCCCACCACCGCGCCAATCACCGACAGGGTGACGCCCACCTTCAATCCACCCAACAGCACAGGCAGGGCGGCAGGCATCTCCAGGTAGCGAAAGGTCTGCCAGCGGCTCGCCTGTAGCGAGCGCATCAGGTCCACCAGTTCCTCTTCCACCGAGCGCAGGCCGACGATGACGGTGATCAGTACAGGAAAAAAAATAGTTAGCGCCGCCACGAGCACCTTCGAGCTCAGGCCGAACCCAAACCAGACGATGAGCAGGGGGGCGAGGGCGACGATCGGTACCGACTGGCTGGCCACGATGTAGGGGGACAGAAAACGCTCCACCAGAGGGGCCTTGGCGAGGATGTAACCAAGGAGGATAGCGGCCGTGAGTCCGAGGGCCAGGCCGCCGAGGATTTCCACCAGGGTGATCGACGTGTGATACCAGAGGGTGCCGTCGCTGGCCACTGTCACAAAGCGCTGCCACACGCGCAAGGGAGTGGGCAGCAGATAGACGGGGTAGTCGCCAACATGTGTCACCAGGCTCCACAACCCGACAAGCATGGCCATCGCCACGGGTACCAGCAGCAGTTCGGCGCGGTGGCGTAGCCAGTCGATGGCCGATGTGCGGTTGATCGTGGGCCTACGTTCCTGTCGTTGGTGAACCATGTCGGTGCTTGCCGGTTCGCCTGTCCGTGCGTCAATCGATTCGTCTGTCGATTCCATAAACAAGCCCCCAAGGCAGCAGGCCTTCGGGGCATGTCTCAACATCCACCACGCCGCATCATGGTCGATGCTACAGCCTTCTCCCTTCCGGACTCTACCGTCGGCTCCGGAATTACGCCGGATCTGCTAGGGCACGCCTGCGTGACACACGCTTGCGTGACACACGCTCGCGGGCTTGGCCTCTATGCTGGCCTCACCGCCGGTCGGGACTTGCGCACGCCCGTGGCGCCGCTTCACCCTGCCCCGAAAGCTGATACGTCAACTTGACCGGGCATGATTATACCTCAAGTGGCGCGTGTTGGCAACTCGCGCGCACCTGGGGATTGCCTCGCTGGGGATGTGCGACGATTGCCTCTTTGGAAACTCGGCCATCCATCCACAATAAATCACCCGCGAATCACCCCTGGTGGGTGATGACATCCTCCGATCCGGTCGTTATACTGAGCCATAGGGCAAGCCAATACAGGAAAGGAGTGAGAACCATGCCATCCATTCTGGAAGTCGACCGCCTCGTCAAAAAATTCGGCGACCATGAGGCGGTCAAAGGAGTCAGCTTTTCTGTGGAAGAAGGAGAGGTCTTTGGCCTGCTCGGTCCTAACGGCGCGGGCAAGACGACGACCATCTCCATGATCACCGGCGTCCTGCCGCCCAGCGGCGGCACGGCCCGCGTGGGCGGGCACGACATCCGCCGCGACCTGGCGGCGGCCAAGACGATCAACGGCCTCGTGCCCCAGGATCTGGCGCTCTATCCCACCCTGAGCGCCCGCGCCAACCTCGAATTCTTCGGCCGCATCTATGGCCTGCGGGGCAAGGCGCTGCGCGAGCGGGTGGAAGACGTGCTGCGCGTCGTCTCCCTCACCGACAGGGCCGACGAGGCCATCGAAAAGTACTCGGGCGGCATGAAGCGTCGCGTCAACATCGCCGCCGGCCTGATCCACCAGCCGCGCCTCCTCTTCCTGGACGAGCCGACCGTCGGCGTCGATCCGCAAAGCCGCAACCACATTTTCGAAAGCGTGTTGCGCCTCAACCGCGAGCGTGGCATGAGCATCATCTACACCAGCCACTACATGGAAGAGGTCGAGTTGCTCTGCAGCCGCGTGGCGATCATCGACCAGGGCGAGATCATTGCCATGGACACGATCAAAAACCTGGTCGCCATGCTCGGCGGGGGGGTGATCCATGTTGGCGTGCCGCTGGCCGACGAGGACCTCGTTGCGCGCATCGGCGTGTTGCCCGCGGTCAAGGAAGCCTCTCTCCTGCCGCGCCCCGTCGCACCCCCTCCGGCCCAGGGCAGAGAACCGGAGAAAAAAGATGCGGCCCCGGCTCCTGCAGGCGATGTGGTCAAGGTCGTAGCCCGTAACAGCCAGCAGGCGCTGGTTAGCGTCATCGGCTTTCTCAACGAAGAGAACATCACCCTCACCTCGCTCGAGATCCTCGAACCCAACCTGGAGAGTGTCTTCCTGCACATGACCGGGAAGAAGCTGAGGGAATGACCATGAAAGCATTGAGCATTACCTGGAAAGATCTGCAGGTCATGATCAAAGACCGGGGCATCGTGCTCCAGCTCTTTGTGTTGCCCCTCCTCTTTGTGCTGGTGCTCAGCGGTGCACTCGGTCAGGTGGGCAAAGAGGAGCCCGATGCGCGTATCGGGTTGGCCGTCGTCGACCTCGACGGTGGCGAGGCGGCCCAGACGCTGATCGAGCGCATCGACAACGCCGGGGGGGTACGTGTCGAGCCCTACGACGAGGCGGACGCCATGTCACTCCTCAAGGAAAACAACATCCCCCGTGTGCTGATCATCCCCGCGGGGTTCAGTGACGCCCTGGCCACCGGCGCGGGTGCGGGCCAGACGCTGCGCCTGCTCACCCACCCCGAGGCCGATACCCGGGAGACTGAGGTCGTGCGCCTGGTGATCGACGGGGTGGCGGCGGACGCCTCTCTGAGCATCCAGATGATGGCCGCGCTGAAGCAGATGGGCGACATGCAGGCCGCCAGTCCCGGCGCCGATCAGGCGTTCAGCATCGAGCGCATGCAGGCGCAGGCACTCGGCCAGATGGTGCAAGCCGACACCCAACCGCTGATCAGCATCAACCGCCGGGTGCCGGGGGAGGGAGCGACCAAGGAGGTAGCTGACTCGATGGGCTTGGGCGACATCGCCGTACCAGGCATCACGGTCTTTTTCATCTTTTACACGGCACAGACCATGGCCCGCTCCATCTATGACGAGAAAAAGGTCGGCTCTTTCCGGCGCCTGCTCGCAGCCCCGGTGAGCAAGATCTCGCTGCTCCTGGGCAAGATGCTACCCAACTTTCTCGTCGGCCTGGTGCAGGGCGCTATCATCTTTGCTTTTGGATTGTGGGGCCTGCCGCTAGTGGGCCTGCCTGCGGTCACGCTGGGCAACAACCCCCTGATCCCACTGCTCATACTCGTGCTGGTGTCCCTTTGCTCCAGCGCCTTTGGCATCCTCATCGCCGCCGTGGCGCGCACCGAGGGCCAGATCGGCGGCCTCAGCACCCTCGTCACCTGGATCATGGGCGTCATCGGTGGATCGCTCATCCCCCTCTTTCTGCTGGAAAAGTTCCTCGGTCCCCTGCCCATGATCGTGCCCCACTACTGGGCCAACCGCGCCCTGGTGGATCTGATGGTGCGCGGCGCCGGGTTCGGTGACGTCGTCATCGAAATGTTGGTGCTGCTCGGATTTGCCGGGCTCTTTTTCGCCGTCGGGCTGTGGCGGTTCGAGTTTGATTAAGGAGGAAAAGCCACGATGAAAACGATTCACGATACACTGGCTATCACCTGGAAGGAAACGTTGATTATCCTGAAGGATCGTGGCTCGCTCATGATCTTTCTCCTGCTGCCGCTCTTACTCGGTGTGATGATGGGGGGGGCGAACATGGCCTCCCGTAGCGTCGCCGAGGGCGAGATCCTCGTCGAGGTCAATCTGGTCAACCAGGATGCAGGCGACATGGCCACAGAAGTCGTCAGGGCCATCAAGTCGATCTCCCAGCTCGACGTCTCTCTCTCCAGCTCGGTAGTAGACGCCGAGGCACAGGTCCGGGCCGGCGAGGTGGCGGCCGCGATCATCATCCCTGAGGATTTCAGTGCCAGCATCGACGCGCATGAGCTGACATCTGTTGACGTCGTCGTCGATCCGGGCCAGCCTGAGGCGGCAAGCATCGTCGCCGGGATCATGAACCATGTCGTCGATGAGGTCACGATCTGGGGCGAGGTGCAGTACGGCGTGCGCACCCTGCTGGACGAATCGGGCCTGCTCTCAGGGGCCAGCATCGAGCAGCAGCGCGCCGTCACCGCCCAGACGATGGGCGTCATCATGACCGCACTCGGCGACCTGCGCCGGGCCCCCGTAGTTGACGTTGCCGTCGAGGATCTCGAAGGTGCGGTGCTCAGCCCGGGCTGGGAGGCATTCTTTGCTCTTCTCTTTCCGGGGTTCACGGTCATGTTCATCTTTATGAACGTCAGCTGGGCGGCGTCATCCCTTCTCACCGAACGTGAAGCGGGCACCTTCCGCCGCCTGCTGGCTGCGCCCATCCCGCGTGGGGCGCTCATTGCCGGCAAGATGCTTGCCTTTATGCTCCTCTCGTGCGTGCAGGTCGTGCTCTTGTTCAGCGTGGCCGCCATCTTTTTCGGCATGCCCCTTGGCCAGTCTCCTGCGGGACTGGTGCTCCTCACGCTTGCCGTGGCTGTCACTTCCGCCGGATTGGGTATGCTCATCGCCGCTCTTGCCAGGTCTTCGCAACAGGCAGGTACTTTGGGGGTCATCCTGGGCCTGGTGCTTGCCGCCATCGGCGGCTGCATGCCTATGGCCAGCCAGCCGCTCCCACGCGTGGAGGGGTTCGTCGGCACACTGTCGAGGCTGACCCCCCAGGGCCACGCCCTCAACGGCTACTACACGCTGCTGGCCGAGAACGGCACTCTGGCCCAGGTGCTGCCCGAGATCGGCATCCTGCTGGCCATCAGTCTTGTCCTTTTCATCATCGCCACCTGGCGCTTCAAATTCGACTAGAGCTGCGCAGGCAAAGGGCCATGTTGCACGTCGAGATCCGGATTCGAGGCAGAATTGCCGAGCACTGGTCGAGCTGGTTCGAGGACCTGACGGTCGAGTACACCGACGACGAGACGAGGCTGTCCGGGCACGTCGCCGACCAGGCGGCTCTGTACGGGCTCCTGTCGCGGCTGCGCGACCTGGGCCTGCCACTTCTATCTGTGGAGACTCTCGAGGAGAAAGCATCCTGAAAACGTGCCAGGCACCACTCCCCGCCACCAGTCGCTGTGGTGCCTGGCACTCCCCTCACACTGCCCACACAACATTGACCCCTTGGGCACCCTGTTGTACAATACATTACGATCCCTTCTCTCTTCCCGACGGTACCGGGATCTGAAAGGAGCAGACAAAGCCATGGAACTGGCCAAGCGTCCGATGTGGCAGGTCACACTCTTTGTGATCACACTCGTCGTGATAGCCTTCTGCCTGGTATGCGGGGGGGTGCTCGCTCTCCTCACAGCCATTGGCCCCATCGTGGTCACCCTCACGCCCGCCATAGAGGGCCCGGCACCACCTCTGCCTTCGCCCACCTCGGCGCCGGCCGCCGTGGCATCACCATCTGGCGCGCCCTAAGCCTCTGTATCAGGCGCAAGAAAAAGCTCTGGCGAACATGCTGGCGGAGAACTTTTACCTGGACATCTACAGGCCCGATGCACCGCAGGTCCAATGTCGCCTGCATGTCGGGAGCATCCTGGTCGGTCGCGCTCACCAGGTCGCGCTGCGCCTGGCCTACTATGGCGTGTCGGGCCGCCATTGCCTGCTGCGCGTCGAGCAGGCGCAGGTCACCATCGAGGACCTCGGCAGCACCAACGGCACCTTTGTGAACGGCAACCGGCTTCCATCGTACGTTCCTGTACCCCTCACCCGAGACGATCGTGTCCAGATCGGCCCCTTCTACCTGGCTCTCACCACCGTCGATTCTGGGGCATCTCGCCGCCTTCCGCTGGAGATCGGCGCTGCGCAGCGAGACCAGGCCGCCGCCCCCAGCGCCCCGCGGCGCCCTAAACAGAGCATCACCCAACAGCTCGACCTCTCCCGCCTTAGCAAGGGCGAGGTCCTGCTGGGGCGTGCGTCCGACTGCGATATCAAGCTCGACCACCCCGCTGTGTCTCGTTACCACGCCCGCCTCCGTCGCCGGCACGCCGGGTGGCTTGTCGAAGACCTTGGTAGCGTCGCCGGCACTTTTGTCGACGGCGTGCGCCTCGTGCGCCCCATGCTGCTGCGCGAAGGCCAGAAGCTCGAAATTGTCGGTCACCGCTTTGCCATCTCGGGCCGCCGCCTGGTTCAGGTCGGCCCAGGCGGGGTGCAGTCGATCGACGCCGTCGGCTTGGGAATGCGCGTGCGCGATGGCAAGATCATCCTGCGCGGCATCAGCCTCCATGCACAGGCAGGCGAGTTCGTCGCCATCGTCGGCCCAAGCGGTGCCGGCAAAACCACCCTCCTGAACGCACTCAGCGGCTATGCCCCTGCCTCGCAGGGCCAGGTCCTGTTCGACGGACGCGATCTCTATCGCCACTATGACCTTTTGCGTTCGCAGATCGGCTATGTGCCCCAGCGCGACATCCTCCACAAATCCCTGCCCCTCGAGCGCGCGCTCCTCTATAGCGCTCGCCTGCGCCTCCCCGACCGTTCCGATGCTCCCTCGCACACCGAGCGCGTGGACGAGGTCATCCAGCAGCTCGGCCTGTCGCGCGTGCGCCGCCAGACGATCGACCTCCTGAGTGGCGGCGAGTGCAAGCGCGCCAACCTCGCCGCCGAATTGATCGTCGCTCCCTCTACCCTCTTTCTCGACGAGCCCACAGCCGGGCTTGATGCCGAGGTGGAGCAGGCACTCATGGGCCAGTTGCGCACCCTGGCCGACAGTGGCAAGATCGTCATCGTCTGCACCCACGCCACCCAAAATGTCATGCTCTGCGACCTCGTAGCCGTCATCGGCACCGGTGGCTACCTCCTCTACTATGGCCCGCCCGAAGAGGCGCTCGACTACTTCCAGGTCAAGACCTTCCCCGAGATCCTCAGGCGGATCTCGCCCGAGGGCGCGCCCCGTGCCTGGGCCAAAACATACCTGGGGTCCGCTGCCTGCGATCGCTACGTGCGCCAGCCCCAGGCAGGCATGCTCCACCTCGAGACCCCGGCTCGTCTGGAGAGATCCCCTGGGGTCAGGCGCCCACCTCGCCTCCGCCAGACCCTCGTCCTCACGGCCCGGTACGTCGACCTGCTCACCCGCGATCGGCGCAATCTGCTCATGCTCCTCCTACAGGCTCCTGCCATCGGCCTCCTCATGCCCATGGGCTTTACACGCACCGCTTTCAGCACCGGGTCGGATGGCGACATCGGAGATGCCATCATGATCCTTTTCTTCCTCTCCCTCGTGCCCGTCTGGCTCGGCATCTTTAACGCCACCCGCGAGATCGTCAAAGAAGCCGACATCTATCGCCGCGAGCGAATGGCGACCATCGACGTCTGGCCCTACCTCTTTTCCAAATTGATTGTACTGAGCGCCGTCGGCGCGATCCAGGTGGTCAGCCTCCTCCTCGTTGCCTCGTTCACCATCGACCTGCCACTTGACATCTTTGCCGACCATGTCCGTTGGTTCACCACCCTCACCCTGGCCACCCTGCTCGGCACAGGGATGGGCTTGCTCATCTCTTCCAGCCTCAAGACGCTGGACAAGGTCAACGCTGCGATGCTCTTTATGATCATCCCGCAGATGCTTCTTGCCGGTGCGTTTGTTACTGTGAGCAAAATGGACCCGGTTACCAGGTTCCTGTCCGCCTTTATCCCTGCCCGCTGGACCTTCGAGGCACTCGGCGCCCAGATCGACATCCTGAGCATCTATGAGCAGCAGGGCCATGGCCCGTCCAGCCAGTGGGGCTTTTTGGACACATTCCAGGTCGACGTGACCGCGCACCTGGTGATCATGCTCTCCGGCTTGATCCTCCTACTCACCGGAACATACATCGCCCTCCGGTGCCGGGACCCCTTGTAGCACTTTCCCCCTCCTATTGCGAGCGCAGCCAAGTCCCCCCTTACCCTCTGTCGTTGCGAGCGTAGCGAAGCAACCCCCACTTTGGCCCACTTGACAACCTGCCCACCTCCAAGTATACTGACCCCACCACCGGCGCAGGAGGTGACCATGAGCACCGAGTATCCCGATATACTGGGTGATTTGACCGATGCACGCCACCGCTTCGAGGTCAACGGCGTGCACTACCTGGCTGAGCTCGACCCGCCTGTCGTCGCTCCCGGCGAGATGACGTCCGTCCGCGTGCTCCTCCAGTCGTGCTGGGATGTGCCGGTGCAGGTCAGCGTCTCTCTCGGGTTCCCTGCCCATCCACCCAACTCCTTCTCCATCATCCAGCCGCGCACCGACGTGCCGCTCGAAGCCGCCGAGGTCGGAGAGGTGCGTTTGCCCATCGCCACCGCGGCTGGCCTCGTGCCGGGCAAGCATTCGATCACCCTCGGCCTCGCTGCGAGTTACGAGGCGCGCGGCCTCTATGTGCGCGCGCAAAAGGGCGAGAACCGGCTCGGCGAGACCCTCCTCACCTTCCAAACCGGCATGGCCCTCTCCCGCACCCTGGGCCTCGGCTTTGCCAGCCACGCCGTATCGGAGCAGGTCCTGCCTCTTCAAATCGAGGGCCAGCCCCATGCTGGCCCTGCGCCCGACCTCACCCCCACCTACCTCTCGCACTGGACCGTGCAGGATCTCCCGATCGACGGCAAAGCGCGACACCACGTCAACGACCGTTGTCTCTACTTCATGCCCCAGCTCACGCGCCAGGCCCTCTACCTCGCCTTTCTTGAAGAGAGCCAGGAGCGCCTGCGCGATGCCCACCTGCCGCTCCACATCGGCGAGGCGCTCTTTCTCGCCAAGATCTTGACCTTCACCGTCGAATACTTTCTCAAGCGCCCCGAGCACCAGGAAGCCATTCTCGTCCCCGCCTTTGCCCTTGCCTACCGCTACAACCTGGCTACTGACGACCCCGTCTTTCTCGTCGCGCGCGCCGACTATGCCCGCATCACCCGCCTTGCCATCTCGCTCAGCTTTGGCCTGCTCCGTAAGCGGATCGGGCGCGATGTGTGGACGATGGAAGAGCAAGTCGCCGTCGCCGACCTCGTCGCCGATCGCGTCGAGCGCGGCGGCGTACTGCCTGCCGAGTTCCTCTACTTGCCGCTTCTCCTCGGTGGCCTCATGGTCGCCGCCGACGTGCAGATGCCCGGCGAAAAAGCCACTCAGAGCCTCGCCCTCCTCGATCAGGCGCGTCAGAAGCGTGCCGGCGACCTGGCCGAAAACCCCGAGCTTGTCCAGTTGCTCCAGGTGCTTATGAAACAAGCCGCCCAGGCCACCTAGCCAGGGCGTAGGGGCAGCGCACCTGCAAATGATCTGTCATTCCCAGTTCATCCCTGGCGCCGGCGCCACTCACTCCCTAAAGAACTGTCATTGCGAGCGAAGCGAAGCAATCCCCACCTTGGATCACGCTGGAGATTGCTCGGCCCAAACGACAGGCCTCGCAATGACATCTTGGCTTTCAATAACCACCATAGGAGTCGAACCATGTCCATTGACGTTATCCCCTTTGCAGAAGCCCACATCCCCGCCGCCGCTGCCCTCGTCGCCGCCCGCTACCGCGATCTACACAACCTCGTGCCGCTCCTCCCGCCCTCGTATGGCGATCCCGGCGTCATGGCCGGCCTCCTCGGCCGCCTCGTGCCACGCGTCCCTGGCGCTGCCGCCATCCGCGACGGCAGGCTTGCCGGTTTTCTCGCCGGCTATCTCATCCCCCACTTCCACGCCCGGCCCGGTGTCTTTTGCCCCGAATGGGCCAACGCCGTCGAGCCCGACGATGGCCGTCGCCTGTACGAAGCGCTCTACACCTGGCTCGCTCCCCGCTGGCTGGCCGGTGGCTACATCCAGCACGCCCTGACCCTCTTTGCCCACGACCGCCCCGCCATCGAGGCGTGGCACTGGCTTGGCTTTGGCCTGGCCGCTGCCGACGGCGTCCGCTCCCTCCACCCGGTCCCGGTGGACGCGCCCGGCGTGACCGTCCGCCGCGCGGCACTCGACGACGTCGATGCCGTCGCCGCCCTCCTCGCCGGCCTGCGCCGCCACCTTGCCTCCTCCCCTACTTTCCTCATCCAGGACCAAGAGGACGTCCACACACAATCCGAAGCGTGGCTGGCCGATCCCGACATCACGCTGTGGCTCGCCCACCGCGATTCCACCCCTGTCGGCTTTCTCGTCTCCGGCCCTGCCAGCGACAACGCCTCCACCATCATCGTCGACCCCGGCACGTGCAGCATCACCGGTGCCTACACGCTGCCCGAGGCGCGCGGCCGCGATGTCGGCACCGCCCTCCTCGACCGCGCTCTCGCTTGGGCGCGCGACGCTGGCTACACCCGCTGTGCCGTCGACTTTGAGCCCATGAACGTCCTTGCCGCCCGCTTCTGGACCCGCCATTTCCAGATCACGTCGTTGTCCCTCTTTCGCCACGTCGACGAGCGCGCTGCTGGTGGCTCAGAGACTTGATTCGCGCAGATTATGAGCGCTACTTTAGCTTACGCCCAAACTGCGCTATAATCGATCCTGTCGCCTGTCCAATCCCCGCCCATCCCCTGCCCCCTCTTGCCGCGCCCACACTTTTCGAGTATAATGCACCCGCACAGCGTTTCCCGGCCCGGACGGCGCTGTCGTGCAGCGCTATCCACACATTCGGTCCCACAGGGACTGAACAAACTAGATCGAATAGGAGGAGAGAATGCTTTCCAAGCGTATGCATTGCCTGTTGGCCATTCTCATCGTCGCCTCGCTGCTCTTGGCCGCCTGCGGCGCCACGCCCGAGCCCGAAGCAACGACAGCCCCCACCGAGGTGGCCCAACCCACGAGCGCCCCGCGCGAAAAAGTCAAAGTGGCGTTTGTCTACGTCGCCCCCATCGGCGACCTTGGCTGGACCTGGGCGCACGACCAGGGCCGCCTGGCCCTCGAAGAACACTTTGGCGACAAGGTCGAGACCGCCTTCATCGAGAATGTGCCCGAAGGCCCCGACGCCGAGCGCGTCATCCGCGACTTTGCCGAAAAGGACTATGACCTGATCATCACCACCAGCTTCGGCTACATGGACCCCACTGCCACCGTTGCCGCCGAGTATCCCGATACCTGGTTCGTCCACGTGTCGGGTTACAAGACGGCTGAGAACATGTCGACCATCTTTGGGCGCATGTACCAGCCGCGCTTCCTGTCGGGCCTCGTGGCCGGCACAGAGACCGAGACGGGCAAGATCGGCTACGTCGCCGCCTTCCCCATCCCTGAGGTCATTCGGGGCATCAACGCCTTCACCCTCGGCGTGC
>JAFGIA010000228.1 GCA_016929795.1 Anaerolineae bacterium
CTGCCAGGTTGTTGCTTGTCGTCAGAGTCGTCGCTCCAGAACGAAACATCGGAAGTCTTTGGTCAAGCGACTTTGCAACAACCCTGCAACAATCGGTAGGCTGTTGCCAGGTCGGTGTCATTGCGAGGGAGCGCCAGCGACCGAAGCAATCCCCCACTCCACAAATGCCGATGTATCCCAGAGGCCCTTATGGGCTCACCAGGTAAGTAGCGACCGTCTCGCCGATTGCGTTTCTTAGTGTGGCTGTTTCTCCTGTCCACCAGGCGGGATCTACCCTGTCCCAGTAAAAGCTGGCAGGTGGGCTGCCGTCCTGGCCGATGCGCGTATGGACTGTCACGTTGCGCGAACCCGTTCGTAGTGGGCGCTTCAGCGCCATTCGCCCTCTGGTCGATAGCACAATCATACCGTTCTGCTCCTCTTTTGCGCTCGGCGAAAAGTTGTGCTATACTTTCCGCACAAGGCGAGCCACCACCCATCACGCACCCGCGACATCTACACTCTTTCTCTGTCGGACCTACCGCTCGCGAGCACAAAACCCTGTTCACCTCTGTCGACGGGGAAGAGGAGCTGCCATGGTTGCTAGGAAGGTCGCTGTCCTGTCCGTCCTGATCGTATCGCTTGCCATCACCCTGCACGCGCGTGCCCCTATCACCCGCTCGCTGCCCGCCGATCCGCCGCCCCCGCGGCCGCGAGGCCCGGAGACCGGTCTTGAGACCATCCCGTTCCTGAGCGTGGAGCCGGCCGTGGGCGAATCGCCATCGCGGGCGACGACGCCTGTCATTCCGTGGGGCAGGTTGGTGTACCAGTCGGTGCGCGATGGGAATTGGGAAATCTATGTCGCCGACGGCAACGGCGCAAACCCGGTGCGGCTGACCTACAGCCCGTCTGCCGACATCCACCCCCGCTTCGATCGTGGGTGCACGCGCATCGCCTACGTCGTGGCAGGCAGCAAGTACTACCAGATCTATGTCATGGCCGCCGACGGTTCGAACAGGCAGCAGTTGACGTCCCAGAGAGCCGACGCCGTCAACCCCGACTGGTCACCCGATGGGACGCGCATCGTGTACGAGTCGTACCAGGATGGCCAGGCCGAGATCTATGTGATGGGCGCCGACGGCTCGAACCCGACGCGGCTGACGTGGCACAATGGCTACGATGGCCAACCGAGCTGGTCGCCGGACGGCGGCCAGCTCGCGTTTGTTTCTACCCGGGCCGGTCACTATCACATCTGGGCCATGCGTGCCGATGGCAGCAATCCGGTGCAGCTCTCCACCCAACCGTACAGTGAGCACCCGACGTGGGCGCCTGATGGTGGCGTGATCGGATACGACGCGGACGGAGACGGGGACGGCTGGCAAGAACTGTGGCTGATGGGCCACGATGGGTCGAACCAACAAGAAATTCGGAATTCGGGAGGCCCTGACAGGGCGCGCGATCTGTGGGCCCGAAGCTGGGCGCCTGATGGGCGCCATCTCGCCTACACACAGATCGACTGGATAGAGTACGGCGGCAACTGGTATTGGACCGGCGCCGAGCTCTACGTTTGGGATCGTGACACGTCCTACCTGGTAGAACGGCTCGGCAGCGATGACACGGCCTGGAACCCCGACCTGGAGTCGCTCGACGCGCTGCCCCCCGCGTCGACCGTGAACCCACTGCCCGGGTGGAGCTCCTCACCGGTCACCCTCACCTGGTTGGCAGAGCCAGACGACCTGTCGGGTTTGCGTGGATTCGACATCGAGGTGAAGGACGGTGTCGATGGCGAGTGGCAGCGGCTCCTGTCCAACACGGGCGAGACCTCACTTCCTTATCCCGGTGTCGGTGGGCACACGTACTATTTTCGTGTACGGGCTCACGACAACGTCTTTAACTATGAAGCGTGGCCCGTGGATTACGATGTTGTGACCCGCGTGGAGGCAGCGCCGCCGAGAACGGCTGTACATCCTCTATCCGCTTTTTCCCAACCGGACCTCCTCGTCCGCTGGGGTGGTGTGGACCCGGGCGGTTCGGGAGTTGAATCCTACGACGTCCAGGTTCGAGATCTCCCCGATGGGGCGTGGACCGGCTGGCTCACCGCGACGGCCGATACATCGGCACGGTTTGTAGGAGTGCCGGGTCAAAGCTACGCGTTCCGCGTGAGGGCTGTCGACCGTGCGCGGAACGCAGAGGCGTGGCCGCCAGGTGCGGGCGATACCGAAACGACGGTCTATGCGTGGCGTCTCGTGGGCACCGTGCACGACAACACCGGCACCCCGATCTCTGGCGCCGCGCTGGTGACCGCGCCGCCGGCTTTTCTCACTACGTCCAACGACCGGGACGGCGCCTTCGGCGTGTACCTGGCGGCCACGGCTCCGTCTCACCTCGTACGTTGGGAAAAAGAGGGATACGGCGCCCTGCCCGACACCGATTTCGCCGGCCTGCCCGACGCCACGTGGAACGTCACCCTGCCGCCCGCGGACAATGTCGTCGCCGATTGGGGATTCGAAAGTGCCGCACTGGCGCCCAATTGGCTGCCTGCAGGTAACGTGGGCGTGGGGCAGCTCGCCCATACCGGGCACTTTGCTGCCCGGATCGGCAGTCAGTTTGACCTGTTTCAAGATCGTGCCGATGTCTCACAGTCGGAAGGGGCATCCGACGCTTACTCGATGGCCGTCGACGCCTCTGACCGTGTGCACGTGGCATGGTGGGATCAATCGGCGGCCGGCAGCAACATTTCCTATTCGCTGCGTTCCCCTGATGGCACCTGGAGTGGCCCGGAGATCGTCTCCAACGTTTCGGCACCGTGGACGTCCCTCGCTCTCCGCGTAGATGAGGCGGGATTGGCTCATCTGATGTGGCGAGATGACGTCTCTGGAGCGTCTGTTCTCCTTTACGCGCGCCGGAGTGTGCAGGGCGCCTGGTCCGCTCCCGAGATCATCTCGGAGGCGGACTCTACCATTGGCAACTCGCAGATCGGACTCGGTCCGGACGGCACGGTGCACGCGGCATGGACCCGTGAGACGCGTCAGCTCTTCTATGCGCGCAGGCTCGCCGGTGGCACCTGGTCTGTGCCGTGGCAGATCGACGATTACTATAACTTGTCCAATGTCCGGATCACGGTCGACGATAGTGGCACAGTTCACCTTGCCTGGCGGCGTGACCACTATGTTGCGTATGCGCAGAAAAAGGCGAACGCCGCCTGGTCGGGCGTCGAGATTGCGTCCGGGTCGGGTTACCACAATCTGCTCGGCTACCAGATCGCCGTTGGCACCGCTGGCGACGTCCACGCGTTGTGGTTGGACGATCTGAACACCGCCGACGGCTGGGATATATACTATGCGGCGCGCCGCAGCGACGGAACCTGGTCGGCACCGCAGGCTGTGACGCGCAGTGGGATGTGTTTCCAGGTGGCGATGGCCGTGGATGACCACGGCGGTGTGCATGCGGCCTGGCAACACCCTATCGGCTCCTACGGACAGATCTTTTACGCTCGTCGCACGAGCGACGGTTCCTGGACTGAGCCGGAGCACATATCGTATAACGTTACGAGTGCGTGGGCGCCCAGGATCACGGTGGATCGCAACGGAGGCGTCTATCTCGTCTGGCTCGGCTCGTACATGGGCTTTGACCAGGTCTTTTATACACACCGCCGCCTCGACGGGACCTGGTCCGATCCCCAAAACATCTCGCACTCGCCTCGCGAGTGCAAAGATCCGCGCGCCGTTCTCCAGCCGGCCGGACTGCTCCACGTCGCGTGGCGCCAGGAGGCTGGTGATGGGCACGACATCATGCACGTCGGGCCCGCCGTGGCACAGCAGAGCGCAGACATGGCGCTCTCTCAGGTCATTTCGATTCCGCAAGCCGCGGATCACCCTACCCTCTCCTTCCTCTACCAGCTCCACGGGACTCGCCCTGCCGCGGCCAGCCGGCTCGACGTGCTGGTAGACGATGGCGTCGCCGCATCCTCTCTCTTTTCAACCGCGGTGAGCACCGGGGGCTGGCAACAGCAGTGGGCCGACCTGGCGCCGTGGGCTGGCCAGGTGGTGACTCTGACCTGGAATCTACGCCAGGAAGCTGCCAGGCCTTACGCGTGGGCGTTTCTGGACGAGGTAAGCGTCGGGTCTACCTATCCTGACCTGTGGCTCGCGTCAGAGGCGCCGACCGCCGCAGCACTGCCCGGCGACGAGGCAGTGGTGCTTCTTTACTACAGCAACCAGGGTGGGGCGGTTGCAGCCGGCGCGCGCCTCACCGTCACCTTGCCCCTCGGCCTCGACCTGGTCGCCGCGGATCCGCCGCCGTTCTCGACCACACCGGAGCTGTGGTGGGACCTGGGCGACGTGCCGGGGAAAAGCGAGTGGCTCGCCGTCACCATCCGGGCACGCGTGTCACCGGAGGCACCACCTGGCGACTACCTGGCCTACTCGGCGCGCATCGACACTGCGACAGAGCCGGAAACGGCGAACAACGAGGTAGAGGGATCTCTTCTAGTAGGTACACAGATCCACCTGCCAGTGATCATCAAAACGTGGCCGTGACGTAGTGTGCTCGCCCTCCGATACCCGGTGATTGTTTCCGTTTTTGCTTCCCTACCACACCCGGCCACCTAACTTCCCAATTCCCCAATTCCCTACTCCCTACTCCCTCGACTCGATCCCGTCCGGGTAAAAAATCTCCCCACCCCCCTCGATCGGCCGGCTGCCACCCGGCAGGTCGAGTGGATAGTCGCGCCCGCGCCGGATGGTGCCTTCAGTAGTGTACGGCCCCACGTCGGGCCAGTAGCCCACCAGCTCGTCTGTCGCAAACTCGATGCGCACGATCGCCTTTGCGCTCTTGTAGCCGTACAGCCACGGGATCATCAGACGCAGCGGCGCCCCATAGATCTCGGGCAGTATGTTGCCGTTCATCTGGTGCACCCAGATGGCGCGCTCGCGCAGCAGGCTCTCGATCGACATCGACTCGTAGTAGCCGTCGGCGCACTGCATGTGCACCCACTGCGCCTCTGGCGCCGGCTGCACCACCTCCAGCAGCGCGCTCAGGTGAAACCCCTCCCACGCCGCGGCCGCCGACCACCCCTCGACGCACGCCATGCGCGACACCTGCGCGATGCGCGGCAACGCAAGCACGTTGGTGAAGGACAGCTTTTGTGGGCTGCGCACCAGGCCGTCCACTTCCAGCACCCACGTATCGCGGCTCACGGGCTGGAGCGGCCGGTAGTAGCGCACGTAAAAGCCGGGCACGTTCTCGTTGCGCAGCACGTCGGGCACCGGCGGCAGCGTGGCGGTTGGGCCGGGGAAGAACGGCTCGCCCGTCGCGCCCGCTGCGCCGCTCGTCGGGCCCGGGATCGAGCTGGGGACGCTCGTCGGTGCCGCGCCTGCCGGCGTTCCGCCCACCGGCGCCTCCGTTTCTTCCACCCCGCACGCGCTCAATGCGGGCAGGAGTGCGGCGCCCGCCGCGAGGCGCACGAATTGGCGTCGGGTCAGCTTGTTCATGATGTGCGCAGTGCCTCGAGCACTTCCTGGCTGTGCTGCGCCGGGCTGACGTTCGGGAACACCTTCTCGATGCGGCCTTCCTCGTCGATGATGTAGGTCGAGCGTAGAATCCCCTCGCGCTTTTTGCCAAATACAGTCTTTTCACCCCACGCGCCATACATGTCCGCCACGCGGTGGTCGGGGTCGCTCAGCAGCGCGAAAGGCAGGCCGTGCTTCCGGCGGAACTTTTCGTGGGATGCGACAGGGTCGGGGCTGACGCCCAG
>JAFGIA010000229.1 GCA_016929795.1 Anaerolineae bacterium
GAAGGCTTTGAAAGCGATCTCGTGACGTGGGACAATGAAATGCGTGAACGAGCAATGGCCTTGGTCACTGCATACACTCCCACTGAATGGATCGATGCACACCAACGTTAGTTGAGGGAGCAAGTCAATAGAGTTTACTCGGCCCAAGGTCTGCATTCCTGTCCATGGCTCATTGGCGCACAAAAAAAACACCTGCCTGAAGGCTTGTCCAGGCAGGTTGTTGTGTAGCAAGAGTTAGAACCGCTTCGTCAAGCGCTGAATATTCTCCACGTGCTCCGGATTGTACCCATCCCCGAACCGTGTCTTGGGCAACGCCGCCTTCTGCGCCATCAGCTCCTCGTACTCGTCGTCGTCTACCATCGCTACGCAGCGCCCGATGCTCGACTCGCCGTCGACGAAACGCCACGGGAAGAAGCCGACGGTGGCGCGGCGGTTGCACAGCAGGTCGATGTCGCCGCCGACGCACTCGGCGTGGATGATGTGGTGCGGAAACATCTCGATGTGCATCAACTGGTACTTGTCCGGCGTAAAGCGGTCGGCGAGCGTCGTGCCGTACATCTCCTGGAACACCTTGTCCGCTTCGGCCGCCTGGCGCGGCATCCAGTCGCGGATGATGGTGTTCATCGGGTGGTCGGCGCTGCCGCAATCGACGCCGATCCACTTGATTTTCTTCTCCTTGGCCCACAGGGCAAACTCCCGGTCGGGGCCTGGGTGCTGCACCATGTAGCGGATCTCGTCGGCGTAGGGTTGGTCCCATCCGAAATGGTGGTAGCCGGTGTGGATAATCAGGATGTCACCCTCGCGCACCTCGACGCGATCCTTGATCATCTGCGGCGTGTAGATCCAGGCGCCACTGGCGCACGTCGCCCGTCGCGTCCGAGAGGTCAACGATCGCCGCCGGCCCGACGAGAAAGTCGTTCAGCTCGAGCTGGGCAATGTCCTTGCCGGCGGTGAAAAAGTGGATCTCGCCGTCCAGGTGCGTGCCCAGGTGGTTGCTATGGGTCAAGAGCTGCCCGTTGGAACTACTATCTCAAACTGTGCTACGCGCTGGCGTTTTCGATGCACTGAGCGGCGATTGACGTTTTGCGCTGCAGTGCCCTTCGTGGTAAAATGGGAGCACGTTGAGCGAGGGGATAGAATGAGCAATCAAGCGGTGGCAGTTGAGCGTAAACGAACGGGTGAGCCGATCGTCAACGTTACCAGCTTCACGGCGCGGCAAAAGGCGAGCGGTTATGTCGGAGATCGAATCAGCCACTTGATGGGTGGAGACGAGCCGACACTGATGCTAACGAAGCAGCGACCCGTATGGCGCGTGCCGATCATCCTAACGTCGCCATCCAGAGGATGTCTGGGCACTGTCGGCGCCCTTGACGTGGATGCGCGGACCGGTAGCTTACTTATCCATCCTGATTTTGAAGAACAGGTCCTGGCCCATGCCCAAACACTTGCTCAACCTTTGTTGGAACGGAGACATGGCGATGCTTAAAGAAATGACTATTACATATCCACAAGGAGTGCCGCAACTCCTGAAAATGTCAGACACCGAATTTGCCGGTGAGGTGCAGTTTCTGGCTGCGGTCAAGCTCTATGAACTTGGCCGCCTTTCTTCCGGCAAGGCGGCCGAACTCGCAGGCATGGAACGCGTCGAGTTCCTTCGTTCGCTGGTCGGCGTCGGTGTAGCCGCGATCAATCTACGCGATGAAGAGATCGATCTGGAGGTTGCGGCAGCAAGGGAACTGGCTCAGTGACCGAATCCGAAGGGGCCCAACTACGCGTTTGGGTAGTTGATACCGGGCCGCTGATCTTTTTGTCAAAGCTGGGTCACCTCGATCTACTGAAAGGGGCTGCGGACACGATCTATGCTGCGCAGGCGGTCTTGGACGAGATCCACGCCAAGCCAGATGAAGCAGCTCAGGCTATCGACCTTGCATGTCAGCCCTGGTTGACTATCGAGCAAGTGACTAACCACCAGGCTGTGGAGATCCTCCTTGCCGATCTCGGTCTTGGCGAGGCCGAAACAATTGTGCTGGCCAAAGAGATCGAAGCCGAGCGGGTAGTGATGGATGACCTCGACGCACGGCGGTTCGCACACCGCATCGGATTGCACCCGATCGGCACACTTGGTTTACTGCTGGCTGCCCGTCTCGAGGGCAAAATCCCATCCCTGCACAAGGAAATCGAGAAGCTGGCGGATGCTGGATTTCATGCCACACCCGAACTCGTAGACGGAGTGCTCACGGAAGCGGGCGAAAGAGAGTTCTGATAGACCGAGCGGCACAACGATCCGGAGCGCCCGAGCCGGTTTGGCCCGGGCGCTTCTCCCTTGGTATTTCCAGATTAGAACCGCGTCGTCAACCGCTGAATACTCTCCACGTGCTCCGGGTTATACCCATCCCCAAACCGCGTCTTGGGCAACGTTGCCCTGTACGCCATCAACTCCTCATACTCGGCGTCGTCCACCATCGCCACACACCGCCCGATGCACGACTCGCCGTCCACGAACCGCCACGGGAAAAAGCCGATGGTCGTCCGCCGGTTGCACAGCAGGTCGATGTCGCCGCCGACGCACTCGGCGTGGATGATGTGGTAGGGAAACATCTCGATGTGCATCAACTGGTACTTGTCGGGCGTGAATCGCTCGGCCAGCGTCGCTCCGTACATCTCCTGAAAGACCCGATCCGCCTCGGCCGCCTGGCGCGGCATCCAGTCGCGGATGATGGTGTTCATCGGATGGTCGGCGCTGCCACAGTCGACGCCGATCCACTTGATCTTCTTGTCCTTGGCCCAGACAGAGAACTCGCGGTCGGGGCCGGGGTGCTGGACCATGTAGCGGATCTCGTCGGCGTACGGCTGATGCCGCTGGGTACAGCGGGAGCCGAAATGGTGGTAGCCGGTGTGGATGATCAGGATATCGCCCTCGCGCACCTCGACGCGCTCCTCGATCATCTCGGGTGTGTAGATCCAGGCGCCACTGGCGCACGTCGCCCGTCGCGTCTGACAGGTCGACGTGCGCCAGTGGCGCCCAGCCGCCGGGCCGACGAGAAAGTCGTTCAGCTCGAGCTGGGCGATGTCCTTGCCGGCGGTAAAAAAGTGGATCTCGCCGTCCAGGTGCGTGCCCAGGTGGTTGCTGTGCGTCAGCAACTGCCCGTTGGACCTACTATCTCAAACTGCACTACTCGCTGTCGTTTTCACTCCGAGAGTATAGCACAAGAGGATGAGATAGGCAATAAGCTGACCGATCCAGAGCCCGCAAAGCCACAGGTAGCGAAAGCGGTGTCGTGCTAAACTCGACCTTGACTTCTGCCACCCGATGGCGTATAATAGAAGCATCAGTGCAACACTGTGCCCAGTCCTCCATAGTCCCATCGACGGTCGAAGCAAGCACCAGGGCAGCCGGTGCGCCTTGGCAGCCAATATCACACCAGAATGCCCGTCTGCCATCCAAGCAGAACGGGCATTCTCTTTCACGAAATGTCCCGATAGAGGACCGTTCTCCATAGGAGGAGGCGCCATGAAGAAGCAATGGTTGGCATTGGCGACAGCCGTCCTGTCCTGCACGGCTATGATGGTGGTCCTGGTCTGCCTGGCAGGAGGAACGGGCTCACAACCGGCCCACGCAGCGGCGCAGGCGGATCCCACCCTCGACGGCGTGACCCCCTCGTCCGCCCCCAACGACCTGGAC
>JAFGIA010000230.1 GCA_016929795.1 Anaerolineae bacterium
CAGGCCAACGCCGCCGTGATCGTCGACGAGGTGCCGCCCTCTTCGTGGGGCCCCTACACCACGGCTGGGCGGATCGGCGGCATCGCGGCGTGGAGCTGGCTGGCGTGGATTATCGTGGCTGCGGTCGTGCTCGGGATCGTGGTTGCGGCCATTGTCCTGCTGGTCAACCGGCAGGCTATCTTGCGGAGAGGAGAGCACAGTGTCTGACACCGGCACACTATGCATCAAGCGGAGGGACTTGTTCAAGCTGTCGGGCGTTGGTCTGTCTGGATTGCTCCTGCAAGTGCCAGGCCAGGCCGTGGCGTCGGCGCCTGCCGGGAGCGAGCTGGCGATCCTGTACGATGCATCGAAATGCATCGGCTGCCGCGCCTGCGAGCGGGCCTGCAAAACGCACAACGGGCTGCCGTCACCCGACGAACCCAACACCGAGCTATCTGCTGCGACCTGGAACTTGATCGTCACACGGAAAGGGGTCGATGCGGAGGACCATCCCTTCTTTAGCTACCAGTGTATGCACTGCACTGATGCGGCCTGCGCCGCGGGCTGCCCATCGGGCGCGCTGTCCGTCGACGACAGGGGGTTTGTATCTTTCAACCAGAACATCTGCATTGGCTGCGGCTATTGCACCCAGTTCTGTCCCTTTGGCATTCCTCACCTCGGCGAGGTGAACCTGATCACGGGAGAGGCGGTGGCGGCCAAGTGCACCTTCTGCCAGGACAAGATCGACGCTGGCACCGGCGGGCCGTCGTGCGCCGAGGCCTGCCCCACCGGCGCCCTGACCTGGGGAGAGCGGGAGACACTTTTGACCACCGCCAGGGCCCGCGTCGCTGAGCTCAAGGCGGGGGGGGATAGTGGCGCGCTCCTTTACGGGGAGGAGGAAGCCGGCGGGCTGCACCGCCTGAGCATCCTGCTCGACCAGCCATCAGCCTATGGTTTGCCTGCCGATCCGGGCGGGCAGTTTGACCTGGCGCGTCTCTATCGCAAGATCGTCCAGCCGGCGGGGTTCGCCATCTTTGGCGTCGCATTGGTCGGCGTCGTCGCCGCCTTTGGTCTCGCGCGGCGCAACATCCACATGGAGGAAGTAGAATGAGTGTCAGGCTAAAGGGCACAGAGAGCGTCATTCAGATTCAATGGATCCCCCGCTATACCTTCCTGGAGCGGTTCCTGCACTGGGTGCACACCGGCTCTTTCCTCCCTCTGGCGCTGACTGGCCTGATCCTCTTCACGCCTCTTCTCCAGTGCCAGGCGGGGTGCGTCGCCATGCGCAACGTGCGCATTCTGCACCGCATGGCGGCCGTGGTCTTTGGGGCGACGCCGATCATCTATGGAATCGCGCAGCCGCGGCGGTTGGTGATGCACCTGCGCGAGTTTTTCACCTTCTGCCGCTTTGACATCGAATGGCTCAAGGCAGCGGTGCCCTACTATCTCCTCGGGCGCCATGGAGCCATGCCGCCGCAACCGCGCTTTAACACGGGCGAGCGAATGAATGCCATTGTCATGATCGTGGGCACGGCCGCCTTTGGCGTCAGTGGCCTGGGGATGTGGTTCGGCAAAGGCATCCTCCCGCCGAATCTCTTTCTTGCCTTGCTGATCATCCACGACCTGGCCTTCATCGTCACCTTTGCCATGTTCATCGTCCACTTTTATCTGGCCGTGATCCATCCCATGATGTGGCAGAGCCTGGTCAGCATGCGCTTTGGCTATGTGTCTGAATCGTACGCCCGTGAGCACCACGCGCGGTGGTACTATGGGCAGGAGCGCGCGATCCAGTTGTGGGAGCAGCACAAGGCAGGAGGCGGCAACTAGCGAGGTTTGCCCATAATCAGAGCTGATGTGGCGCGGAACGGGGATCATCTTGGAGGAGATGCCCGCGTGGCGCAGCAGCTTTTCCACGCGCATGGCGTGGCTGGTGGATTGCACCAGAACGACGGCGTACCCGGAAGTCATGGCGTCTCTTCCGCGAGCCGGCGCACGGCGGAGATGGCCGCGTGCACTTCCTCAGCGGTGTTGAATGCACTCAGGCCAAAGCGCACTGTGCCGGCGGGGAAGGTGCCGAGGGTCCTGTGGGCCGCCGGCGCGCAGTGGAGGCCTACGCGGCATAGGATGCCGTGCTCGTCGTCGAGGCGCAAACCCGCCTCCGAAGGCGCCATGCCGTCGACGTTGAACGAGACCGTGGCCGTTTGCAGCTCGGGGTCGAGCGTGCCGTAGACGGTCACACCGGTGATGGCCTGCAAGCCCTCGATCAGCGCCTGGGTCAGGGCCACCTCGTGGGCGCGGATGGCTGCCACGCCTCGGTCCAGCACCCAGCGCACGCCCACCTCCAAACCGGCCAACCCCACCACGTTGGGTGTGCCGCTCTCAAACATGTCGGGCAAAAAGTCAGGTTGCACTTCGTGCTCCGAGCGGCTGCCCGTGCCGCCACGGATCAACGGCTCGAGCTGCGTTTCGTCCACCCGTTCGCCCACGATCAGGCCCCCGGTGCCCATCGGCCCGCCCAACGACTTGTGCCCGGTAAAGCCGAGCAGGTCGATCTGGTCGGCTTGCATATCCAGCGGATAGGCACCGCCGGTCTGGGCGGCATCGACCAGGAGGAGCAGGCCGCGCTGGCGGCAGAGAGCGCCGACCTCGGCGATGGGCAGCAGGGTGCCTACGACGTTCGAGGCGTGGTTGAGGGCCACCAGGCGGGTATTGGGCCGGATGGCCGACGCCACGGCGGCCGGGTCGAGCAGGCCCTGGGGTGAGCAGCCTACCACTGTCACCTCGACCCCGCCTGAACTCTGTTCAGGTCGCTCCAGTGCGCGCAGGGGGCGCATCATCGAGTTGTGCTCCATGGAGCTGGTGATGACGTGGTCGCCGGGCTGCAACAGGCCGCGCAGCGCCAGGTTGAGCGCCTCGGTGACGTTCTTGCACCAGACGAGGCGCAGCGGGTCGGGTGCGTGGAACAGATCGCACACTGCCTCGCGGGCGCCGTAGACGATGCGGCCCGACTCGACGGCCAGGCGGTGGGCGGCGCGGCCCGGATTGGCGCCTACGTGCTCGATAAAGTGGGTCATGGCTTTGGCCACGCCCGGCGGTTTGGGCCACGAGGTGGCCGCGTTGTCGAAATAGATCATTGGTCCTCCCATGGTGGTCTGCCGGCGGGCACTGGCAGACGATGGATAGCCGAAGGCCGTTCCATCGTTCACCTGCGCCCGCGAGGCATTGCCCATACGGGCACGAGTTCATCTGGTCAGGGTCAGCTTGAATTCGTCCCCCAGATCTTGAATCTTGACCTGGCAGCCGAGTTTTTCCGCCGCGCGCCGGACGTTCTCCCGCGAGGTCACTGTATCGACCAATACTGCGATGGGGAATTCCCCTGTCTGGATGGCCTTGCGAGCCAGGATGACCGGTTGGGGACAGGACAGCCCGCGTGCATCGACTGAATGAGTCATGGTATTACCCCTCCACTTTCTGACGCATGGTCAAACCAAGCACAATACACACCACCAGCCCCAGGACAATCGCAGCCATGCCGTAGGGGGTGATGCCGCCAATCTTTTGCACACCTTCCACCACCGCGTCGGGCGTGCCGGCCAGGGCAAAGTTGTGAGCCAGCCCTGCCCCGGTGATCATGCCCAGGACAAACACGGCCGAGTCGCCATCCCCTTCGCCGGCGAGGAAAAGCTGCCGGCCCGGGCAGCCCCCGGCCAGGGCAAAGGCCAACCCCGACAGCGCCATGCCGAAAAAGTTCCAGAGGTGCTGGCTGTGGGCCACCGGCTGCCCAAAGAAGGCGATGGGACCAAACTGCCCCAGGATCAGGTTCACGATCACAGCCACCACCACCAGCGCCCCCAGGCCGCTGATCAGGTGGGTGTCGCGCATCAGGATCACGTCGCGGATGGAGCCCATGGTGCAAAAGCGGGTGCGCTGGGCCAGGAAGCCGATGATCAAGCCCGCGCCCAGGGAGATGAGCCAGAAGGCGTGCTGTGAGCCCGGTCCACTCTCGCTGAAAAAGAGGGCGCCTGTGTCACTCACCTTGACTTCGAAGATGAGCAGCAGAAGCAGGCCGATCATCAGGGCCGGCATGATCCAACCCACGGCAGGGTAGGTCTTGTGCGAGCGGCCCAGGTTGTAGCCGGCCTTGAGGAACTGCACACCGACCACGATGCCGGCTGCCAGGCCGAGCAGGCCCACGACCGCGTTCAGATCGCCGGCCGAGAAGCGCAGCAGCGCCCGCCAGGGGCAGCCCAGGAAGGCCAGCGCGCCGATCATGGC
>JAFGIA010000231.1 GCA_016929795.1 Anaerolineae bacterium
CCGGAAAGCGACAGGCTTTTCGAGGATGTACACGTCGGTAAAGACCTGCTCCAAGGGGACGGGGCGCGGCTGGCCAAAGATCTGGGTCGTGCCGTAGCGCTCCACCATCCGCTTTTTGTAGACCTTCAGGTTTTCATCCCAACGCGCGAGCGCAACAGGATCGGGAGCCTGTGGTTCGGATCTGGTTTGCTCCCCGTAGGGGCCGAAACGAGCGTACTGACGGGGGAACTCCCGCTCGACCGCAGCCAGGAGTTCGGGCAAGAGAGCGTGACGCAGGCAGTAGTCGATGACCCGATCCACCATGTCGTTGAGGCTGTGGCCTGACCCAAAGTCGGCGAGGATGGGGCGAAACAGTGGCCGATCCTGGCAGAATCGGCGCAGGGCCTCGGGCTGGAAGGCCTCGGTCAATAGCTGCCGGATTGCTACCAGGTTGTAGGATGTGTCCATGCCGATCATCACAGAGACTCGGTTGGCAGGGGTACAAACGGCAAAGGGTGCATCGCCATCTTTAGCTCACTTGTGATGCTGGATGATTAGGTCTGGCCCCCGTACCAAAGCTGCCCATCGATGTGCGCCGATACTTCTTTTTCCGACACTCGAATTATAACAGCGAAGCTACCAGGCTGCAAGACAGCATCGTGCACGTTTTTTCCGTACGGAAACAGCATGTGGAAGTTGAGAGGGAGGCACTTTGATGAACCGGCCGAATTGGGGACGCCAGTCGCAATTGCTGTGTAACACACGGGCGAACGCGAATGGCATTTATGGTGGCACACCCGAGCCACAGTGCCCGTCATGCATTTGCACTTGCCCCCGCCTCAATCACCGCCTGCTTTGCCCGCCTGGCCTCGATGATCAGCTCCAGCAGCCGTTCCACTCGTGGGTCAAGCTTCTGCTCGGCCGTAGAAGAGCCCATCTCTTTCCTCCAATCCATCCATGCTGAACAGGGGCGCAAACTGGGGGTGTGGCTTCACGCACACCAGCTTGCGCGCCTTGACATCCACATACACCGCTTCAAAGATGACCTTGAGCATCTCGTGCTGGTAGTGTTTGGGCGCATTCGCCCACTCGGCGCCCAGGCTCTCCAGCGTCTCGCCCGCCTGCTCCAGGGCCGGCTGCTCGGGCACCTGCAGGGCATCCAGTTTGGCCTGCAGCTCGTGCTTTTCCCGGTCGTATTCTGCCTTGTCGATATCGCCTTCCAGGTAGAGCGTGCGCAGGCGCCGCAGCTTGCCCTTGAGGTACGTACGCTTGCCGTCCACATTCTCGCGCTCCTCGCGATGCTCGGAAAGTTCATCCAGCCGCTCCCGCCAGTCGTCGGGCAGGCGTAGTCGCGCAATCAGCGCCGCGACCTGGGGGTCGATCTCGTCCGCTGGCGCAAACTCGCCATCCGTGGAGCAGTCGATCGATCGGCGATACGAGGGACAGTGGTAGTACTGCGTCTCGTGCCCCTTCCGGCCTTTGCCTTTGCTCGTCTGGGACGTCAAGCGCAGGCCACAGTCGCTGCATCGTGCCAGGCGAGAGAGCAGGTAGACACGGTCCGGCTTGCGACCTGCCCCTTTGCCGCTGCCCCGCTTCTTGCGGATCGCCTGTACCCGGTCCCACAGTTCGCGCTCGATCAACGGCTGGTGCTGGCCCGGGAAGTATTCCTCCCCGTAGCGGATGAGGCCGATGTAGAAGGGGTTGGTGAGCATGTAGCGCACACCCTCGCGGGTCCACCGGCCTGATTTGGCACGGCCGCTGGGCGCGTATCCTGCTCGGTTGAGGATGCCAGCCACTTCGGGATCGCTGTGCTGCTCGGTCGCGTAGCTCTCGAAGGCCAGGATCACGCCCTTTGCCGCGTTGGGCTCGATCACGTCCTCACCGTCGTCGTTGCGTGTGTATCCATAGGCTGGCAGACTGGCGTTGGACTTGCCCGACTTGGCGCGACCCCGCTTGCCTTTTTTCGTCTCCCGACTGAGGTTGGCGACATAGTACTCGTTGAAGGCGCCGAGCATTTGCAGGAAGAGCATGCCTTGGGGGGTCGAGTAGTCGATCTGTTCGGTGACTGACAGGTAGCCGACGCCCCACCCGCCGAGTTGGCCCAGCGTCTCGAGCTGGAGCGCCAGGTTGCGGTAGAAGCGGTCGAGCTGGTGGGTCAAGAGAATGTCGAGCTTGCGGGCCTGGCAATCGTCGAGGGCACGGGAGAACTCGGGGCGCTCGGTGACGGTGCCGGTGTAGCCCAGCTCGGCATATTCAGCCGCGACGGTCCAGCCTCGTTCCTTGCAGAAGCGGTGCATGGCCTCCATCTGCTCGTCGATGGAGTACCCCTCGGCCTGCTCTTCTCTTGATACCCTGGCATAGAGCCCGGCTCGCATGGTTGGCTACTCTGTCATCCTATCCCGCAGGACAGACAAGTACTCACAGTGCCGGCTGTGGTTCATCGCCGGCCTCGGATGGCTCTCCCGAGGCAGATGCCGGCGCTCAGTCGATCGTTTGCCATTGGTGCACTTCCACCAGGTAAAGCTATCGTAGAGGAGTAGAGAGAGTAGATAAGTAGAGAGCATTCTTTCTTCTCTACTACTCCTCTCCCCTTGCCGGGTTGCGAACCGTAGAGGTTTCGAGCCTCTTTCACCGGCCTCTACTCCTCTACTCCTCTACCGTCCGGTTCTGGCTGGGGCACAAAGTATCGCTCGGCGCGCCCCGGCTTGTGTTTTTCTAGCACGTGGGCCGCCACCAATTGATCGGCATAGTGTTTCACTTCGACCGCTCCCAATCCCCAGACAAACCGGCCGATGTCGTTGGCGGTCAGGCCGTCCGGGTACCTCTCGGTCCCCTGCCAGCGCCTGACCGTATCGACCACCTTGTCTTCCATCTCTGCCTGCTGAGAGACTTCCATCTCGGTGACCTGCTCGTAGAGCCGGTGGGCATACAGCCTCCACCGTTCGGCTACCTCCTGGGCTCTGGCCCAGTGTCGCAGCTCGACCCTGTCGCCGTTCTCCATGCTGGCCAGCAGGGCTGCGATCCGCAGCGCTTTTTCGTGTAACCGGCCATAGTTGCCGTCGAGGTCGGTCAGCTCGCTCCCCTGGGCAATCTCCAGCACACCCATGTTGTAGCGGTGCAGGGCGTCCCACACGTCGTCGGCCAGCGTGCACACCTGGGGCTCGGAGGGCTCGATGGCCACGATCTTTTCCCCGGTCGGGTCACCGTTCCTGTCCACCTGGTTCTCTATCTGCACCTTGGGCAGCCCAAGCTGCCGGTGCCATGCCACCAGGGGCGCTGTCAGATCCGGGGGACATGGCCGCTGGCCCTTGGGGAATTGGGCCGTCAACACCTCGCCCCTGGGCGGGGTGATGAACGCAAACCGTGCCAGGAAGCCGTCGCCCCAAAGCTGTGTTCCCTTCTTGGCTACCGGGCGCAGGTCCGCTGGCGTGAGGTTGGCGATGAGCGCCAGGTAGGGACGATGGATCACCTCATCTCCCCGCGCGATGGTCGACCGTGAGTAGTCTGGGGGGCAGTCGTCGAGCTTGCGGAGGAGCCCTCGAAAGTCGGCCATCACGCCATCGGTCCGCGTCATGCTTGCCAACCAGCTCCCGAACTCTTCGGCATACCAGCCGCGCTGGCCACAGAAGCCCATACGCATCTTGGCCGCCAGCCGCTGATCCTCCTCCATGCTGTCAAAGTTGATGGGCAGCCCTCCTCCGGCCAGGGCGCGCACGAACGCCTGGGGGGTCGCTTCATCCGCCGCCAGGAGGTAATCAAGCCCACAGGCTCTCAACAGTCCTCGGGCGATGTCGGTCGCACTCGACTTGGCATGCATGGTGGTGCGGCCTGCCAGGAGGAAGTAGAGGTTGGTGTAACGGGGCCGGCCGTAGTGGACCACCACCCGCCGCGCCGCCACGGTCGAGAGGAGCCACAGGGCGCACGCCTCGTGGAAGCCGTCAAAGCTCCTGGGGCTCCAGGTGCGACTGAACCCGATATAGTTATCCAGCCAGGGGCAGGCATCGCGGCCCAGATCCGGGGGCAGCCGGGCATAGTCGGGCAGGGGGGGGAACTCGTGCTCGGCATACGAAACCGTGGCCACTTCCGGGGTGGGCGGCTGGATTGCCTTCAGCTTTCGCCCGTTGTCGGGCACAACCCGGGGCTGCTTCTGACCGGCGTCGAGGCCGCTGGCCAGTGTGGCCAGGGCCTCGCGCTCTTCCAGGCCAGTGGATAGGGCCACGGCCAGGAGCCGGCCCTCCACCTCCGCCCGGTTCAGGAGGCCCGCGCCCACCAGTTGGCCCAGGGCGTAGGCGGCCGTGTTGAGCGTGTTGTTGCGTGTGCCGCTGGTGGCTGTGGCCAGCTTGGCCAGCTCGCCGCTCATGGCTGCGAGGGCGTAGGCTGCGCCCCTCTCCGTGGCGTTGCGGGGCGAGCCGCCGTTGTCTCCCTGGCGGCAGGGTTCCGGGTTTGCCAGCAGGTCGACCAGCGCTGGCGGCAGGGGAACTGGGTCGTGCTCCCTGGGCGAGATCTCCCAGGTATAGGTAGTCCCATCGGCCAGCGTCGAGGGGGGCAACAGGACATAGCCTCCCGCCCCCCTGGTGTCAATCCCCGTGCCCAGCCGGCCAGTAGAATTGCCCAGGGCGGGGTTACCGGCTGCAAAGAACAGGTGCCGCCCGCCACTCGGCGTTCTGCTGGTGGGCGTAACCAGGTCCCCCAAGCCGAGCTGTGCCCTCAGCTTGGCCCAGCTCTCCAGGCCATCAGCATTCCCTTTGACGTCGAGGTCGACCACAAACAGGCCGGAAGGTTCACAGGCCAGGCCGACGTTCGCATCTGGCCACTGCGCCCACCAAGCCTGGATCGTCCGCAGGTCGGTCGTGGCTTGGTGAGGCCAGTCCTTTACCAGCGGGCGTTTGTCGCCCGGCCGCAAGGGGTGGACGGCCCACCCCCAGCGGGCGTAGGCCACGGCCGCTGCCAACAACCTGTTTCGCTTGCTCAAGGGGCTACTCCCCGGCCAATCTGTCTGGCATGATCGTCTCCTGGCAGGTCCACGGCAGCTTTCGACGCCTGAACGCAGCCCTGGTGGATGCCGCAACCTCCCCATCCCCTTGGCCGGCCCAGGTAGGGTAGCATCGCCGACAAGGCACCCCCATTTCAAGAAAAAGATGGCTTATGGGTGGCGGCGTCGATAAGGCGGATAGGCGCATCTCGCTGTCAGCCCCTCAGCTAAACGGATCGTCCGACCATCTCGGCGGCAGAGGGCGCGGCTTGGGCATCATCCGTTCGTCGGTCTTGCCCTGTAACTTGGCGCGCAGCGATGGATAGGGCTTGAACGAGGGTACCAGCCGGCTTTCCACCTCGTACTCGCCGCCGTCCATGCCCACCACCCGCCTGCCCTTGTGCTCCTTGGCCTCAAAGCGGCCAAAGCCGCTGATGGTCACCGCCCGCCCCTCTGCCATCTCGTCGGTGATCACGTCCAGGATGCCATGGAGTGCGTCTCGGACCTGTCGCCGGGTGAGCCCCCGGAGGCCACTTCGCCGGGCCACCTGGTCGATGAGTTGCCGTTTGTGCATCACAGGTGTTCCCTTCATACACTCTCCTTTCGCGCAAGCGGGCTGCTGAGGCCAAAGGCCGCATAGCAGCGAGCTGGGTATGAACAAAGCCCACAAGCTCGGCGATTGGTGGTCATCGTGATGAGCGCAACCCCCGGGTATGACATGCACAAATGCCGAGAGTTCGGTGTCTGTAGGCACTCATCATCACCCCTTTTAGCTTGCTACCCCCGCCGTGCTGCACAGTGGGGCCAGACACACCTGCGGAGCAGCAATCTGGCCCCGCTGAGGTGCGGTGGGGGTGCGACCTATCACCCTTCGCTTGCACCGTCCTGTGAGCGGCCACCCAAATCCTCAACGGGAATGTGTGTACCAAGTGCCAGCCTTTTGGGACACCGATTCTGGTGGCCTCTGAGAGGGCTGTTTTCCCGGCCTTTCCGCAGCATGGAGGCAGCACGGATGCAGCAGCCATGCTGCATGGATGCTGCGTAAATGCTGCGGACAGGCTCACTTGGCAGGATTTGTCCATTCTCCCCGCACTGTCATCCTGACCCAAGTTCGGAGGCGCCCCAACTTGTCTCTGCGCTGGACGGCTTGACGCTCCACACTCAGGAGGAGCCGGCCTCCCTCGACGGCATCCAGTGCCGCCTGCACCAGGCCGGCTGCCAGGGCGTCTTTCGTGACGTCCAGCCCGCGGGCCAGTGCATCGATCCGGCCATTGTCCGCCGGCCTGATGCGAAAGGCAAAAGCCGGCCGCTGCCGTTCGTAGATCCGGCTCTTGGGCACGCGGGCCTGTGCGGCCTTTGCCGCGGCCTCATCGGCCGCCTGCTCCTGATGAGCCGTGGGCTGGAAGAGGTCAAGTGTCTGCGCCAGCCGCTGGTTTGCGCGTTCCCGCTCGGCTTTGGTCACCATAGCCGCTCCACCTCCCTGGCCAGGCAGGCATATGCCTGGGCCACAGCGTTGTCACCATCGAGGGCAGAGACAGATCGCCCGACGGCGTGGGCCTCACTGGCCTTGACCGATAGGGGGATCGGCTCGAATACCTGAGCTTTGATCTGGCCCATGGTCTTCAGAATCTCGGCGTGATGTCTGGTTCTCCTGGTCATCGTGGGCAGGATACCCAGCAGTTGCAGGCCCGGGTTGAGGGGTGCTGCCTGCTGCATCGTCTGCCAGAACAGGGCCAGGCCGTGCAGCCCCAGATATTCGGCCTGTACCGGCACCAGGACCCGGTCTGCAGCCACTAGGGCGTTGATGGTCAGCAGTCCCAGAGAGGGCGGACAGTCAATCAGGATGTAGTCGGACTTGACCGTCGACAGAGCCTGCCTCAACAAAAGCTCCCGGCCGATACGGTTCATCATGCCCAAACTGGACATCTCCAAGGATAAGCCTGAGGGCACCAACCAAAGCTGAGCTCCCTCATCTTGCACCTTCCGGATCACGTCGGATACCGTCATGGCCCCCGGGCGATGATCACCCAGCACCCCGGCCAGGCTGTTGTCCACCGCATCAAAGCCCAGGGAGGTGGTCAGGCTATGCTGGGGATCGGCATCCACCAGCACCACCGTCCGCCCGCGGTTGGCCAGCTCCACCCCCAGGTTCAGGGTCGTAGTAGTCTTGCCGACGCCGCCTTTCTGGTTGCCAATGGCTAATACTCGCTTGCCGAACATGTGTTTCATCCTCCCCTCCATTGTGCCATGGAATAGGCCGTTTGTCTATCCCCCTAAAAGGAGGGTTTTTCTGCATTTCACCTCCTCCAACCCTCCCCCGGGCTGTACTACGGGCAACAGGTGCCTCTGTCGCCAAGGTCGTTGTGCCCTTCCCGGCGCTCAGAGACAAAACGACCCACCTCCTGCCGTTTGACCGGCGATGGGCCGTTCGGTGTTGACTGGGAGGGAAAGCGTGTGCTATGCTCCCCTGGCTCACCATGCTGCGGCAACCGGCTGGTGGGTTAGGTCGGGCACGGTGCTTTCTACACCGTGTCCGGCCACTTTTGTCTGTAGCTTCCGCGGGAATTGGGTGAGGAAAAAGAAAAAGGCCCGTCGCGTGACGAGCCCTTTATCCAGGATTAGGTCCTGGTGGTGGTTAAGGGGTGGATGGCGGGATTTGAACCCGTAACCACCGGTTCCACAGACCGGCGCTCTGCCGTTGAGCTACATCCACCGTGTGCCCGGTAGTATAGCATAGAAGGGTGTATTTCGCAAGACTTTGCTCTGCATGGACCAGGCCACACGCACGCATCAACCACCCAGGCTCCACTGCTCGCCCGGCAGCCCCACGCCGACCCCCTGTGCCGCAAGCCATGCCCGCTCCGGCCCGGGCCAGTGCAAGGGGTTGCTGTGATTCAGGTGGATCAGGCGCACGTCACACGCCACGCCTGCCAGCCGTTCCGCCGTATCGGTCGCCAGCGGATGGGGGATCTGGGCCATGTCCCGGCCCGGCAGCTCGTCGGCGCTGAAAAAGCAGCCGTCCAGCAGTGCGACCTCGACGCTCGACACCAGAGCGCGGACATCTTTCTCCCAGCGTGCCCACGTGTCCGTGTCGGGGCAGTAGAGCAGGCGCCGCGCCGGCCCCTCGACGACAAAGGCGAGCGTGTCGCTGAACTCGGCCCGGTGAGGCACCGCCAGCGGTGTAACGCTCAGCCGTGGGCTGAGGGCCACAGTCTGCCCTGGCGCCAGCACCTGGATCTCGATCTGGCCTAGGCTGATGAGCTGTGACCAGGGCGCGTTCGATGCCAGGAAGGCTGCCATCTGCGCCGAGGCATATACTGGCACCTGCTGCGGCGCCCACGCCTCGCGGCCCAGGTGGATCAGCCCGGCATAGTGGCCGATGTGCGCGTGGGTGAGCAAGATGCCCGCCAGGGATGCGCTGCCTGTCAACGCGCCGAGCAGGTGTAGCTGCTCCCGAAAGTCGGGCGTGGCATCGATCAGCCAGCCCTGGCCCGCTTTGCCCCCGAGCCGGTCCACCAGGCCCAGGCAGGCCACGTGCCGGCGCTGCGCGGCATCAGCCCACGCGCGCGCACAATTCGTGCACCCACACCCGGCTTGCGGCAGCCCGCCGTCCTGGGCGTTTCCGAGCAAGATCGCCTTCACGCTCATCGGCGACGGCACACCCCTTCGCTCAATGTGCCTCCAGCCACTGCGCCAGGTCAGCGCGCAGGCTCCCGGCCGTGTGCTGCTCGTACGGCTCGTCGACGACCAGCACCCAGCGCAGCGAGTCGAAAAACTCGAGGCCATGGTACCAGGGCAGCATCGCCAGGTCAAAGCCCATCCGCTGGCAGTAGCGCGCCTCGATCCCTCGTCCGCGTAGTTCCGGTCGCAGGAAGAAGGGGAGTAGGAACTCAAAGATCGGGTCGCTAAAGCCGGCGTGTGCCCAGTCAATGACGCCGGCCAGGTGCCTGTCGCGCACGATCAGGTTATCGGGCCACAGGTCACCGTTGCAGAAACAGGGCGCGGGCAGCGCTGGCAGCGTCTCCTTCAGGCGGACGTAGGCGGCCTCCACAACAGGGTCGGGATGCTCCTGAAAGTAGGTGTAGGCGTCCTCCAGGACGTCGGCCGCGTTTTCCTCTTCAAAGAGCGCGCTCCGCTCGCCCAGGTCCTCGCGCGTGATCGAGTGCAGGGCACATGCCGTGTCGATGTAAAGGTCCTCGGCCCATGTTTCGCCGGCGAGCAGGGGCGGCAGCAGCGACTCGCCCTCGATGAAATCGTAAAAATAGCAGGCGATGCCGAGCGCCTGCCCATCAGGATCCCAGCCGTAGGCGCGTGGGGCCGGGATCCGCAGCCCTTCTATGGCACGCAGCACTCGATACTCGTGCTCGATGCCACGAGACTGGAGGCGCAGCACGTAGGCATGTGACAGGCCGTCTACCTCGACGTCGAGCCGCCACGGCGCATCGCGCGTGCTCTTTTCGAGCTGCATGGCATGCATCAGGCGCACCGTGGCGGTTAGTGTATGGCTCAGGTAGCGCTCACAATCAGCACGTCGCTCGTTGGGATCGAATGCCGACATGGCTCACCTCGTCGTTATCTGTCCCAGATATAGTCGAGCACTTCGCGCCGGAAGCCCACCTCTTCGAGCAGGGGGCCGGCCTCGGTATCGAGGATCGGCTCGCCGTTCCAGTGGCTCAAGATCAGCCGCTCGCCGCCGGCAGCGTGGTCCACAGCCAGGACCAGCGCCTGCTTGAGGGTCTCGCGTGGCACGTCGGGCAGCGTGGTCAGCCGCCCGGCGCCCATCTCTACCAGGAGCACGGGCCGGCCCCGCAGCAGGACGACGTAATTCGACGGGATGCGGCCAAAGCGAGCCGGGTCAGGCGCGGTGGGCTCGGGTGCAGCCACGGCGCCACCCTCGGCCTCCGATTCCTCCCCAGTGCCGATCGAAGTGTCAGCAGCCGGGCCAAACAGGTTGGCCGGATCGGCAGCGTTGAGCAGGACGAGGGTGCCGGCGCCGGGCGCGTCGGGGCGGGTCCACTCGCGCAGGTGCTCGACGGCTTCGGGCAGGGCGTACTGGACGCCGGGCAACCCCTGGACGAAATAGCCGCGCCGCACCTCGCCGCGCATCTCCAAACGCTGGAACTCGGGGTAGAGGGCGCGCCAGTTGAATGCCTCTTCCCCCTCCCACGCGCCGCCAGCAGATACGGCCTCGAGGCTCTCGCGCGTGACAATGCCGTAGGCTAGTAGGAGCTGGCGTGCCTGCCGGCCGATCCGCTCGTGCGGCGGGCGCTCTTTACCCCACACCCCGATGCGGTGGACGAGCGACCAGCGTCCGGGCCATTCCTCTCCTCCCCCAGCCCCTCCCCTGAGGAGGAGGGGTGGGGGAGGGGTGAAACGGCGCGTGATGTCGCGCTGCGCCCGGTGCAATCGACCTCGTTCAGGGCGGGCGACGAGGGAGCTATCGGGAGGCTGGCGCTCACTTCGCCACGCCGCCAGCTCCGCCTCTAGCGCACTCAGTGGAGCGCGTTCGCCGGCAGTATCCGTCATAGTCCAGGCCAGGATGCGGCGCAGAGCGTGCAAGGTGTCATTGGTGACGAGACCGGCGAGGACCAGCTCTACCAGGCCGCCTGTCAACTCGGCGTGAGGTAGCTCGGTGCCGGCTTCCAGGTCACCAAAGAAAGAGGCGCCTTCCGCACGCAGGAACGCGAGCACCTGCTGTGCGGCGGGCGACAGGTTGGCGTTGTCGGGCGCGGGCGGGAGAAAGAGGCCCCCCTCGCCGCGAAAGAAAAAGCGGACGCGGGCGCGGCGGGGGTCCTTGCCGCCGGTGACTACCCAGGCCACCTCACCGCGCGCACACAGTGCCTCCATCTCGGCTGGATCGTAATCGGCCAGGCGCAGCGGCAGCACGTCGCGCTCCCACACGGGACCGGGGGCGGGCACGCCGCGGAGATGTTGGAGCAGGCGGACGAGGGCGCCAGGACCGTCGAACAGTGCCGCCGGGTGCAGGTGCTGCCAGCGCGCGACGAAATCGGCATACGCGTACAGGCTGACCGGCTCGACCTCTTGGCGCAGCAGGGCGAGCGTGCGGCGGTGGATGTGCTCCAGGGTGCGGCGGTCGCAGTATTGGAACGTTTGAACGTTTGAACGTTCCAACGTTCCAACGTTTGTGATCTGGCCGTAGACGAGGGTGCCTTCGTCGACAAGGGCTTGGAGTGTAGTGTCGAGCCAGTCGACGGGAAACGGATAGCGCTTGAGCAGCCATTCACGTGTCAAAGGAGCGTGTGTGCTCAATACGCGGCGAAGGATCGCACGCGCTGCATCGTCTTGATCCTGTGCACGGGTAGCCCAATCTTCCAGTCTTCCAACCTTCCAACCTTCCAATCCAAAGGCGGCAGTGTAGGCAGGAACGTGTTCTGCCAGGATGTAGCGGGCCTCGTCCCGGAGTGTGAACGGGACGAGACGGCCGGATTGGGTGAGCTGCTCGATCCATTCGGGGGTAGGACCGTCACTGCGGGCGGCGGCTTCGCCGGCGGTCAGATCGCCGAGGGCGAGGAAGAGGGTAGTCAGCTCTTCGGCAGTGCGGGCGCGGGTGCCATCGGACAGGTGCTGGAGGTGGTTCTCGACCTCGCTCACGGCTTCGGGGCGCAGCAGGTCAGGCAGGGCGGCCTCGTCGAGGAGTTGCGCCAGCAGCTCGCGGCCGACCATCAACGCCTGCATCTGCTTCTCGGCCTTGGGCTGGTCCCACTCGTACATATACTTGTTGATCAGGTCGTAGAGCAGACTGCCGGCGACCGGGCTGGGCACGATCGTCTCGGCGAACACGACCTCTACCTCGCCCGACTGGATGGCACGCAGCACCTCTTCCAGGTGCGACAGGTCGAGGACGTCGCGCAGGCAGTCGCGGTAGGTCTCGGCGACGATCGGAAAGTCGTCAAACTCGCCGGCGACGGCGAGCAGATCCTTGGCGCGCAGGCGTTGGAGCCAGAAGGGGGTGCGCTTGTGGGTGCCGCGTGTCGAGGGCAGGAGCAGGGCGCGGGCGGCGTTCATGCGGAATTGGGCACCAAAGAGCGCCGAGTTGGGCAGCTCGCCCAGCACGCGCTCGCGCGCCTCGACAGGCCCCATGTCGGTCAATAGATCGAGCGCCGGCTCGCGGGCGGCCTCCAGAAAGCGAAAGAGGATGCCGTCGTCGCTGACCATCACTTCCAGGTCGATGCCGAGCTGCTCGCGCAGGGCCGAGGCGAGGGCGAGTGCCCACGGGCTGTTGACGCGTGCCCCAAAGCAGGAGTGGATCACCAGGCGCAGATCGCCGATCTGATCGCGGAACATCTCGGCCACGATCGTCCGGTCGGACGAGATGGCGCCGAGCACCTCCACCTGGTGGGCCACATACTCGACAGCGCTGCGGGCCGCGTTAGTGTCGAGGCGGTAGCTGCCGCGCAGCCAGTCGACGATGTCGGCCCGCTCGGGGTCTTTGCTGTCCATCACGCGCTCTGCCAGCTCGCGGCGAAAGCGGCCATAGAGCAGGCCGAGGTGATAGTCGCGACGGGGCAGATCGCCGCGCCAGAAGGGCATGCGCGGCAGGTAGCCGGGGGCAGGCGTGACGATCACCCGGTCCTCCGTCACCTCTTGCACACGCCACGTGTTCGAGCCGAGGGCAAAGACGTCGCCCGGCCGCGTCTCGAATACAAACTCCTCATCCAGCTCCCCGAGGCGCGTCTTCCTGTCGGGCAGGTAGGCGCCAAAGGTGCCGCGATCGGGGATGGTGCCGCCGTTGCGGATGGCAAGCAGGCGGCTGCCCGGGAGCGCGGCGAGGCGATTGTGCACCCGGTCCCAGGCGATGCGCGGGCGCAGCTCACGAAAAGCGTCGCTCGGATAGCGGCCCGAGAGCATGTTGAGCACCGAGTGGTAGAGGTCGGGCGTCAGGCGGTAGTAAGGGTAGGCGCGGCGCACCAGGGCGTACAGCTCGTGCACCTCCCAGTTCTTGACCGAGACCATGGCCACGATCTGCTGCGCCAGCACGTCGAGGCTGTTCTGGGGTGTGTAGCTGGGTTCGACGTCGCCGGCGAGCATGGCGTGGGTGATGGCCGCGCTTTCGAGCAGATCCTCACGGTTGGTGGGAAAGAAGCGGCCCTTGCTCGTCTGCCCCACCAGGTGGCCCGAGCGGCCGACGCGCTGCAGGCCGCGCGCCACCCCTGTGGGCGATTCGAGCTGCACCACCAGGTCGATGTCGCCGATGTCGATGCCCAGCTCGAGCGAGGCGGTGCCGACCAGTGCCGGGAGCTGGCCCTTTTTGAGCGCCTGCTCGAGATCGAGGCGGCGCTCGCGGCTGACGCTGCCGTGGTGGGCCCGGAAGGGGCCGCCCACGGTGCCGGTGCCCTGGAACCCGATCCCCTTGGCGATCTCGCCTGCGATCAGCTCAGCCGATGGGTCCCCTCCCGCCATGCGCGACATCCACACGTCATTCAACCGGTCCGCCGTGCGCTCTGCCAGCCGCCGGCTGTTGGCAAAGATGAGCGTCGTGTTGTGTCGCTCGATCAGGTCCATCACGCGTGGGATGACCGCCGCCCAGATGCTGCCGCCTGGCGCGTTGCGGAAATCGTCGACAGGCAGCACGACCTGTAGGTCCATCGGTTTGACCATGCCGGCGTCGACGATCGTGACCGGGCGCTCGACCACGTTCCAATCTTCCGACCTTCCAACCTTCCGCTCTTTCTCTTGGAAGGCTGGAAGGTCGGAAGGTTGAAATCCGCCCAGAAAGCGGGACACTTCTTCCAACGGTCGCTGCGTGGCCGACAAGCCAATGCGTTGGATCGGCTGGTCCGCCAGCTCAACGAGCCGCTCGAGGGTCAGGGCCAGGTGGACACCGCGCTTGTTGTCGACGAGGGTGTGGATCTCGTCGAGGATCACTGTGCGCACGGTGCGAAACATGTCGCGCGCCACCGGGCTGGTCAGGATCAGGTACAGCGACTCGGGCGTGGTGATCAGGATATGAGGCGGCCGCTTGACCATCCGCCGGCGCTGGGACTGGGGCGTGTCGCCTGTGCGCACCAGGACGTCGAGCGCCGGCAGCGGCTCGTCGCGGCTGTCTGACACGCGGCGGATGCCGGCCAGCGGAGCGCGCAGGTTGCGCTCGACGTCGTTGTTGAGCGCCTTCAGGGGCGAGACGTAGAGCAGGCGCACACCGGGCTCGTACTCGTCGCCGGGGGCGTCGACGTCCCTGGGATGCGGGGTTATATTGCACAATTCGCGCCAGATCTGATCGATGCCCCACAGGAAGGCGGCGAGTGTCTTGCCCGAGCCTGTGGGCGACAGGATCAGCGTATGGTCGCCGCGCTGGATGGCGGGCCAGCCCAGTGCCTGGGGCGGCGTCGGCTCGCCAAATGCCTCACGGAACCAGGCCTGCACGGCCGGCAGGAAAGCGTCGAGTGTGTTCATGGCTTCCATTTTAGCACCGGATGGTTGATGCGTCAAACCCGCTCAAACGTTCTACTGCACGCGGTTGCTCAGGCACCACAGTCGAGGTATTCATCTGGGACCCAGCCGCTCTCCCCATGCGCATTGGTGCACCACCGCCAGCCCGCCTCGTGCGTGGTGGCTGTCACCGCCTCGCCGGCATGGACGGTCAGCTCTGTGGCATCATAGTCGCGCAGCACGCTGGCCCTGTTGCCGCAGCGTTCAAGGTATCGCTCGGGCACCCAGCCGCTCTTGCCGGTGGGTGCGCTACACCAGATCCAGCCGGGCCACTCGCTCTCGCGCTCCTCGACGGCGACCTGGTCGTCTGCGTGGAGGACGATGGGATCGGGGTAGGGGGTTTGGTAGTCAGAGAGGACGCGACAGATGATTGGTTCACTAACTCGACGCGCTTGCATACCGCTGTAACCCAATCCGAAACAGCGCCGACGCCCCGGCGAGCAGCACCGCCGCCAGGGCCACGCTGCCCAGCAGTGTGCCCGCCGGCAGGCACCCACTCAGGGCCTGCGCGGGCACGGTGGTCATGATCCCCACGGGCACGATCCAGGTCAGGATCAGGCGCAGCCATCCGGGATAGAGGCCCACAGGATAGCGCGCCATCCGAAACAGGCCGTCGAACACCCACGTAAAGAGAAACCCTGGGCTCCACAGCGCCAGCGCCGAAAAGGCGAGCAGTGTTGCGTACAGGATGCCCACTGCGACCAGCAGTGTGAGGAGGAACGTCGCCACGTGGAGCGGTGCCAGCTCCCGCCCGATCTGTAGCGCGCCCATGACCACGACCGCCAGGCCCAGCGCCAGGTCGACCAGGGCGAATGGCCGCCAGTGGCGCACGCTCGCCAGGAACTGGGCATTGACAGGGCGCAGGAGCGTGAAATCGAACGTGCCGGTCCAGATCTCGCCATCCATGCCCACCAGGGCCTCGAGGCTGGGGCCGATGAACAGCCCGCGCAGCGCGTCGAGGGTGAGGTACACGCCCAGCAGCGCCAGCGTGGCGGGCAGATCCCAGCCGCGGATGCTCTCCACCTGCTCGAACACGACGACGAGCGCGAGCACGCCGGTGACGAGGCCGAGCAGCGACTGAAAGAGGCTGAGCCAAAAGTTGGCCCGGTAGGCCATCTCGTTCTGGGTCGACGCCCGGGCAAAGCGGGCCAGCAGCCGCAAATAGCGTACGTATGTCTTGGGCACGTATGCCTTGGGCACGTCAGCCTCCCACCGCGGCGTAGCGCTTGAGCCCGGCGCGCCACAGCAGAGCGAACAGGCCGGCGGTGAAGAGCAGCCACCCTGCCTGCCAGGCGAACCCTGTCGCGACCTGGGCAGGGGTGAGCTGGTCGGTGAGCACCTCTACGGGGAAGGCCACCATGTATCGGAAGGGGAGGACGCCGGCCAGTGTTTGCATCGTGCCGGGCAGCAGCGCCGGCGGCGCGATCTGGCCGCCGAGCAGAAAGACGAGCGACTCTTGCAGCGACAGGAGCGCATCGGCGCGCGTCGCCCAGAAGGCAAGGATCGCCAGCCAGAACCCCCACAGCCAACGCAGCGCCCACGCCATCACCAGCGCGGGCACGAACGCGGCCGCGCCGCCAGGCGTAATCTCGATCTCGGGGCGCAGGATGAGCGCCAGCACTGCGGCGAGTGGCACGGCAAAAGTCATGAACACCACCTTGACTGCCACCTCTGACGCGACGGCGTCAAACACCGGCGACATGGGGCGCAGCAGCAGGTAGTTGTACTGCCCATACCGGATCGCGTCGCCGACGGTCCAATTGTTGGTCGAAAAGGTGAATTGGTTGACCAGGATGAGCACGACATAGTAACCGACTACCTCGCCCTGGGTCAGGCCGCCCACGTCGCCTTCACTGGCCGCTGTGGACCACACAAAGAGGTAGACAAGGAGGGGGATCATCCACGAGAAGGCGACCAGGTAGAAAAACCCCCTGTGCTGGAGCCACGACGACCACGTCGCCTTGATCAACGCCCACCCGCCACGTGGGTTCATGCGCCCTCCTGGTAGATCTGGTCGATCACAGCCTCGATGGGCGGATCCTCGACGGCGAGATCGGCCACGGGCAGCGTGTTGAGCAGTTGGGCCGTGAGGGCCGGAGCCTGGTCGCTGCTCACGCGCAGTGCCAATCGCCCGTTCTCGCGCTCCAATACTTCAATCCCTTCAGGCAGCGCTGGGTCGGTGCCAGAGCCACCGGCGAGTGTCAGGCGGATCAGCTTGAAGGGGGCCAACTTCTGGGCGAGGCCTTTCAGCTCGCCGTTGTACACAAGCGAGCCATGATGGATCAGGATCACACGCGGGCAGAGGGCCACGACGTCGGCCATATAGTGGCTGGTCAGGATGAGGGTCACGCCGTGTCGCCGGTTATAATCGGCCAGGAAGCGGCGCAGCCGGGCCTGCATCGACACGTCCAGGCCGAGGGTGGGCTCGTCGAGAAAGAGGACATCGGGGCGGTGGAGCAGCCCTGCTACCAGCTCGCACTTCATCCGCTCGCCGAGAGATAGGTTGCGCACCGGCCGTGTGAGCAGATCTTGCATGTCGAGTAGCGCCACCAGCTCGTCGAGCGTCTGGGCTGCCTGTTCTGTTGGCACGCCGTACATCTCGCCCAGCACCTGAAAGGTGTCGAGTGGCGGAATGTCCCACAGCATCTGGCTCTTGTTGCCCATGACCATGCTGATGCGGCGCAGGTAGGCAGGGCGGCGCTCCCACGGCGTGAACCCGAGCACGTGTGCCTCTCCCGAGGTCGGGTGGAGCAGGCCCGACAGCATCTTGAGTGTCGTCGTCTTGCCGGCACCGTTCGGTCCGATAAAGCCCACCATCTCGCCGGCTGCCACGTCGAAATCGACGCCGCGCACGGCCTCGACGTCGCGGTAGATGCGGTGCGCCAGGCTCTTGAGCGAGGCGATCAGGCCGGCCTCCCTCTCGGGCACACGGTACGTCTTGGTCAGGTTCCGGACAGAGATGATCCCGGTCACGGTCACGTGCCTGGGCGGATGACGGCGTAGCGCAGCCACACGTGGCCGCCCTCCACCGCCTCGGCGTGGAGCAATTCCAGCGGGATGATACCATCGGCAGATTCGAGGTCGGGTGCGCGATAGATCGAGCGCGGCGAGGTACCGCCGGTCAACATGGGCGCGACGATCAGGCTCACCTCGTCCACCAACCCGGCGCGCAGCATTGCGCCTGCTAGCGTGCCGCCGCTGTCCACCTGCACGGTCTCGACCCCGTACCGTTGGTGGAGCGCCTCGAGCGCAGCACGCAAGTCGACCCGCTCCTCACCAGCGACGATGTACTCGACCCCCAATGCCTCGAGGTGGTCGAGGTAGCCGCGTGGCGTCGACTCGGCGCACAGGGCGATCGCCTGGCGCCACCACGGTTCGCGCTGGATGCGCGGCCATTTTTCGATCCGGCCCCGGCTGTCGACGATGGCAAGCAGCAGGTGGCTCTCGTCGGCATCGCCTGCGGGCGCGTCCGCCTCAGGGGCAGGTTCTCCTTCTTCTACCGGTGCTGCGTAGGCGGCCAGCATCGTATCCGCGCCCGTGAGCATGGCATCGGCCGCCAAGATCGCGGCCAACCCGTAAAAGAGGCCCATGTCCATCGTCAGCCAGTCGATCCGGCCGTCGACACTCGCCCCGCTGTGCAGAATGACGCGTGGCAGCATGGCAGGTCTCCTCCCTTTTCTTGCGAAATGATGGCCAGTGTATGGTAGCACACTATCAAGACATTCTATGTCATAAACTCGTGCCGCAATCCGGAGGATTGCGTTACACCTGCGCACCCGATCCCCGAGCAGCCGCAAGCCAGCCGCCGCTTGCGCTTGCCAAATCGGCGCGGTGCGACTATAATGAGTGCATCAAGAAGAAGGAGTGATCATGTCACCGATTCCCCGGGCCAGTGCCCTGCGCCTGGCAAGCACGGCACGCGAGCTGGGCGCCGAAGCCCTGCGCGGTATCCTTGAAAAAAATGACGATGGTCGATGGGCGGTGGGCCACATCGCAGTCGAATCGTGGCTGTCGCGCCACGCTGGACAGGAAGTGGTCCTGCTGGTGGCGGCAATCGACGAAGAAACGCCGGTGGCGTACACGCGCACCTGCCGCACGTGTGGTAACGAGTATGAAGGCCGGATCTGCCCCCACTGCGAGGCGGTGCGCCGGCGGCTGCGCGGAGGGTGACGCCCTAGATGCTCTTTGACGAGGCCAAGATCTATGTAAAGGGTGGCGATGGCGGAGATGGGGCGGTCGCCTTCCGCCGTGAAAAGTTTGTGCCCTTCGGTGGACCCAACGGCGGCAACGGTGGCGCCGGGGGCGACATCTACCTGGAAGTCGACCCCAATTTGAACACGCTGCTGCGCTTTAAAAGGCAGGTGCACTTCAAGGCGGACAAGGGGGGGCGTGGCAGCGGCAAGGACCAACAGGGCGCGAGCGGTCAAGACCTGGTCATCCCGGTGCCGCCCGGCACGGTGGTGTACAACGCCGACTCGGGCGAGTTGGTGGCAGACCTGGTTGACGCAGGCGAGCGGGTGAGGGTAGCCGCCGGCGGGCGTGGCGGGCGGGGCAACGCGGCCTTCCGGTCGCCCACCAACCAGGCGCCGCGCATGGCCGAGCATGGCGAACCGGGCGAGGAGCGGTGGCTGCGCCTGGAGCTCAAGCTGATTGCCGACGTAGGCGTGATCGGCAAGCCGAACGCGGGCAAAAGCACGCTCCTGTCGGTGGTGAGCGCCGCCCGCCCCAAGATCGCCGACTATCCATTTACCACGCTCCAGCCCAACCTGGGCGTGGTGGCGGTGGACGACGTTTATCAGAGCTTTGTGATGGCCGATGTGCCGGGCCTGATCGAGGGCGCAGCCGAGGGGGCCGGCCTGGGCCACCAGTTTCTGCGCCACGTCGACCGTACGCGCCTGCTGGTTCACCTGCTCGATGGCGCGTCGCACGATCCACTTGAAGATTGGGAGGCGATCAACCGCGAGCTGGCGCACCATAGCGCGCGCCTGGCCGCCAAGCCCCAGATCGTGGTGCTCAACAAGATGGATCTGCCCGATGCGCAGGCTTGGTGGTCATTGGTGCGCGAGGCGATGGAGGGGCGGGGTATCGAGACGCACGCCATCTCGGCGGCGACGCAGGAGGGGGTGCAGCAGCTTGTGCAGCGCATCTACCAGGTGCTGCAAACGCTGCCGGAAGAGGAGCCGGCCCCCGATCGTCCCGCGATCCTGCGCCCTGCCGAAAGCGAGGATGCCTTTACCATCGAGCGCGAGGACGACGCGTGGCGGGTGCGCGGCGTGCGCGTGGAGCGCATCGCAGCCATGACCCCCTTTGTGTTGCCCGAGGCAGCGGCGCGCTTTCAGCGCCAACTGCGTGCGATGGGTGTGGAGGATGCCCTGCGCGAGGCAGGTGTAGAGACGGGCGACGTGGTGCGCATCGCCGACAGGGAGCTGGAGTGGGGAGAGTGAGCCGGCGCGTTGGGGTCCTGGGCGGCACGTTCGATCCGATCCACGATGGACACCTGGTGGCTGCGCAGGAAGCGTGGCACCAGCTCACACTCGACTATGTGCTCTTGCTGCCTGCCGGCGATCCGCCCCACAAGTCAGGGCACCGATTCGCCTCAGCGCGCCACAGGGTGTGCATGGTCGAGCTCGCCATTGCGGGACGGGACCACTTGAGTGTCTCGCACGTGGACCTCGATCGGCCCGGCCCGCACTATACAGCCGACGCGCTGGCGCTGCTCCAGGAGGAGCTGGGGCCGGAGGTGCGCCTCTATTTCATCGAGGGGGCCGACTCGCTGGCCGAGGTGAGCACCTGGCATCAGCCGGAGCGCGTGCTGGCCGCAGCCAACCTGGCGGTCGTCGGCCGGCCCGGTTACAGCGTCAACCTGGACGCGCTGGAGGCGCGCCTGCCCGGCCTGTCGCAGCGCATCCACTGGGTGTCAATGCCGGCCCTTGCCATCTCCTCTACGGATCTGCGCCTGCGCGTCCGTACCGGCCGCCCGATCTCCTACCTGCTGCCCGCTTGCGTCGAAGCCTACATCTATGAGCACCGCCTCTATCAAGATCCATGATCCTGTGCCAACCATCCAACAAAGAAAGGACCTAGACCCAATGCCAACTCTACTCGAAGAAATGACCTGGCCCGACGTGCAAGCCTACCTGCAGCGCGACGACCGCCTGATCCTGGTCGTGGGCAGCACCGAGCAGCATGGGCGGCACATGACGTTCGCCAGCGACGTGTGGCAGCCGTGGGAGATTGCCGTACGGCTGAGCGATCGCACCGGGGTGATCGTCGCCCCGCCGGTCAACTATGGCATGTCGCTTCACCACCTCGGCTTCCCGGGCAGCCTCAGCCTGCGGCCCGACACGCTGTCGCAGGTGGTGATCGATCTGCTCGACAGTGCTTACCAGCACGGCTTTCGCTGCGTGCTCCTGTTGAATGGCCACGGTGGCAACGTCGCCGCGCTGCAGGTGGCGCTCGCCGAGGTGCTCAACGAGCTGCACGGCATCGACGTGCGTCTGCGCCAGTGGTGGCACGAGCCTGCGGTCGAGGCTGTGCTCGAAGAGGCCTTCCCCGGCGCGTGGATGGCGCACGCCGACCAGGGCGAGACGTCGGTGGTGCTGGCCATCCGTCCCGACGTCGTCCACCTCGACCGCGCCGAGCACAGCCCTGGCGCGCCACACGTGCCCTTTCTCACGCGCTACAACTTTATCGAGCACTATCCTCACGGCGTGATCGGGGGCGACCCACGCCAGGCATCGGCCGAGGTGGGCGAGCGGGTGATCGCGGCGGCGGTGGATGCCTACGAGGAGCTGCTGCGCGACTGGAAGTAGCCAGGGTTGCTTGGCATAACGGCCTGCGCCTGCTCAAATTGCATTCCAGGACAAGGTGTGGTATAATCTTTCCGTTCCCTTTGGGGGACTGTTTTCTTGTCCTCTCGATGGCGAGACGGAAGTGTCGCCTGTGGCGAAAGGGGGTGATGCCGGCACCGACAGAGTGACTCCAGGTGTCAAAGGTGTAGCCGATCTCATGGATGACCTGTCAAGCGCACGTGAAAGGAAGAGGAGGAGAAGACTGTGAGCCGAAAGACGTTTTCCGTGTTGTTAACCCTGGTGATTCTTGGGTCGCTGCTGTTGACCGCGTGCGACCTTTCTGGCCAGGAAACCGAATGCCCCCCCTGTCCTGAAGCGGGCGAATGCCCGCCGTGCCCCGAATGCAGCCCTTGCCCCGAGTGTCCCCCGGTGGGGGGTGCTGCGCGTGACATTTTCCAGGCGGTGACAGACCGCGGCAGGGTCGTATGCGGCGTGCATACCAGCCTGCCCGGCTTTGGCTACCTGGACGAACAGGGGCGCAACCTCGGATTCGACATCGACCTGTGCCGTGCCGTAGCGGTCGCTATGTTCAATGACCCGGAGGCGGTCGAGTTTGTCGCCATCCAGGCCGCAGATCGGGGGCCCGCATTGCAGAACGCAGAAGTGGACATGATCGCGCGCAACATGACCTGGACCACCAGCCGCGAGGCACAGTGGGGCAACTTTACCCAGATCATGTTCTACGATGGGCAGGGCATGCTCGTGCCCGCTGACAGGGGATACACCAGCCTGGAAGACCTCGACGGCGCAACTATCTGCGTCACCACCGGGACGACAACTGAAAAGAACCTGGCGGATGCGTTCCGGCAGCGAGGGCTCGAATTCACGGCCGTGACCTTCGAGGATACCTCTGCCGTGTACAGCGCCTACGAGGATGGGCGCTGTGATGCCGCCACCAGTGACAAATCGCAACTGGCTGCAGTGCGCAGCGGTTTTGCCAATCCCGACGCGCACGCGATCATGGAGGGCGTGACCCTGTCGAAGGAGCCGCTCACGCCGGCGACGCCGTCGGGCGACGAGCGCTGGAACGACATTGTCGCGACCACCATGTGGGCACTGATCTATGCCGAAGAGCTGGGCGTCAGCTCGGAGAACGTCGACGCCATGCTCGCCAGTGATAACGTCGAGATCATGCGCTTGTTGGGGGTTGAGGGCACCTTTGGACAGAGTGACCTCGGCCTCCGCCAGGACTTTGTCGCCGACGTGATCCGCACCATTGGCAACTATGGCGAGATCTATAATCGTTATATGGGACCCGACGGCTTGTCGTTCACGCTCGATCGCGGTCTGAATAACCTGTGGACCAACGGCGGTCTGCTCTACGCGGTGCCGTTGCGCTAGTGTTCTTGGGCGCGCGTCACATGTCATTGCGCGTTGAGCCACGGCGCGCGCCATTTGGCTACAAGAACCTGTCATTGCGAGCGAGCGTCAGCGAGCGAAGCAATCTCCCCCTGGATCACGCGGGAGATTGCCTCGGCCCAAACGACGGGCCTCGCAATGACAGTGCATTGTAACAGGAGTGCAGCCCTGGCACTCGTCAGGGCTGTCGCCTCCCTATCAAGGAAGCGGTGGGCGGACCAATGAATGGATCGGGCACCACGGCCGGACATCCATCGTGGACGCGCGTCTTTTACCGGCGTGGCGTGCCACTCTGGCGCGACGTCGTGGTGCTGCAATGGATCGCACAGATCGTCTCGGCCGTGATCCTCGTGGTCGTTACCCTCTTCTTTCTCCGCAACGTCCTCGAAGCGGCCGAGGCGCGAGGTCTCGGCCTCGGCTACGGTTTTCTCGGCGACGCAGCCGGATTCCCCTTGCCCGAAGCGGTGCTCCAGTATGACCCATCACGGCCCTTTGGTTACGCCTTTCTCCTCGGCCTGCTCCACACCATTCGTGTCTCTCTCGTCGGCATCGTGCTGGCGACGGTGCTCGGTATTCTGGCTGCGCTCGGGCGCCTCTCCACCAACTGGTTGGTGAACAAGATCGCCAGCATCTATATCGAGATCATTCGCAACGTGCCCTTGGCGGTGCAGCTTTTTTTCTGGTACTTTGCCGTCTTTCAACAGCTCCCCTCTGTCCAGGAGAGCATTACCCTGCCGGGGCCCATTTACCTGAGCCAGCGCGGGCTCTACACGGTATGGGCTACGCCCACCGCTACTTTCTGGATGTGGATGATTTTCGTGGGTGCTGGCATGGTTGGGTCGACCATTCTTCATAGGGTCCTGTCTCACTACCAGGTGACAACAGGGCGTACTATGTACCCCGTTGCCACCGCATTGGCGGTGCTCATCGTCCTGCCACTCGCTGGCTGGTTCCTCGTCGGCGCGCCACCTCTCAGCAGGACAGTGCCAGAGATGGGGCGTTTTAATTTTCAAGGTGGTATGGCCCTCACCCCCGAGTTTACCGCACTTCTGACCGGGCTCGTCGTCTATACGGGCGCGTTTATCGCCGAGGTGGTGCGGGCTGGCATCCTGGCGGTGAGCAGGGGCCAGTTCGAGGCGGCGCGTGCCGTCGGCCTCACCCAGATTCAGACGCTGCGCCTGGTCGTCTTTCCGCAGGCGATGCGCGTCATCATCCCCCCCCTCATCAGCCAGTACCTCAACCTGACCAAAAACTCGAGCCTGGCTGTATTGATCGGCTATCCCGACCTCTTTTTCGTGGGCAAGACGACGATCAACCAGGCGGGGCGCGCAGTGCCGGTGTTCGTCCTGATGATGGCTGCCTACCTGGCTATGAGCCTTTTGACATCGGGGATCATGAACATCTATAACCGCCGCGTGCGGCTGGTGGAGCGTTAGCGATGAGTGCGACGGCCGAGCAGATCGACTCCTCCCGCCCGCCAGCGCCACCGGGTGTGGCCCTGTGGCTGAAAAGGAACCTGTTCAGCAACTGGTACAATTCGATTCTCACACTGATCGCGCTGGCCGTCATCGTGTTGGTCATCCGGGGTATCGTCACCTGGACGATTCTTGATGCGGACTGGACGCCAGTCACGAGCAATCTGCGGCTCTTTGCGGTGGGGCAATATCCAACAGATGAGCTGTGGCGTGTGGGCGCCATTTTGGCGATCGTGTCGCTGCTCATGGGGCTGAGCTGGGGACAGTGGGGTGGCATGATCCGCACCTTTGCCATCACGCTCGGCGTGGGCCTGGCTGTGGTTGCTTTTTTGCCGATCGACCTCTATCGTATCAACGACGACCCCACCGACCTCGTGATCCGGCTCGGGTTTCTGGCCTACCCGGCACTGATCCTCGCCGGCTACCGGCTCGGCCGGCTGCCCTTCCTGTCGAGCCGTGTGCTGACCATCCTCTGGATCGCCAGCCTGGTTCTCACCTTTGTGCTCCTCTCGGGCTTTGGAGCGAGCGAGGCTTTGCCCAGGGTGGAGACAGGGCTGTGGGGCGGGCTGCTGCTCACCTTCCTGCTGGCCCTGGTCGGCATCGTGGCCTCTTTTCCCATTGGCGTGCTGCTCGCACTGGGCCGGCAGAGTTCCTTGCCCGTGGTCAAGGTCTTTTGCACGGTATTTATCGAAGCCGTGCGCGGCGTGCCGCTGGTCACCATCCTCTTTATGTTCTCGCTCATTCTGCCCCTCTTTTTGCCTCCCGAGGTGCGCGTCGACCGGGTGCTGCGCGCGATGATGGCCATGACCTTCTTTGCTGCCGCGTACATGGCCGAGAATATTCGTGGGGGCCTGCAGGCGATCCCAAAGGGGCAGGTGGAAGCGGCCAAGGCGGTGGGACTGAACGGCTTCCAGACCACGGCCCTGATCGTGCTGCCGCAGGCGCTCCGGGCCGTGATCCCGGCGATTGTCGGCCAATTTATCGCGCTTTTTATGGACACTACGCTGGCGATCATTGTCGGGCTGGTCGAGCTGCTCGCCATCGGCAAGGCGGTGCTGAACATGAACGTCGAGTGGCTGTTGCTCGACAAAGAGGTGTATGTGTTCATTGCGCTGGTGTTCTGGATCTTTACCTATTCGATGTCCTACGCGAGCCGCCAGTTGGAGCGCGCCTTGGGTGTAGGCGAACGATAGCTTGGAAGGAAGCGATCAGATGCAAGACGTAGGCCGTCCCGACGGCGATGACATCATCGTCTGCCGCAATGTGGAAAAGTGGTTTGGCGATTTTCACGTGCTCAAGGGGATTACCATCACCGTGAAAAAGGGCGAAGTGGTGGTGATCTGTGGACCGTCGGGCTCGGGCAAGTCGACCTTTATCCGCACCATCAACCGCCTGGAGGAGCACCAGAAGGGCGATATCATTGTCGACGGCATTGAGTTGAGCAACGACGTGCGCAACATTGCCGCCATCCGCAGCGAGATCGGCATGGTGTTCCAGTCATTCAACCTTTTTCCCCATCTGACCGTGCTGCAGAACATCACGCTGGCGCCGATCTGGGTGCGCAAGTGGCCCAAGGCGCGGGCGGAAGAGAGTGCGCACAGGCTGCTAGAGCGCGTGGGCATCCCCGAGCAGGCAGCCAAATACCCGGGCCAGCTCTCGGGCGGGCAGCAGCAGCGCGTCGCCATTGCGCGCGCCCTGGCGATGGAGCCCAAGATCATGCTCTTTGACGAGCCGACGTCGGCCCTCGACCCTGAGATGATCAAAGAAGTGCTCGACGTGATGCGCGAGCTGGCACGCTCGGGCATGACGATGCTGGTGGTGACACATGAGATGGGCTTTGCGCGCGAGGTGGCAGACCGAATCGTCTTTTTCGATGACGGGGTGATCGTCGAGCAGGCGCCGCCGCGCGAGTTTTTCGCCAACCCCAAGGAGGAGCGCACCAAGCTCTTCTTGAGCCAGATTTTGACGCACTAGCCGGTATCTGCTCAATGGTCGGGGGTTGGGGTGTGTGCGGGCACCGCACACACCCCAACCCCCCAATATTGAAAAGATGCCACTAGCCACGGAAAATCACAAGGTACAAGTTGAAATTAAGCGTATCAACAGGAACGTTGTACGTCTACCCATTGAGGACTGTGTTTCGCTGGGCGCGAGAGGCCGGGTTTGACGGCGTTGAGGTGGTCGTGAACCCGGAGGTCATTGCGCGCGGTGGCAAGGGGGTGAACTGCCTGGTCGCCGACGCAGGGCTCTCTCTCTTTTCGGTGCACCCGACGGTGGTTCCGCTACCTGGCTGGCGCGAGCGGCACGGCGGTGCCGGGCCGACGATCCGGCTGGCACGTGAGGCCGGCGCGGGGATGGTGGTGATGCACACCCCCCACGCTGCGTCGCTCGACGCCGGCGAGGGCCTGGCTTTTCGCTGCCGGATAGAGACCTGGGGAAAGTGGCTGGCCGACACTGGCACACGCCTGGCTGTGGAGAACGTGGCGGTACGGAGGGCCACCGACCTCGACTATGCTCTGACACCGCTCGATCGGCTGCGCGCGTTTGCCGACCGGTACGACGTGGACCTGGTGCTTGACACAACCCACGCGGGGAGCGCAGGGGAGGACCTGCTCGACGCGCGCCGCACGTTCGATGGGCGACTGGTCAATGTGCATCTGAGTGACCTGGGATCCCGCCTGCCGCTGGTGCCAGGGCAATTGGCCGGAGCTGTGACCGATCACCTTTTTCCCGGTGCCGGCAGCCTGCCTCTGGCACACTTTATGGCCGACCTGGCGCGCAGCGGCTACGGGGGACCGGTGACGCTGGAGCTAAACCCCCTTGCGCTCCGCTTCTGGTGGCCACCTGCCGTCCGCCGTCACCTCGCCCGCGCCGTGCACTGGATGCGCGGGAATGTATCATCTCAATAACCTGGGGGATGTAGGGCGGATTGGCAATCTGCCCTACATCCCACCCCGACCTTTTTGAGGTGATACGCAGGAATACAGAGAACACATCTCTCTGTGTAACTACTCCCCCTCTCTCTCCCCCTCTGCCTCTGCCGTCTCCGGTTCGGGCAGCCGCACGCGTTTGAGCGACACCTTGTTCGACTGGCGGCACTGCGGGCATTCCGCGATATAGTGCGCCGGCTTGCCCTCGACGCCCTCCGCCGCCAGCGCGTTCGCCACATACTGCTCGGTCAATTGAAACGCATGGCCACACTTGAAACAACGAACCTTAATCATGGCTTCCTCCTGCAAGTGCAACGCACCATCCGAGGTGCATTGCACTTGGCTTCGTCATAGGTCCTCAATCCGTGCCTGAACCTGGTCGAGTTCCGCGGCGACGGCGGCCAGCTCGTCCTCGATCCGCCCCAGCTTTTGCCGCTCGGCGCGCACAAAGCGGGTGTAGGGCGCGATCGCCTCGCGCAGGCGCTCCAGGCTACGCCCCAGCTCGCGTTCGAACGCCTCGGTCATGGCGCTCACCAGCCGCTGGCGCAGGTTCTCCAGCCTTTCGCGCAGGTCGTTCTTGGCCTTGCGCCGCCGGGCCGGGATGATCAGCAGGCCGACCACAGCCAACGCACTGGCTGACAGGATGCCGGTAAAGTCGAGCAGCGCGCCGTGCAGGATGGCGACGAGGAGCGCGCCGAGGCCGACGGCGCTCACCTCGATCACCGCGGCACCTGCCACGGAATCACGCACGCTCTCTGCCAGCTTTTTCGCCTCTGCTTCCTTGTCGTAGCTGATCACCACGTCCTTGGCGGCCCGCCCCACCGAGTCGAGCAGCGCCTGGCGGTTGTATTGGAATGGCCCGCCTACCTGGCCGATGACCTTCTCTTCCTCGATGCCCGCGCGGTGGCGGTCGAGGTATTGCAGCGTCGTCTGCCACTGGCGCAGGTCGCGCTCCACCAGCCAGTCGATCAGGCCACTCACCTCGTGCTCGATCTCGTACGGTGTGTCTCCCACCACCTGGCGCTCGAACTCGCCCTGGATCCGCTGTGTGTTCACCAGGTCGAGTACACGGGCGATGCGCAGCGTGTCGTCAAAATAAGCCATTCCCCTGTTTTCCATCGCCAGCAGGATCTTTTCCACATCGGCCAGGCGGTAACGAAAGTCACTCCGCATGTCGGCGCGATAGACGTCGAGCTGCTCCTCGATATTGTCGATCGCGCGCACGTCGTCCGCCAGCAGGCCCAGGCGGCCCTGCACCGTGTCGCGGTATCTCGTCACCAGGCGCTGCCCCACGCCAAGCGGGTTGCGTAGCTTCAGGCTGATCCGGCTCTTCTCGTCGAGTGTCTTGTGGATATACTGCTCCACGTGCTCGAACCGGCTTGCCTCCCATAGGGCGCCGCCCTCCCGCTTGCTCTCCGCGAGCTTGGCCTTGAGCGCCAGGCGCGACGATACGCTAAACACCTCCGGCGCAAACCCCAGGAGGGCCAGCGTATTCTCGCGGATAAAGTCAGTCACCTGCGCTACCTCGTCGTCCTCCAGCAGGTCGATCTTGTTCAGGACGACGATCACCTTCTTGCCCCACTGGCGGATGCGCTCCATAAAGGCGCGCTCGCTCTCTGTAAAGGGGCGGTCGGCCGACGTGCAAAAGATCACCAGGTCGCTGCGCGGCACAAACTCCTGGGTGAGCTGCTCGTGGTGGCGGATGATGGCGTTGGTGCCCGGCGTATCGACGATGCTGATCTGCTGGAGAAAGTCGGCTGGATAGGTGAGCGACACGACCCCTTCCTCGCCCACCTCGCGCTCTGACGTCGGGCCATACTCCAGCACATAGATCCTGTCCGTCGTCGGCGTCACCCCTTCCGCCAGGAACCGGTCGCCGAGCAGGGCGTTGATGAATGCCGACTTGCCGCTGTTGAATTCGCCGACGATGACCAGCAGAAAGAGGCTGTCGAGCTGCTGGATCGATTTGTGCAGGGTGCGCTGATCCTCCGGCTCCACATCGAACCCCGCCAGCACTGCCTGCAAGCGCTGCAGCGCACTTTTCTCGTCCTTGAGAAGCTGCGTCTCTTTTCTGTTTAAAATGGCTCGTAGCACAGGTTACTCCTCAAGTATAGTTCCCTCATCTCCATCCCCACACCAGCCGCGGCCTCCGCTCGTCCAGTCTCAGCCCTGCCTCGCGCGCCAGGTGTACTGCTTCGGCATACTCCTCGCCCGTGATCGGCCGGTCCAGCGGTGGCAGGTCGTGGGCGCGGTAGTAGGGCCGGTACTGGGCCATGACGTTGAGGTACGTGTGGCGCGACACTTTTTCCGCCAGAAAGCGCACGATCGCGCCTGTGCCCGCCAATCCTTCCGGCAGTACCAGGTGCCTCACCAGCAGGCCGCGCTGCGCGACCCCGCGCTCGTCCATCGTCAGGTCGCCCACCTGGCGGTGCATCTCTTTCACCGCCGCCTGGTTCACCGCCGGGTAGTTGCGCACGCCCGACAGCCGCCGGCCCACGTCCGCGTCGGCGTATTTCATGTCGGGCATATAGATGTCGACCACGCCGTCGAGCAGCGCCAGCGTGTCGAGCGCGTCGTAGCCCCCTGTATTATATACGAGCGGCACCCGCAATCCGTCGCGCGCCGCCAGTGCCAGCGCTGCCAGGATCTGGGGCACCACGTGGCTGGGTGAGACCAAGTTGATGTTGTGGCAGCCCTGCTTCTGCAGGCTGAGCATCATCTCCGCCAGGTCATCGGGGTCCACCGGGCGCCCCTGCCCCATCTGGCTGATCTCGGCATTTTGACAAAAGCGGCAGCTCAGGTTGCACCACGCGAAAAAGATCGTGCCCGACCCGCCGCGGCCGACCAGCGGGTCCTCCTCGCCAAAGTGCGGGCCGTAGCTCGATACGAGCGCGCGGTCGGCTGTGTGGCAGCCCGCCCCCTCGCTGCTCACCAGGCGGTTCGCGCCGCACGCCTGCGCGCAGAGATCGCACGCTTCCAGCCGCGCCCACGCCGCCTCCGCGCGCCGTGCCAGCTCACCCGATTCGAGCAGGGCCACGTAGGCCGGTTCGAAGTGGCTGCTCACGATTGCCCTCTCTCTCACCAATTGACCGGGCAGGTGCGCACCTGGTAGCGCTTGTCGCGATACTTGACGTGCTTGTGCTTGCGGCCATAGTCGTACAACTGCCACGTCACGTTCACGTCCTGCTGGCAATAGTCGAGGATCTCCTGGAGGCGCCCCTCACGGTACCACTGCACTGCCTGCAAGCCATCCGCCGACTTTTTCGCGCCGAGCGTCGCCCCCGCCAGGCCGTCGAGGCCGACTCGAAAGCCGAGCGCGCGATAGACGTGGTCGAGCATGTCCACCGTCGGCAGCCGCTCCAACCGCTCGTCGGTGTAGGCACGCAGCACCTCATAGTCAAAACTGAGGCAGTTGAATCCGACCACCAGGTCGGCCGCCTGGAGCTGCGCGATCAGGTCGGCGACCGTGTCCTCGGTATAGTGGCGGAAGGTGCCGTCGGCCGGCGTGTAGGTCACCGCCGCCGACAGGCCCATCTTGCGGATATTCTGCCGCCCGCCCACCTCGTCAAAGGTGTGCTGCGTCTCCACGTCGAACACGACGATGTTCATCGATCTGACTTTTCGATCTCCCTTCTATCGATTCATCCTCCCCATTCTATCACGAACAGGGCCAGCGTGCAAACGGTGGCTTTTCTGTCCCTGGGGCGGTTCTTTTCCTTCCCTGCAAGCGTAAATCGAATTGACGCCTGCTTGACTTTGCGGTATACTGAGCGTGATCAGCCACGAGGAGGGCACAGGATGGCGAAACTTGAAAAGCGGATCGTCAAGCAGAAGGCCAAGGCGAAAAAGCGCGCGGCCAAGGCTGAGCGTAAACAGCACGAGCGCAAGGCGCAGGCCGTGCTCACCCGTGCCCAGATCGCCGACCAGCTTCGCGCGCTCGCAGCCCAGATCGAAGAGGGTACCTTTGTCCTGGGCGACAAGGAAGTAGCGCTGCCCGAAGAGGCAGAGTACGAGATCGGCTATCGCCTGCAAAGGCGGGGTGGCCACGAGATCGAGGTCGAGATCGAGTGGGGCGGCCGCCAGAAAACCTCACTGCTTCTCACCGGCTAGACCTGCATGACCCTGCCACTGCCCGATCTCCTCGCTGCCCTGCCGCATGCCACCGTTCACGGCGATCCCGCCGTGGTGGTGCGTGCCATCGTCTCCGATTCGCGCCGGGCAGAGCCGGGCAGTCTCTTTGTCGCCTACCGGGGCGTGATGGTGGATGGCCACGACTATATCCCCCAGGCGGTGGCTTGTGGAGCCACCGCCGTCGTCGCCGAGCGACAGGTTGCGGATCTCCCCGTGCCGCTCGTCGTCGTGCCCGACGGGCGCGAGGCACTCGCCTACCTGTCGGCGGCCTGGTTTGGCTTCCCCGCCCGGCGCCTGATCGTCGTCGGCATCACCGGCACCGATGGCAAGACCACGACGAGTAACTTGCTGCACACCATCCTCACCGCGGCCGGGCGGCGCGCCGGCCTGGTGACCACCGTCAACGCCGTCATCGGCGGCCGCGTGCTCGACACCGGCCTGCACACCACCACACCCGACGCGCCCGACGTCCAGCGCTACCTGGCCGAGATGGTGGATGCTGGCCTGGAGATCGCCATCCTCGAGTCGACCTCGCACGGGCTGGCGCAGCACAGGGTCACCGCGTGCGACTTGGACGTGGCGGTGGTCACCAACGTGACCCACGAGCACCTCGACATCCACGGCAGCCTCGAAGCCTACCGCCAGGCCAAGGCGATCCTCTTCCGCCACCTCGCCACGGGCGCCCGCAAGGCGGGGCCCCACGGCTCGGGGGTGCCCAAGGTGGCGGTGCTCAACGCCGACGACCATTCCTACACTTACCTCAACCAGATCCCGGCGGACCGGCACCTGGCCTACGGCCTGGCTGGTGCGCAGGCCCACGCACAGGCGGACGTGGCGGCGGCCGACATCCACTCCACACCCGGCGGCACCCGCTTTACTGTGCACTCGCCCGCCGGTACCTTCCCGCTGCGCACGATGCTGGTGGGGAACTATAACGTGTCGAACATCCTGGCGGCGACGAGCGCCGCGCTCGCCCTCGACGTGCCGATCGAGGCCATCCAGGCGGGGGTATGGGCGGTGCGCGGCATTGTCGGGCGCATGGAGCGGATCGACGAAGGGCAGGATTTCACCGCGGTCGTCGACTTTGCGCACACGCCGAACGCGCTGGAGCGGGCGCTGGAGGCCGCGCGCACCCTGACCGGGGGGCGCGTCATCGCCGTGTTTGGCTGCGCCGGCGAGCGCGACAGGCAAAAGCGGGCGTGGATGGGTGAGATCGCTGGCCGGCTGGCCGACGTGACGGTCATGACCGCCGAGGATCCACGCACCGAGTCGTTGGACACCATCCTCGACGAGATGGCGCGCGGTGCGCACCAGGCGGGGGCGGTCGAAGGCGAGAGCTACCACCGCGTGCCCGATCGCGCCGAGGCGATCCAGTTCGCCGTCGACCTGGCAGGGCCGGGCGACCTGGTCATTACCCTCGGCAAGGGGCACGAACAGTCGATGTGCTACGGCACGGTCGAGACGCCATGGAGTGAACACGACGCGCTGCGGCAGGCACTGCAGCGGCGCGGGGAGGACAAGGGAGCCCTATGAATATCATGGCCGTTCTGCTGGCCCTATCTCCGATCGTCGTCATCTTTTTGCTCCTCGCGCTGCGCCGCACCCCCGCGGATATCGCGGGCGTGATCGGCTGGGTGTTCACCCTGATCGTCGCCTGGCTCTACTTTCGCACGCCGCCCTCCGTGCTCCTGCTGTCGAGCCTGTCGGGCGTGGTCGCCTCGCTGCCAATTGCGCTCGTCGTCGCTACCTCCATCCTGCAGGTGACAGTCATGATCGAGACGGGGGCCATCGCGCGCATCGTGGCGCTGATCAAGACCGTGGCGCCAGGCAACCGCGTCGTCCAGATCATGCTGATCAACGTCGGCTTTGGCACGCTGCTGACGGCACTCGGCGCCGTGCCTGTGTCGATCCTGCCGCCGATCCTGATCGCCCTCGGCTACTCTTCTTTTACCGCTATCGCCCTGCCGGCGCTCGGTTACGACGCGCTAACCACCTACGCGCTGCTGGGCATCCCTGTCGTCGTGTTTGCCTCGTTTGTCGGCTTGCCCGTCGATGAGGCCGGCAACTATTTTGCACGTTTTATGCCGGTGATCAGCACGTGCATCGCGCTCGGCATGTTGTGGCTGGCCGGCGGGTGGGCGTTGCTGCGGCGCGGGGTGGTGCCGGCCCTGCTGGCAGGGCTCACCGCAGGGCTGACGTGCGTGGGCATGAACGCGCTGGGGCTGGTCACGCTGACCGGCATCGCCGCCGGGCTGGCAGTGGTGATCGTGATGCTTGTCTACCTGCGCATCACGGGCAAGCCGCTCAGCGACAGGGGTGGGTTGCAGGCCGGCGACCTGGAGGCGGAGCGGCGGGTGCCGCTCTGGGCGGCGCTGTCGCCGTGGCTGATCCTCACCTTCTTTGCCCTGGTCGTGAACGCACCCTTTCTTCCCTTCTTCGATCTGACCTTTGGCCGGTGGGCGATGCCTGTGGAGCTGATCCCCGGCGCGCCCGAGCGGGTGCGGCCCTTCTGGCAGGCCTACTTCTGGATCCTGGTCAGCACCGTGCTGGCGCTGCCTTTTCTGCGCGCCACCCGCGCGCAGCTTGGCACGTCGCTGCACAAATGGCTGCAGCGTGCGCCGCGACCGGTGCTGGCGGCAGCGGTCTTTTTCGCCATCGCCTACGTGATCAACCATTCGGGCAAGGCGGCTGATTGGACGCTCGTCGAGCCGGCGCGCAACATGGTCTACGTCGTCGCCACCGCGTCGGCCGCGGCCTTTGGGCGCTTCTATCCCGCGGTGGCGCCTTTCTTGGGGCTGCTCGGTGGCTTTATCAGCGGCTCCGAAACGTCGTCGATTGCCATGCTGACGGCGCTCCACCTGGAGACGGCGGGGCAGATCGGCGCCAACGGGCTGCTCATCTCGGCGGCGAGTGGCATCGGCGGCGGGCTGGCGAGTGCCATCTCGCCCGCCAAGCTGCAGAACGCGTCGGCGGCCATCGACCGTATCGGCGAAGAGGCGACGGTGCTCCGGCGGACGGTGGGCGTGGTGGTGGTGATTACGGCGGTGTGTGCACTATTCGCGCTGCTGTGGACACAATGACCTGCTATGCAGCGCGCAGCGCCCCCTCGATCTCTTCCGCCGCCCAGGGCAGCACGCTTGCGCACGCGCGCACCAGGCCCCAGCAGCCGGCCATCATCATGTCGCCGTAGGGCACGGCGAGGTAGGGGCGCAGCTCGGAGCCGGCGAGCATGCCGCGGCGCGGCCCGGTGATGGCGAGAAAGTCCATCTGGTTGCACTCGATGTCGCGATCGAGCAGCAGCGCGCCGTGCCCGTGGTGGGCAAAGAGCGCTTCGTGGTCGAGGGTGCCGGCGGTGAGCTCCACGAGCAACCACTCCAGCTCCTCGCGGTTGAGCAGGCCTGTGTGGTGCTCGAACAAGCCGGCGATCTGTCCGTTGCACAGGTGAAAGGCGAGCGTGTGCATGTTGCCCACGTTGGCCACCACGATGGCCCCCTGCTGCCTGCGCACGACAGGGTCCTCGGTGGCTCCCAGCACTGCTGCCGGTGCTGTGTCCATCACCACCAGCATGCGGTCTGACGGGGCGGTGGCGGCGACGGCTTGCAGGCGGGTCATGCTCGGCGGGATCTCGTCGCGGGGAAAGGCAAATGCGGCCAGGCCACGGCCGGTGTCGATCCGTTGTGCCAGGTACTTGAAGCGGAAGAGGCGATCACTGACGCCAGGCGGGGCGGCACCATGGTCAAAGACGGCGAGAGCCAGGACGTCGACGGCATCGAGGTCGACGTCAAAGTTGGCAAAGGCGCGGGCCAGCGCCCTGTAGTCAAAATCGCGCATCTCCAGGCGGCGCACCCCGGTGAGGCCTGCTGCCTCGTCCTCACTCACGACCTGCACGCCCATCTCGCCTACCTCGTCCAGATCGTCGTTGAAGGTGCGGGCGGCGTTGGGGGTGGCGTACACGCGCCGGCCGGCTGCCAGGTGCTCGTCGACAGCCCAGGTGGACGGCCCGCCGCCCATCGTCACGCCAGTGAGCAGCACATCCTCACCTGCGCGGGTGGCGGCGCGCACGCTTGCCGCCAGGAGGCGGGTGGGCGAGGGCACGACCATTTTGAGGGCGTTTTCGGGCTCTTTGCTCGTGTCAAAGAGGAGTATGTCTTCTGTCCCTGTACCGATATCTACAGCCAAGATTTGCATGTCTCGCTCCGTTGCCAGAGTCTCAGTTTCTGCCCATCTGTCCTGGCGGGGTTGAGTGACGGCTTGCCAGTCAGCCAGCCGCGAGTGCACAGCGCGCACTGGCGGCAGAACGGACGGCTGAAAAGGCTATTCGGACATGGGGAGGACGAGAAGGTAGAGATTCTGGCCGCTGAGGACAAATGCCTGCCCCTCGATCTCGTCGACAAAGATGCTCGATACCTGGGCCAGGGCATCGCCATTTTCTTCAGCCAGCGTATTGCCCAGGCGGAACTGCTGCTTGAAAACCCCTTCCTTGCTTGCCTGCACGATCCGGCTGTTGCCCCGGTCTGCCAGGTAGAGCCATTGTGTCTCATCCGGCGGGCGCGTAAAGAGGGCAGTGGGGTTGGCAGGGGGCACGTCCCAGCCGGTAAGCTGGAAGGTGTCGGGTAAACCGGTCGTCAGCTTGAGGATGCTGCCGTCGGCATAAAGTAGATAGATGCTGTCGCCGATGCTTATGTCGATCACGCCCGCGAGGTCCACCGGTTCCTGGAGCCATTCGTCGGGCGGCACGGCATAGCCGTCGGGGGTGGGGGCGTAACGCCAGATCTGGTTGGCGTTTGAATCGAGCACGTAAAAGCGGCCCGAGTGACCACCCACCAGTGCCGGGAACTGCCAGGCGTCGGTGCTGGATACCTTCAGGGGCACTAGCTGGCCTGTCGCCGGGTCATAGTCGAGGAGGCTGCCGCCGCTTTCCAGAATGACCAGGCTCGCCTTCTGGCGGCTGGGGCCAATCGGCATCCACGTCATGTCCACCATGTCACCCACCAGCACGCTGCCCACCTGCATTCCACGCTGGACGAGCACCGTCTCGCGTGTGTCGGGATCGAGTGTGCGGCCGAGCGCTTGGTCGAGGCGGTGGTAATATACCTTGCCATTCTGGCGATCCATGACAAAGACGTGTACCCCCTGAACGATCACGCGCGACAGGTCGGCGTTGGTTGGGTAGCTGTTCAGGATACCGCTCCAGGTGATGCGCTGCACATTGTTGATCACGTCGAGGCGCGTGCGGATGCTCTGCCGCAGGTTGGTGGCGCCTGGATAGTCGGGCTCGCGCGCGATGAGGTCGTCGAGCGCCTGCTCGGCGCCCGTCAGGTAGGTGCGGGATAGGGCTGGATCTGTGGTAGTTTCTGCTTCTTGCCACTGGGCCTGAGCCTGAGCCCACAGTGCATCCAGCTCGGATCGGACTGCGTGCCCACGGCGGAGGAGTGTGGTGACGACGATCACCGCGATGATGAGGGGAATGAGCAGCGCCACGGCGATGAGCGCCTTTTGTACTTGGTCACTCGGGCCACTTGGGCGTGTGGCCTCGCGCTTGGAGGGTGGCGCGGCGGCGGCCGTCGCAGGCGCAGCACCAGCCGACGACGTGGGCGAGGTACCGCGCGCGGGCACCATGCGAGCCAATAGGGTCTTGATGCCGCCGCCGACGGCGGCGCTGGCGGCACGTAGTGTGTCGCTTGTGGCAGCCGCCAGGCGCTGGCCGGTGTCGCCGATGCGCTGCACGACCCCTCCATCTTGCCCTGCCTGCACAGCGCGCGGCGTGGGAACCGGCCCTGGGGGTGTTTCATGTACGGGCGCAGTGGGCACGTGGGCCGGCAACCGATCGAGCGTGTCCTCAGAAGCCGGCTCCTGGCCGATGTGTACGACGAGGGCGGAGAGGTCACTGCCGTGCGCTTCAGAGAGCAGTCCCTCCAGGGTAGCCTCGATGGGCCGCCGGCTCAGCAGATCGCGCCACGCCTGGGGCGCGACGAGGCGTGGCAGCACGTCGCCCGTGAGGAGGATGGTGTCTCCCTGGCGGACGGTGGTGTGGGCAAGGGCAATGTTGATGTCGTGGCGCTCGCCGAGTGCCCAGGCGTCCACCTCTTCGCGCGGAACGCCGTCGAGCCATGGTGACACGTCAGGGTAGCGCTCCACCTGGCCATCGCGCTCGATGAATATCGCAGTGGGTCCGGCCTGCGCGATGAACAGATCATCGTGGCGCAGCACTGCACACGAGATGCCGGCTGTACGCCGTTCGCCGGGCAGCGAGTCGCGGTTCTCTGTGAAAATGGTTGTGTTTACGCGGCGCAAGGCTTGCTGCAGGCCGGCGGTGACGCTACCGCGCTGTGCATAATAGACATCACGCACGATCTCGGCCAGCTCCCTCTCTCGCACATCGCGATCTCGGATTGCACCGCCAACCTCGACGATGACATAGAGGTTGCCACGGCTGCGGCCTCGTGACAGGCGCGTGGCACGCTCGTCAGCGAGGATGCCGTGCGCCTGCGCGTCGCGACTGCCACCTCGAAGCGCAACCTGGCCCACCGTCGTCTTGACGCCCATGCACTCTTCCTCCTATGGCCTAGAACCGGCACTCTGGTGGCGGCGCACCTCACACGGCCCGGCAGCACGGAAAAGAAATGCGGGGCGGTCGACCACCTCCGGTGGCGAAACAGCCCCGCACCTGCTTGACTGGCAGGGACAACCCGCAATACAGGACGCGGCCTAGGCCTGTTTTATGTTCGCCACCATCTCCACTTTCAACCGGGCAAAATAGCTCCTGGGCGGCGCCTCTCCGCCGTTGCCGTAGAGCAGCTCCTCGACAGAACATTGCACCTGGAGCCCGGTAGTCTCGAGCGAGAAGGTCTGGCCTGGCTGGGCGAGCACGGCCTCGCCCTTCGACGCCAGCTTGGCACGTAGCACGCTATCGTTGTAGGCATACTCGCTCATCAGCACCTTGGTCACGGTCCGGATGTCGCTCTTGTCAAAGAGCCATACTTCAAAGGCCGTCACCTTGTCGGGGGCTCCGCCGGCACCCACAGTCTCAGAGATACCGACCCCGCACTCGCCCAGGAACTCGCCCATGGGCGTCTCGATGCTGAAGGACTCGTCATAGGTGTCCTCGCCCAGCTCGTACGTGGTGATAAAGTGGCCAAGTGGCGGCTGGCCGACACCTTCCCACTCTTCAGCCATCGTCACCGCGGCAGCCGGGCGCGCAGGCGCTGCCTGCTCAGGGCGCGTGCCGCGTCGGCGCAGCGCGACCCGCAGGCCGATCCAGCCGAGCACAAAGACGAGGAGGACGCCCAAAAAGACAAAGCAGGGCAGCATAAAGCGCTCCAAGAACCCTTTCTCTGCTTCGGCCGGTTCAGCCGGCAGTGGGGCGGCGGCCGGCTCGATCCCAAGGACCGTTGCCAGGTCCTCGATGTTCTGCACCTTCTCAGCTTGGCCGTCCGCCTCATAGCGCTGGATGGCGGTCGCGACGGCTTCCGACATTTCCTCCTGGCTCCAGACCTCGAGATAGCTGGCAGCGAGGTCGACGTCGTTGTAGAGTGCAAAGTTGTCGGCAACCAGGCCAATGTACTCGGCACGCTCGTCGGGCACCAGGTCGTAGGAGTGAGCTCCCTCGTATTTGGCAGGGAACAGTTGCCAGAAGAAGAGCATCCCCAGCAGGAGACCCAGTACCACGCCTACGATGCCGATGATCAGGCTTTTGCGGTCAAACAATCCCATTGTGCGCCTCCCTTTCTCCCTCGTTCATCATCGCAACGGTGGCCAACCGTTCGCCGTGCGATAGTGCGGGCCTCCATAGGCCGTGACTTGACTTATTTTATCACAACGTCTGATTTTGCACAAGTCGCAAGGGGTTATGTTCAATGCACCACGGGCTGCTTGGGCGTTTGGGTCAGGATGTCGACCCCGTCATCACGGATCAAGACCAGATCTTCGATGCGCACGCCAAACTCGCCGGGCAGGTAGATGCCGGGCTCGACGGTGAGCGTCATGCCCGCCTGCAAGGTGTCCTGCGACAGGCGGCCTGCGCGCGGTGCTTCGTGCACGGCGAGGCCGACGCCATGGCCCAGCCCGTGTCCAAAATAGTCGCCATAACCCGCTTGCGTGATTACGTCGCGCGCAATGGCGTCTGCTTCCCGACCTGTCGTGCCGGCACGGATGGCCGCCTCGGCCGCTTCCTGGGCGCGCAGCACGATCTGCCATACCTCCAAGTATTTCGCTGCGGGCTCGCCGAGGCACACGGTGCGCGTCATGTCCGAGGCATAGCCGTCGACGACGGCACCGATGTCGACGACGATCGGCTCGCCCGCGACGATCTCGCGGTCGCCGGGGCGGGCATGGGGCAGCGCGCCGTTCGGCCCGGCGGCGACGATCAGGTCAAAGGCGACCTTGCTCGCGCCATGCTCGCGCATATACTTTTCGATCTCCCACGCTGCCTGGCGCTCGGTCATGCCTGGCTCAAGCACCTCGAGAAAGTGGGCCAAGGCCGCGTCGGTAAGCGCCACCGAGCGACGGATCGCCTCGATCTCGTCCCCATCCTTCACGGCGCGCACCTTTTCGACTACCTGCTTGACTGGCACCCAGGCCAGGCCGTCCGTCGCGCTGCTGAGCGTGCGCAGCTCGTCCACGGTGACGTGTTCTGCCTCGAACCCGAGCCGCTCGATGCCGAGGTCTTGCACGAGGCCGGGCAGCAGATCGGCGAACCGGTCGGTGATGCGGGCCAGCTCAAAGTTGGGCGCCTGGTGCCTCACTTGCTCATAGTAACGAAAGTCGGTGGCAAGCAACGCCGCGCCTGGCAAGATGAGCAGGTAGCCGGCAGAGCCGGTAAAGCCCGACAGGTAGCGGCGGTTCTCCGGCTGCGATATGAGCAGGGCGTCCACCCCATGCTCGCCTAGTGCCTCGCGTACTCGATCTAGTCTCATGGTCATCTCCTCCGTGCCTCTCTGTAACCGCATTTATTCCGATTCGGGCTGCGGCTCTTTCCACGTTGTCCATGGGCACGATGTCTCGTCGTCGGCGCGATAGTTGGCGCATCCCCAGAAGCGGCGGCCCTTGCGCGTCCGCCGCTCGATCACCGCGCCGCCGCACAGCGGGCACACCACGTCGGGCAGGGGGATGGGCTGTGTGTAGCGACATGTGGGCCAGCCACTGCAGCCGATGAACTTGCCATAGCGCCCCAGCCGGATGAGGAGCGGCTTGCCACACTCGGGGCAGAGCTCGCCTGTCGGCTCGGGCTCAAAGGTGACCTCGGGCATTTCCGCGCGCGCGACATCGACCCGGGCCGAGAAGGGTGCGTAGAAATGGCGGAGCATGGGCACCCACTCGACCTCGCCGGTGGCGATCGCGTCAAGCTTTTCTTCCATGTCGGCGGTAAAGCCGACGTCGAGCACGTCGGGAAAGAACTCGACGAGTAGATCGTTCACCGTAAAGCCCAGGGGGGTGGGCACGAGCCTTTTCTGCTCGCGCGCGATATAGTGGCGCGCCAGAAGTGTCTGGAGCGTCGGGGCATAGGTGCTTGGCCGGCCAATGCCATTCTCCTCCAACGCCCGGATCAGCGACGCATCGGTGTAACGCGGCGGCGGTTGGGTAAAATGCTGGGCCGGGATCAGGCGCAGCAGCGCCAGCATCTCGCCCTGGGCCAGGCTCGGCAGATCTATCCCCTCACCCTCTTCCGTCTCGTCCTCTTCCTCGCGTCCTTCTTCGTACACAGCCAGGAAGCCCATGAACTTGATGACCGATCCGGTGGCGCGAAAGAGATAGGGTTTGGATGCTCCCCGTGGGCCGGCGACAATGTCGACCGACGTCTGATTGAGAATGGCGGGGGCCATTTGACTGGCGATAAATCGCTGCCAGATCAGGGTGTAGAGCCGGTATTCGTCCCGCGACAAATATTCCTTGAGAGATTCTGGGGCGCGGCTGACACCGGTGGGACGGATCGCCTCGTGCGCCTCCTGGGCGCCCTTGGCGCGCGACTTGTACACGGGCGGCTTTTCAGGCAGGTAGCCGGGGCCATAGCGCTCGCGGATGACGGTGCGCGCCTCTTCCTGGGCAGAGGTGGCGACGTTGAGCGAGTCGGTGCGCATGTAGGTGATCAGGCCGGTGCGTTCGCCGCCCCCCACGTCCTTGCCCTCGTACAGCGCCTGGGCAATCGCCATCGTCTTGCCAGCGGAAAAGCGCAGTTTGCGGCTGGCCTCTTGCTGCATGGTGCTCGTCATAAAGGGGGGCGCTGGGTTGCGCCTGCGCTCGCGGCGGGTGACCGCTTCGACGATGTATTCGGCGCCCTCCAGGTCGTCGACAACCGCCTGGGCGTCGGCCTGGTTCTTCAGGTCGGGATCCTCACCCCGGATCTTGAATAGGCGTGCAGTGAAGGGGCGCGCGTCCCCCCGTATGCCAGGGGCCTTGTCCTGAATGTCCTGCGCCAGCTTTTGCAGCTCCGCCTCGATCGTCCAATATTCGACTGGCACGAACGCCTCGATCTCGCGCTCGCGCTCGCAGATCAGGCGCAGTGTCACCGACTGGACGCGCCCGGCCGACAGGCCGCGGCGACCCAGCTTGTCGCGGAGGAGCGGGCTGAGTGTAAAGCCGACGACGCGGTCCAGGATGCGCCGGGCCTGCTGCGAGTCGACACGCAGCTCGTCGATCGGGCGCGGATGGCCAAACGCATGCGCCACTGCCTGCTGGGTGATCTCGTGGAACTCGACACGGTGGACCGGGATGCCGCGCAGCTCGCGCATCAACGCCGCCTTCAGGTGCCAGGCGATCGCCTCTCCTTCGCGGTCGGGGTCGGTGGCGAGATATACCTCGGACGCCTTGCTGGCCTCGTGGCGCAGCTTGTCGACGACCTCCTTTTTCTTGACCGGGATGACGTAGCGCGGCTGAAAATCGTGCTCGATGTCGACGCCCATCCGGTTCGAGGGCAGGTCGCGGATGTGGCCCACCGACGCCTCGACGCTGTATCCGCGGCCAAGAAAGCGGCCGACGGTGCGTGCCTTGGCGGGCGACTCGACGATGACCATCCTGGGGCCGTGGGCCTTGCGCTCCTGGGTTGCCCTTGTTTCCACCGTGTGCCTGGCAGGGTCGAGTTCCTCGTGGGCCGGCGTGGCGCCAAAGCGCACGATCTTGGTTCCACACTCGGGACACGTGCCCTGCGTTGCCGGGCGGTGGCTGGCGCCGAGAAAGACGGCCTGGGCGCCCGAAATTGGCCGCTTTTCTCGGCATTTGACGCAGTAGCCTACCATGTGCTCGTCGGCCATGTTTTACAGGTACTTGTCGATGCCGCGCGACTCGATCGCTTTGACCACGTCGCGCACATCCTGTGCATGCTTCTTGGGGCAGACGAGAACGGCATCGTGCGTGACGACGACGATAAAGCCGTCGAGGCCGATGGTGGCGACCAGTCGACCGTCGCCGGCGTACACGTAGGTATCCGACGTGTCGATCAGGACGGCCTCACCGCCACCCCGCGTCGCATTGCCGCCGGCGCCAGCGGGCAAAAGGGCCGACAAGGTGGCCCAATTGCCCACGTCGTCCCACCCGATATCGACAGGCACCGTGGCGACCCGTGCCGCGCTCTCCATGACGCCATAGTCGATGGAGGTGCGTGGCACCCTCTGCCACGCGGCCGCCAGCGTCTCGGCGCGGCGTGGCGTATCCCAGGCGTGCGCCAGGGTCACCAGCTCGTCGTGCAGGGCCGGCATCTGGCGCGCGATTTCACGCAGGATGGTGTCGGCTTGCCAGACAAAGATGCCGCCGTTCCAGTAATAGTCGCCGCTCGCGACGAACCGTTCGGCGGTGGCGGCATCGGGCTTTTCCGTAAAACGTACGACGCGATAGATGGGGATGCTGTCCGCGCGGCCATCGCCGGTATCGAGCAGCTCGCCGCGCTGGATGTAGCCATAGCCCGTGTGCGCGTGGTCGGGGGTGATCCCGAGCGTGACCAGGTAATCATCCCTGGCAACGCGCGCGGCTGCCGAAATGGCGGCGCGAAAGCCGGCGCCGTCGGCGATGCGGTGATCGGCCGGAAAGACGGCCATCAGGCCGTGTGGGTTGCGCTCGCGTACGGCGACGGTGGCGAGGCCGATAGCCGGTGCGGTGTTGCGCGGTCCTGGCTCGCACAGCACGTTCTCTGCTGGCAGGCCTGGCACCTGCTCCCTTACAGTGGTAGCATGATCGTCGCCGACGACGACCAATACACGCTCCATCGGCACGAGGGGCTCAATTCGATCGACGGTCTCTTGCAGCATCGTGCGCTCGCCGATGAGGTCGAGGAACTGCTTGGGCGTGGCCCCGCGGCTGCGTGGCCAGAGCCGCGAGCCAATGCCACCGGCCATGATCACTGCATACAGGTCTTTAGTCAAGATCGCCTCCCGTAGGGATCGAGTCATGGATGGAGGGGGTCAGTCGATGGTATAGTCAACACCGCCCTCGCGGGCAATTACGTAGCTCATGCCACCCACCTGGCGGACCATGCCTTTTAGCTCCATCAGGGCGAGGGTGCTTGTAACCTCGGCGATGGGCAGGCTAACCGAGCGGCCGAGGGCGTCGACGTGCACGGGATCGGCCGACAGGTGCTCGAGCAAAAGCGCTTCGGTGGGGTTCTCGGGCAGGACGGTGCGCGCCTTGGCCTGCTCGCTGACCATGGTCAGGTTCAGCTCCTCAAGGATGTCGGTCACGTTGCGCACCAGCTTGGCGCCCTGCTGGATCAGATTGTTGGTGCCCTCGCTCGTGCGGGCAAAGATGGGACCGGGCACGGCGAATACTTCGCGCCCCTGCTCGGCACCAAAGTCGGCCGTGATCAATGCACCACTCGACGCACCTGCCTCCACCACGACGGTGCCCAGGCTCAGGCCGCTGACGATCCGGTTACGCGGTGGAAAGTTGTGTGCTTCGGGCTGGGTACTGAGGGGGTACTCACTCACAAGTGCGCCCACTCCTGGGGTGCCAGGGTCCGCCCCAGAGATACTGGGGTCCGCCCCGGGGATACCAGGGTCCGCCCCCACGATCCGGTGGGCGAGGCGGCGGTTTTCGGCGGGGTAAATAATGTCGAGCCCCGAGCCGAGGACGGCGATGGTGCGCCCACCTGCCTCCAATGCGCCCAGGTGCGCCACCGTGTCGATGCCGCGTGCCAGGCCACTGACCACCGTCACACCTGCTTTGGCCAACCCGGCCGAGAGGAAGCGCGCTACTTCCTTGCCATACGCCGAGGCGCGCCGCGTGCCGACGACCGCCACTGCCCACTCGTCTCGCTCTTGCAGGGTGCCTCGCACATAGAGCACGGGCGGGGCATTGTATACGTGGCGCAAGTTTGCAGGGTACTCGGGCTCGTCCCAGATGAGTACGTGCACCCCTGCGTGCTCCAGCCGCGCCAGCTCGGCCTCGAGGTCGAGCTGCTCGCGTGCCTTGAGCAGGTTGGCCAATGACCGGCGGTCGAGGCCGGCTTGCTGCAGGCTGAAGGCCGGTGCCGACCAGGCAGTCGCCACATCGCCAAAGTAGTCGAGCAAGGTGCGCAGCCTGGTAGCACCGATGCCCGAAACCCTGCTAAAGCCAACCCAGTAGCCCAGATCGTCCCTGGCCATAGCCTCTCCTCTAGACAGCCATGACAGTGGCACATTCCCGATGGCGATGGGACGCCCGCTAAATCAGCCCTTCCATCAGATCTACCACGATGCGTCCGGCTTCCAGGTCGATCGAGCGCACTACCGAGTCGATAGCGGGGATGAGCATCTCGGAGCCGCCATCCGTCTGGACTATGTACACTTCATTGGCCCCGGTGTACAGGATCTCGACTACCGAGCCGAGCTGCTCGCCGCCACTCGTCCACACTTCCAGGTCGACGATCTGGTGCTCATAGTACTCGTCGTCCTTGAGCGGTGCAGTTTCTTCTATTGGGATCTGTACCAGTTGGCCGCGCATCGTCTCGGCACAGGTACGATCGTCACACCCCCCGAGCTTTAGAAGAGCGCGCCCTTTGTGCAGGCGATAGCCTTCTAGCGGCCATGGAATAGGCTCCTGGTCCATGACACCGATCAGAACGTGGCGTAGCGTCTGAAAGCAATCCGGATCGTCGGTGAGAAGATCGACCTTGATCTCGCCGCGGATACCGTGGACACCGATCACCTGGCCCACTGCTAAAAAACGAGGCTCAGAGGTCTCTGTGCTCGCCTCTGAGCCTCGTTCGTAATCTGTTTCCGGTGCCTGCCTCGAGGATACTGGGGTTCGCCCCCGTGATATCGAGGTTGGACCGGTTGACTGTTTCTCGGCTAACGGTTTGTCAGCCGCTGGCACTAAACGATCTCCAGAGTAACACGCCGGCCCTGGCGCGCAGCAGCGGCGCGCAGAAGCGTCCGCATGGCGTTGGCCACACGTCCCTGCTTACCGATGACGCGGCCCATATCGTCGGGAGACACGCGCAGTTCGTAGATGGTTGCGCTCGTCCCTTCGATCTCTTCGACGTACACCTGGTCGGGATCATCGACCAGTGCTTTAGCCATGTACTCGATCAATTCCTTCAGGTTCATGTTTTGCCTCTCTTTCTAGTCTCGTTTCAGGTTAGACCGGTCCCAAGCTATCCGATGTCGTAGAGTGAATCTCAGGACGTTTCTGTTTCTTCGGTCTCTGTCTCGCCCTAGTCGTCGTCCTCTTCGTCGTCCTCTTCGTCGTCCTCGTCCTCTTCGTCGTCCTCGTCGTAGTCCTCGTCCTCTTCGTAGTCCTCTTCGTCGAGTTCTACCGGGATGGCTTCTTCTTCCAACTCGGCAACGTCGACTGTCACTTCCTCGGCCTCGGCAGCCAGAGTGATAGCGCCTGGTTCGGCGGGCATCTGCTCTTCAGCAGGTGCCGGTTCTTCTGGTTCGGCTTCTTCCCGGCCCAGGAACGCGGGCTCCAGTATCGCGGCAGCGCCTGCTTCCTCTTCGACCTGGGCCTGGCGGAACTCGGCCGCCAGCTCCTGGATCGACACTTCTCCCTTGCGCACCGCGCCCACCTGTGCCATGATGTTCTCGCGGTCGAGCAACCGCTTGACAGCAGCGCTCGGCTGGGCGCCAACACTCAGCCAGTAGAGAGCGCGCGCGGCGTCAATCTCTACCGTCGGCGGGTCTGTGCGCGGATTGTAGTGTCCAATCGTCTCGATAAATCTCCCGTCGCGCGGTGCCTTGGAATCGGTGACCACCACGCGATAGTGTGGTTGCTTCTTCGCGCCGGTGCGGCGCAGTCGAATTTTTACCATATTTTATTCCCTACCTCCTTCTCGTCTGGCTCGTCGTGATGTTGTAGTCAATGCAGGACAGGCCCTACTTCATGCCACCCAGCATACCCATCAGACCGCGCATACCACGGCCCCGCTTGCCGCCGCCAGTTAGTTGCTTCATCATCTTTTGCATCTGGCGGAATTGAGTGAGCAGGTCGTTGATCTCGGTCACCGTCGTGCCCGAGCCGCGTGCGATGCGGCGCTTGCGGCTGGCGTTGATGATGCGCGGATTGCGGCGCTCCTCAATCGTCATCGAGTTGATCACCGCCTCGATTACTTTCATCTGCTGATCGGTCACGTCTGGCGAGAGATCGCTCGTCAACTGCGACATGCCCGGGATCATGTCCAATAACTGGCCGATCGGCCCCATCTTTTTGATCTGCTGGAGCTGATCGCGAAAGTCTTCCAGGTTGAATTCGCCCTTTACCAGGCGCTGGCCCATCTTTATCGCCTGGTCCTGGTCCATCACTTCCTGTGCCTTTTCAATGGCAGTCAGGACGTCACCCATGCCCAGGATGCGTCCCGCCAGGCGATCGGGATGGAACACTTCCAGTGCGTCTGGCTTTTCACCGGTGCCCAGGAACTTGATGGGCACGCCTGTCACCGACCGCACCGAGATGGCGGCACCGCCACGGGCGTCACCATCTACCTTGGTCAGGATCAAGCCTGTGATGCCGACTCGCTTGTTGAACTCGTCGGCGACACGCACAGCATCCTGGCCTGTCATCGAGTCGACGACCAAGAGCACTTCCTGTGGCGTCGTTTTGGCCTTAATCTGCTCCAGCTCGTGCATCATCTGGTCATTGATGTGCAGGCGCCCTGCCGTGTCCATGATGACGACGGTGTAGGCCGCCTCGCGTGCGCGCTTGAGCGCGTTGGTGCAGATCGACGGCGGTGGCACCTTGGTGCCCTCGGAGTGGACTGGAATGTCGAGCTGCTTGCCCAGGATTTCGAGCTGGGTGACCGCCGCAGGGCGATAGGTGTCGGCGGCGACCATCAGCGGGCGCTGGCCATTCTTGCGCAAATTCAGCGCCAGCTTGGCCGCCATGGTCGTCTTGCCCGAGCCCTGCAGGCCGACGAGCATTACCACGTGGGGCGCGGGGCCCGACAGGTTGAGGTGATCGGCGGCGCCGAGTGTGGCGATCAGCTCTTCGTGCACGATCTTGACCACCTGCTGCGCCGGTGTCAGGCTGCGCATCACCTCGGCCCCGACGGCCCGCTCGCGCACCCGGGCGATCAGGTCCTTGACGACCTTGAAGTTGACGTCCGCTTCGAGCAGCGCGAGGCGCACCTCGCGCATCGCGGCGTCGACGTCGGCTTCCGTCAGCTTGCCGCGGTTCGAGAGCTTGTCAAATACGCCCTGTAGTTTGTCCGACAGATTCTCAAACACATCCAGTCCTTACGGCCATGTGTGCTTGTATGCAACAAGTGCACAAGCATCGAATATTTATTGTACGCGAATCGAACGATTTCGTCAAGCTCAGGCCTCCGGCTGACCCAACATGCTTCCGACGAATTCGCGTTGTCCGTGCGTAAACAGTGCGATATCCATCGGTTTTTTGCCGGCGAGCTGGACCTCAAGCAGCTCGAGCGCACCCTCGCCTGCAACGACGCCGATACCAGGTTCGAGCTCGACCACCTGTCCTGGCACGGTGTCGCCGCGCCAGTCGGGGCGGGGGCAGGCGCGGAGCACTTTGAGGCGCCGGCCCTGCCACGTGGTGTATGCGCCGGGCCACGGGGCGGTGGCACGCACCTGGCGGTCGATCAAGGCGGCAGGGGCAGACCAGTCGATCTCACCATCCTCTTTGGTGAGCACGTGGCAGTAGGTCGCCGATGCCTCCTCCTGGACCCGCGCCTCGGCTTGGCCTGCGATCCAGGCGGGCAGTGTCCCGGTCAGGAGCCGGGCGCCAAGATGTGCCAATGAGATGGTGAGCGAGCCAGTCGTCTCCTTCGGTCCGATCGGCTGCCGCGCTTGCGAAAGGATCGGCCCTGTATCGATACCTGCGTCCATGAGCATGATCGTCACGCCTGTTACGTCGTCGCCTGCGAGGATCGCCGCGCTGATCGGCGCTGGCCCACGGTAGCGCGGCAATAGCGAGGCATGCACATTCAGGCAGCCGTGTGGCGGCAGGTCGAGAATATCAGGCGGCAGGATCTGCCCAAATGCAGCGACGACAATGACGTCCGGTTGCCATGCAACCAGGTGGGCCACCACGTCTGGCGGGCGCAGCGACCTGGGCTGCAAAACCTCGATCCCCAGTCGCTGCGCTGCTTCCTTCACGGGCGGCGGTTTGCACTCGCGGCCCCTGCCGGCAGGACGATCTGGCTGAGTGACGGCGCCGGTGACCTGGTGCTCCTCTGCGAGCGCTTCCAGCGTCGGCACGGCGAACTCGGGTGTTCCCATAAAGACGATGCGTGCCATCGGACTCTATCCTCGCCCGGCACGTCGTGCCAGGCAGTGCTAGCGATCACGGCGCCCATTTTAACACATGTCGGAGCCACTGCCAAACTGCGCACGCCTCGTCAAGCCCCTGGCTTGCTCTATTCCAGTGCGTCGGCAAGAAAGGAAATGCGGCGGCGCTCCGCGTCGACGACATTTTCTGTTTTCAGAAATGAATGCCCCTCGTCCTCATACAGCACGAGCTCACAGGGCTTGCCCCGGGCGATGAGGGCGTCGCGCGCCTGGATCGATTCGCTTGCAGGGCAGCGTGGATCGTGGGCACCGCAGATAAGCTGCACGGGGGCGGTGACATTGTCGAGAAAAAAGAAGGGCGAGCGCTCGTAGTAGAGATCGCGGTCACGCTCTGGGTGGCCGAAATTCTCCAGGTCCCAGTGTTGCAAGTCCGCGCGCGAGTTGGCGTGGCCGGTGAACCAGTTGAGAAAGGGGACGACGGCCGAGCCGGCTGCCCAGCGGCCGGGGTAGGCTGTCATGCTGGTCATGGTCAGGTACCCTCCCCAACTGCGCCCGGTGAGGGCGATGCGCTGCGGATCGGCAAGGCCCTCGCGCACCAAATAGTCGGCCCCCGCGACGACATCGCGCGTGTCGCCGCCGCCCAGGTCGAACCGGTTGGCGATCTGCCAGGCGCGGCCATAACCTGTCGAGCCGCGATAGTTGGGCGCCAGGACAGCCCAGCCACGCGAGACCATATGTTGCACGACAGGGTCCCACGTCACCTGGGTGAGCCAGTTGGGGCCCCCGTGGATGGTTATGACGGCAGGCGGTGCCTCTACGCCCGGCTGCGGCGGCCTGTAGAGGAGGGCCGGCACCTCGGTGCCATCAAGGCTCGGATAGCTGACGACGTCTGGCATGGCCCACGGAACACCCTGCAATTCTTCAGGCAGCGAGTGCGTGACCTGGCCTAGATCGCCGCTCACAATGTCGAGGAGCCACAGATCGGCGGGATGGGCCGGGTTGTCAAAGGCGAACACGACGTGCCGGTCGCCGGTGAACCGCGGCCGGTGGTGGACGCCAGGGGCTACCTGGAACGTGCGGACGCGCCGTGAGAAAAGATCCAGGAGGGCGATCTCGGTGAGCGCACCGTGCGAAACGACGTAGGCCAGTGTGCGCCCGTCTGGCGCCCAGTCGGCCTGGTTCGCATCCGTGTCCTCGCCTGTCAGCCACTCGATGGTGCCGCTCGCCAGGTCATAGATTCCGATCCGGTGCCGCTCGCCTGCGTTCGATGAAAAAGCCAGGCGCTTGCCGTTTGGCGACCAGGCCGGGTCACAGGCGGGGATCGGCTCGTTTCCATGCCCGATGGGCTGGGCGTCGCCCCCTGCGATGCCGGTGACATAGATCGCCGTATCCTGTCCCCCTGCCTCGACGACGACAGCCAGATGGCGCCCGTTGGGCGACCAGCGGGCGCCCCAGTGTGGGCGCGGGCTGGCCCACACACATCGTGCCACACCGCCGCTTGACGGCATGGCGTACGTATCAAAGCTGCCGCCGCGGTCAGAGGCAAAGGCGATCTCACCACCATCAGGTGACCAATCGATCTCAGGCTGGATCGAGTCGGGTGTGCCAGGGGTGATGTTGACCGTTTCTCCGGCAGGCACGTCGTGCACCTCGACGTCAAACACCTCGCCGCCGTCGATGTCGACCACCCAGGCGAGGCGGTCGCCGGCAGGCGCCCACTGTGGGCCAAAGTGGGCCCCGGGTCCCATGCTGAGCCGGCGCATCGTACGTGCCTCCACCAGGGAGGCGGCATAGATCTCCCACTGGCCGCTCTGATTGTGGCTAAAGGCCACTTCACAGCCATCAGGGGAAGGGCCGAACCCGATCCACGGGTCCACGTGTGGCACGCGCAGGAGTGTTTCCAGGTCTATCATGATCGCTGTCGTGAGCAGGAGGAACGCGGCCGCCGGTTCATTCGGCCTTGCCGGGCGGCGTGCGCGGGGCCAGCTTGCGGTCGAGGATGTGGCGCATGTCGGTAAAGGATTCTTGGAGATAGGGGTAGGCGAACACGACGGCGCCAAAGCCAAAGAGTGCCCCGGTGATGCTTCGTGCCAGCCAGGTGCTCTCGTAAGGTGTGACAAGCTGGATCGCCCCATCGAGGCCCATGGGCACCAGCCACAGAAGAAAGTAGCGGAAGCGCATCTTCCAGCCGCCCAGCCGGTGGCGCACCAGGCCATAGGCGAGGCCGGCGAGGAACATGGTGCCATAAATTGCAACGTCACGCTGGCAAAAGGCCACTTTCCAGCCCACCTGCTCGTTGCCGATATCGCGGGAAAAGACGCCGATGTCGACGCCTGCCGCGTCCAGCTCCTCAAGGGTGTAGACGGCCTGAGGGCCGTTGAGAAAGTAGGAGCGCTCGGGGCGCTGGTGGCAGGCGGGGCGGTAGAGGAGATAGATCGCCTTGGCCGGGGTCTCGAACCCGGCGTTCATCAGGACCGGTGCCAGGAAGGGTAGGCCGACGTACAGGCCCCAGAAGAGATTCGCCAGGAAGAGCCAGTGGGTGGCGAGTTGCCAGATGGCCCTATCGGCAAATATCACAAAATCACGGGTGCGGCCGGTGACGGGCTGCCTGGTGACACGCGGTGTGGTCTGTTCTGGTTCCAACGGTACACTTCCTTATCCAGCCTACGGTAAAAGATCGTCCAGGTAGCGGTTTCTTTTCATAGTTCTATATCCAGAAACGTTCCATACTGAGCCAAAAAGCTCAGGCTGTCGGTAAAGATCAGGACGCCCATGAGGATGAGGAGCACGCCGCTGACGATGGAGACGAGGCCAAGATAGCGGTTGGCGCGGCGCAGCCAGCGCGACAGGGGGCCAAAGGCGAGGCCGACAACCAGGAAGGGGATGCCGAGGCCAAGGGAGTAGGCGGTCAGGAGCAGGATGCCCTGGCCGACGGTGTTGAGCTGGCTGGCGACGAACAGGATGCCCGCCAGGATCGGCCCGACGCACGGTGTCCAGCCGGCGGCGAATACAAAGCCAAAGAGGAGTGAGCGCCAGTAGCCACCAGCGCCCGATCTCGACTCGGCTCTGCCTGTGTGCTGGATCTCGATTTTTTTCTCAGAGTAAAAGAACTCGGCCTGATTCATAAAGTAGGCGGACAGGGCGATGAGCAGGCTGGCGACGAGCTTGGGCACTGTCGCGTCATAGCTCGATAAAAAGTTGAGCAAGCCGGCGAGCATGGCCAGGCCGGCCTGTACCGGCGTGGCGAACCCGGCGCCAGCCAGAATTACGGCGGCCATGAGCACGCCCTCTTCGAGCCGGCCGAAGAGTGTGTTGCTGCTGAGCAGCAGGGTGGCGAGGCCCGTGAGGGTGGCGGCGGCGATCCAGCGGTCGCGGTTCCAGCCAATGGCCATCAAGCGCATGCCAAACACGACGAGCAGCGCGCCGCCAACTCGCTGCAGCAGGAGCGCATAGTCGCGCAGCAATCGCCCGATAAAGGTGGCCGAAGCGCCGAGCAGGATAAAAATGAGGGCAAATCCGACGACAAAAAGGAGGGCGTGCACGAAGGTGCGCCACGTGTTCCCCTCCTCCCCCGACGCCACGGCCGTGCCGCCGAGGTAGCCCATGTAGGCGGGCACCAGCGGCAGCACGCACGGCGAGACGAACGAAAGCAGCCCGGCCAGGAAGGCCAGCGGCAACGTAATGGTTTCGGTCTCCATCAAACTAGCGATCGATACCAGGCTCGTCGTCGACCATCAAGCGCAGCGCGTCGAGCTCCTCGCGCAACTGGTGCTGGCGCAGGACCATGCTGATCACGAGTCCGAAGGAAATTGCCCACAAGACCGCATACGCGGCGGCGAGATAAGCCATGCTCTCCTCCTATCCAAGAATCCGCTCTTTGATCGCCGCGACGTCGTCGCGCAACTGCTCCAGGCGGATGCGATGCCACATCAGGGTGACATACCAGATCGTAAAGGTGATCAGGCAGAAAAAGAACGCGAACATCATCTCCGGCGCCAGGCCGCCCGATTCCGTGCCGAACATGAGCGGGTGCTGGGTGCGCCACAGGCGGATGGCGATAAAGTTGATCGGCACCGAGATAAAGGCGACGATGCCATACACGGCGGCAAAGCGCGCGCGGCGTGCCGGGTCCTCGACGGTGCTGCGCAGCATCAGGTAGCCGAGGTAGACGAGGAACTGGATGAGCGAGATGGTCAGTCGCTCGTCCCACACCCACCACACGCCCCAGGCGGGTTTGGCCCAGATCGAGCCGCTGACGAGGACCCCGAGCATAAAGACGGTGCCGATCTCGGCCGACGCCAGTGCGAGGATGTCCCAGATGCGGCGCTGGGTGCGCAGGTAGCCGACGCCGCCGACAAAGGTGACGAAAAAGGCGAGAAAGCCGACCCATGCGGTGGCGATATGAAAGTAGATGATGCGCTGTGCATAGCGCCCTGTCTCGCTGCGCAGATTGGCATCTGGCGCGCCGAGGAGCGCCAGATAGAGGGCGACGAGCACCAGGAGGCCGCTCAGCACGGTGAGGGCCAGCAGAGGCATGTTTCGTTTCTGTGTCATCGTTATTCCTTCACCACGTAATCGAACACCATAAAGGCGACGGCGGGATAGATGACATCGAACGCGACGAGCAGCCGCAGCCACACCGCCAGGTCCGCCAGCGGCAGCCCGTCGAGGATGCCGGCGGTGGCCTTGACGGCAAAGATCAGCACCGGCGCGACGACAGGCAGGAGCAGGATCGGCAGCAGCACTTCTCTCGCGCGCGTCTGGGCCGTCATGGCCGACAGGATGGTGCCCACCCCGGCAAAGCCGAGCGTGCCGAGCACGACGACGATCAGCAGCACCGGATTAAACAGGTTGACGCCGAGAAAAACGGTGAACACGAACAGCGTCACCGCCTCGACGATGAGCATAAAGAGCACCGTCGACGCCAGTTTGCCGAAATAGATGGCCGTGTGGTCGACGGGCGCCAGCAGCAGGCCCTCCAGGCAGCCGCGGTCCTTCTCGAGCGCAAAGGCGCGGTTCAGGCCGAGCACGCCGGCAAAGGCGAACGCCACCCACAGAGTGCCGGGCGCTACCTCGCGCACGCGTTCGGCGCCGGTCACGCGGAACTCGAATGCAAAGACAAAGATGACGATGACGAGCACCGAAAAGACAAACATGGCGCTGAACATCTCTTTGGTGCGCAGCTCGGCGACGATGTCCTTCCAGATGATGGCGGACACTTTGCGTAGGTAGGTCATGCGCCCCTCGTCACGTCGCGATAGATCTCTTTCATCGTTTCTAGGTTGACGCTGGCGCGGTCGCCCATCCACGCAATGCGCCCGCGGGCCAGGATGGCGGCACGGTCACACACCTCGAGGCCCTGCTCCAGGCTGTGTGTTGTAAGAATGACGGTGCGGTTGGTGGTGGCAAGATCCTGGAGAAAGCCGCGCAGCATGTCAGCCGCCTGCAGATCGAGGCCGGTGTAGGGCTCGTCGAGGAGGAGGAGGCGCGGATCGTGCAGGATGGCACGCGCGATCGACAGTCGCTGCACCATGCCGCGCGAGAAGGTGCGCACGGGGTCGCGGCGGCGAGCGGTGAGGCCGACCTGGTCGAGCACGGCCGCGACACGCGCCTCGTCGATCCGTCTGTTCTCCGGCACGTCGTACATGCGCGCAAAGAAGCGCAGATTCTCCTCAGCGGTCAGGTCGCCGTACAGGAGCGGGTCGTGGGAGATAAGGCCGATATCGCGCCGCAGCGATGTGGCGCCCTTGCCAATTTCCTTGCCCCACAGCCGCACGCTGCCCCCAGTCGGGCGGGTCAGCGTGGCGACGATGCGCATCAGCGTCGTCTTGCCGGCGCCGTTCGGGCCAAAAAGCGCCAGGAATTCACCTTCCGCCAGCGCCAGGTCGACGCCGCGCAGCGCGGCGTGGTGGCCAAACGCCTTGGTCAGCTTTTTGGCTTCGACGGCAGGTGGGGCAGCCGTCATGCGCGCGGCCCCCGGCCGTGGGGCTGCGACTTGAGTGCGGTGTAGAGCCTGTCACGCTCGCGCGCATATTCGTCGTCGACGATGGTGCCCGCGTCGCGGGCGTCTTCCAGGCTTGCCAGATCCTGAAGGAGGGCGCGGGTGCGTGGGTTGGCACTCAGGTCCGTGGCAGGTGCGCGGGCGGGCACCCGGCGTCGCGCCACGCTGGGATAGATAAAGGCAGCGGCCACTGCCGCCAGCGACAGGGCAAAGCCGATCCAGCGCAGCGCCTCCTGGGTGCTATCTGACGGGCCACCGCTGGAAGCGGGCGCAGCCGGCTCGCCCCCAGATGTAGCCGGTGCAGCCTCGGCGCCGGCAACGGGGATCAGGTCCATTGAGAGTGCCGTACCGGCGGGCAGGCCGCGGATCTCGTACATGTCGTACTGGCGTCCCTGGATCGATTGCAGCCCCAACGCTTCCAGTTGCTCGCTCTCGAGCCCAAGCCCGGGCTGGACGACGAGGACGTTGAGGGTATCTACCGGGTAGTCGAACGCGCGATCGATCTGGACTCGGTCGCCGGCAACCATCAGGTGGTAAGAAAAGAAAACCATGCTGGTAGATTGCCCCGGTGCCACCGGGTCGGTGTCCAGCAGGCCGCCTTCCACCTGCACGAAACGATCCTCCGCCATGCCTTCGTCAAAGGAAATGCCGACGGCGCCTTCCGGAAGCGGGATCGAGAGGGTGAAGCGGGTACCGCCCTCACCAGGCTGACCGACAAATGCGCGGTCGCCGGTGTTGGACAGCAGGTGGATTTCCGTCACGCGCAGCGCCTGGCCAAACGACTCGGCGATCATGTGTACCGAGCTGATGCGGATCGCCGCGTCAGCGTCAGTGGTTTCAAAGACGTTTGCCACAGCCTGGAGTGTCGTCTCGCCCTCGGCAAAGAGATAGGGCTCCTGGGCGGTGTAGGTCACATCCTGGTACGTGGCCTCGATCCAGTATTCGAGCGTGAGGTCGGTGTCGAGGCCCTCAAAACGGAAGGCGCCACCGGGGCCGGTCGTTGTCTCTTGAGTGTCGATCTCGGCGCCACCCTGAAAGACGTGGAGTGTGACAGAGATGCCCGCGTCGATGGCAGGGCCGCCCTGGGTGCCGTTCACCACCTGCCCTTCGATCGCACCAGAGCCCTGCGCAGTGACATGAGGGGCGACAAGCAAGAGTGCGAGCAGGGCCAGTGCGGCGATGACTGCCCTGTACGATAAAGAGCACATCAGCTTTCCTCCCCGGCGGCCACTCGATGGCCGCATTTGCTGCAAAAGACGTCGCCAGGGCGCAGCGCCGTGCCACACTGGGGGCAGATGGTCGCTGCCGGCGACGGCGTAGCAGCCGGGCTGCCGGCAGGCAGGTCCGCACCGCATTTGACGCAAAAACGGTCTCCTACCCTGTAGGCACGGCCGCAGGTGGGACATTCGAGATCGCCCCCGCGTGCCGCGCGCAGCCGGCGCACCGCTCTTTCGATGTCGCGATCTGTCACTCCCGCCGTCGCTGCGATGGATGCCTGTCGCGAGAGGAGCGGATAGACGATGACAGCAGCAGCGACGACGAACAGGAGTGCTAACACAACGATCGCCATGGTCCTAACTCTCCTCTTGCTGCTGTCCCGGGTATCCCGTAGATCGGGCACTCGAGGTGGGCCAGGCAGCGATCAAGGTACCCACGAGGAGCACCACGCCGCCGATCCAGAGCCATACGACGAGGGGGGTGATCAGCACCTGGAAAGCGGCCAGGCCGTCTGGCTCCAAGCTGGAGAGCACCACGTACAGGTCCTCCTTCAGGTTGGAGCGGAGGGCGACCTCGCTGACGGCGCCCTGCACATTGCTGTGCAGGTTGCGCTCGGGGCGCATGGTGGCGACCAGGCGGTCGTCGCGGTAGACGTCAACCACTGCCTGGTTCAGCACCTTGTTCCCCTCTTCCTCAATGCGCCGGTAGGTATAGTCCTCGTAGGCAATCGTGTAGCCACCCACTTCTACTTCCTCACCCTGCGCCAGGGCGACCTGGACCTCGGTCTGGTACGCCTGCGAGCCGGTGATGCCGGCGACGATGAGCAGGATAGAAAAGTGGATGATCTGCCCACCGTAGCGGCGGCGGTTCTTGCCGATGGCGCGGGCAAGGGCAGTGAAAGGGTTCTCGCCGGTGGTGCGCATACGCGCCGCGGCGCCCTGGACGAACTGCAACACGATGGTGGCAGCGACAAAAGCGACGACGGCAAAAGAGATCACGGCCCACATCTCGCTGACGCCGAGGAGGAGCAGGACGACAGCCGTGACGGCGGCGACGACCGCCTGCACCCACATGTTGCGCAGCAGGCGCTCGGCTTCGATGTGCCGCCAGTCGACCAGCGGGCAGACGCCGATGAGCACGGTGAGAATCAAGCCCAGCGGGCCCATGAAGCGGTTATAGTTCTCGGGTCCCAGGCTGGTGGGCACATCGCGCACCGCCTCTGTGAAGGTGGGCCACAACGTGCCGAGGAGCACGGCTGCTGCCGAGCCGAGAAAGAGCAAGTTGGTGAGGAGAAAGACAAACTCGCGCGACAGCAGATCGCCGAGCTGGCCTTCGCCCTCCATCTCTCGCCTGCGGGCAAGCATCAGCCCGACGGTGGCGACAAGGACGACGAGCATGTAGCCCAGGTAGTAGTAGCCGATGGGCGACTGGGCAAAGGCGTGCACCGACTGGATCAGGCCCGAACGGGTGACAAAGGTGGCAAACACGGTCAGCACAAAGGTGACCATGGCGAGCAAGATGTTCCATCCACGGAACATGTCGCGCCGCTGTTGGATGATTGCCGAGTGAACAAATGCCGTGCTGACGAGCCACGGGATGAGCGACGAGTTCTCCACAGGGTCCCATCCCCAGTAGCCGCCCCAGCCCAGCTCCAGGTAGGCCCACCAGGCTCCGACGAGGATGCCGATGCCGAGCGACGCCCACGCCGCCAGTGTCCAGCGGCGCGAGCCGGACAGCCATGTGGCGTCGAGGCGGCCGGTGACCAGGGCGGCAAAGGCATAGGCAAACGGAATGGTCCACAGCGCATAGGCGGCAAAGATGATGGGCGGGTGGATGATCATCCAAAAGTTCTGGAGCAGCGGGTTCAGACTGATGCCCTCGGCCGGGGTCGTGGGCATCAGCTCGAACGGGTTGGTGAGCGTCACGAGGAGCAACGCGAAAAAGGACTGCGTGATGGCCAGGATCACCATGGCGTAGGGCCGCAGCTCTCGATCCCAGGTGGGCGGCCGGAGCAGGAGCAGGGCGCTAAAGAGGGTGAGCATCCACAGCCACAGCAGTTGCGAGCCCTCCAGGCCTGCCCAGAAGGCAGACAGGACATAGGGGGCAGCCAGGTAGGTGCTGACGTGCTCATAGACGTAGCGCACCTGAAACTCGTGTGTGAAAAGCAGCGCTAACAAAATAGCCGACGCCAGCGTAGACAGGCCGGCTGTGACGAACAGTGCGTTGCGGGCGCTGGCGACCATCTCGGGCCGGCGGCGAGCTGCCCCGACGAGGGCGGCAAACGCCGACCAGAGCCCCACCGCCATGGTCAGGACCAACGTCCCATATCCGATATCAGCAAGGATCAATGCTTATTCCTCCGCCTCGTACTTGGACGGGCACTTCATCAACAGCTCGTCCGCTTCGAATACATGTACGTCGGGGTCGTAGCGACCGATGGCCACGGCCTCTACGGCGTCGACCAACATGTCCGGCTGTGGCCCGTGGTACGAGATGGCGAGCTGGCCCGTGTCATCCTCGATGGCGAATGTCAGGTGCATGTCGCGCGTGCTCCATTGCACCGAGTCGGGCACGATGGCCCCTGCCACGCGCGAGTCGCGGGCCTGATCGGGGCCGAGGGCCTTGATCTGGGCGATGGTTAAGTAATCGCTCGTGGAGCCGGAAAAGCTGGTGGCGATCAACACGGCAATGACGGCGACGACCACGGCTCCGCCGACGAAAAACTTGGCTGTCGAAGACACATTTCCTCCTGATATCCTGTTACTCGCGACGCACCGCCGCGCCACAACGGTGGCAAAAGTGGGAATCGTCGCGGATTTCGGCGCCACACTTGTGGCAGTAGTAAGCTTGGCGGTCGCGCTTGCGGCGCGCCGGCTCTACCGGGGCGGGTGTCTTGCGCGATGCAGGAGACTGCGTGCGCTGGCCCAGCCAGTAAGCGGCCACCCCCACGCCGAGGAGCGCGACAAAGGCAACGACAAAGATGGCAACAGTGGAGCTGCTCTCGGGTACAGCGGCAGGCTGCGTGGGAGCCGGTGCGGGCGTTGGCTGCTGGAAGAAAGCGACCGTGAGACGATCGTCTTCTTTGGTGTAGTGGAAAGTCCATCTCTGCCTCTCACCCTGCTCCAGGCTGCCAGCCTGAGAGACGTGGTAGCGCAGACCGTCACCCGCAACAGAGGACGAGTTGGCAGCAGGTTCTAGCTGAAAATCTTGAGCAAGCGGTGGCTCCTGGACCTCGATCAGCAGGGCGCGGAGCGCATAGTCGGCCGTGTAGGTAAAGGAGTACTCGCGTGCACCGGCGTCCGAAACCGGCAGATCGTCATAGTATTCGAGCTGAAAGCTGGGAGTTGGTAGATCGAAAGCGACGATCAAAAGATCGCCTTCGATGCGGGTGGTGTGCTGCAGATTAAACCGGCCCCCATCCTCGCCAATGTACGCCACCGCATGGGGTGAGCCAGCTTTTGCCGGGATGGCGAGTTCGACGGGCAATGGGTAGGTGACAGCCGCGTCGAACTGTCCACGATAGATCACCAGGGCGCCCGGCCGGTCGTACTCGGGCCAGATCGAGATTTCGAGTGTTTCCAGGATCGGGGAATCTTGCGCGCCTGCCACAGGCAAGACCAGAGATCCCAGGCACAAAAAAAGCGCCAGCCATAATCGCTTTATTGCCACAACCACTCTGCTTTATTGCCTCCTGTGCCCCATCAAACCGGGCATTTACCCACTTTGATAGCCGGGTGCACCCTCGCCTGGCAAGGGCGCACCCGAGTCTTCCTGCTACTGACCTGTGATCGACTCGATGATCGTCTGGAAATCCTCAAAACTGACCGAGCCCTGCTCGCCCTGGCCATTGTTAAAGAGAAAGACCGGGCTTCCGGGCACACCATAAAGCGCGGCGACGACGTTGCCCGACCGGGCTTCCAGCCGCGCTTCGTCCGAGGTCAGGCACGACTCGAACTGAGCTTGGTCGAGGCCGAGTGACCCGGCATATTCAACGAGGGTACTGTCGACGTCCGTCGCGGCTGTCCACGCTTCCTGATTTTCAAAGAGGAACGTGTGCATCGCCAGAAAGCTGTCCTGCCTGCCAGCACACAACGCGGCCGTAGTTGCCTCGGCAGCAGGGCTGTCCGCTTCTCCGAACAGAGGGTGTACCACGTAGACGAGCTGGCCGGGGTCAATGTACGTCTCTTTTAGCTGTGGCCACACCTTGAGCACATGGTTGGCCGACTCGGGGTCGGCATAGTTCAGGAAGGCGATGGTGATGGCGTTGGCGGTGCCGCCCATTGGGTTGCCCTGCACACGCCAGTCGCCCTGCGTCTGGGGCAGGATGTTTGGCGGGGGGCCGCCGTCGGCAACGTACTCGATCACCTGGCCGAGCTGCTCGATTGGCAGACCACCGCGAATGGGCAGGTCTCCGACAAAGAAGTAGGGCGTGGCGTTCACCCCCATCTCCTGGCCGGCGAGCATGTCGCTCTGCACAAAGACCTTCGCCTCGTCCGAGTCGATGCACGCTGTCAGAGCGGTTGGGTTTAGGCCAAGGTCTGATGCGTACTGGGCGAACAGGGTGATCGGATCGTCGGAGCCGTTCCACTGGTCTTTGTTGGCAAAGAGCGAACCGTGCATTTCCCAGTAGCCACCCTGTTGACCCGCGCAATAGGCAGCCCTGGATGCTGCGGGTGCGTTGGGGTGGAGCGACTCGAGCGGGAACTGGCGGTAGACAAAACGCACCATGCCCGTGTCGACGTAGCGCTCGATCATCTCGGGAATCACGATCTGCTCTACCTGGCCACACGCAGGGCACCCATAGTCAGAGAACTCGGTGACGACCACAGGGGCATCGGCATCGCCCATGCTGCGGAAACTATCGGCTGCCACTTCCATGATCGGTGCCTGGCCGCCGGCAAGATAGTAGTCGATTTGCTGCTGGAAGGCGCTGAAAGGCTGTGCGCCTGACAGTAGTGCTCCATTGATGAGAAATCCGGGCGTGCCGGTAATGCCCGCCGCCTGGCCTGCCGCCAGATCGGCCCGCACCTCGTCGGCGAACTCGCCATCTGTGAGGCACGCCTCGAACTGGCCCTCGTCGAGGCCCAGCTCGCCGGCCATGTCGACGAATACCTGCACGGCGCCTTCGTTGCTGGCCCACCTGTCCTGTGCTTCAAAGAGCACGTCGTGCATCTCCCAGAAAGCGCCCTGCACGCCGGCGCATTCCGTTGCCTCTGCCGCCTTTTGCGCCTGCGCGTGAAAGCTCAGTGGAAAGTGCCGGAATTCGTAGCGAACCTGCCCCGTCTCGACATACTGACTCAGGATCTGCGGAAACGTCTCACGGACGTATTTAGCGCAGTACGGTCATTGAAAGTCAGAGTATTCGACGATGGTCACGGGCGCGGCTGGCTCGCCCAGGACATGATAGTCGTCAGGATCGACGGCTTGGCCTGGCTCGGGCGCTGGCCCTTCCGGTGCCAAAGTGGCGGGTGCCGGCGTATCGGCGTCCGCTGGTGCCTGGGTTGGCGTGCCGATCTCTGCCGGGGTGGCCGAATCGGTCGGCATCGGGCCACAAGCCCCTACCAGCAGTACGACCAGGACCAGAACAATCAGACTGCTATGTCTCCAGCTCATTCTCTCCCCTTATCGATTTACGATTTACGATTTACGATTTACGATTGCCGGTTTGACTGCGATTGTGCTTCTGGAGCCCAATCGTAAATCGTCAATCATCAATCGTAAATCCTTTGAGTCGCAGCGAGTTGCTGACGACGAATATGCTGCTAAAGGCCATGGCCCCGGCAGCGATGATCGGGTGCAGGCGCAGGCCAAAGGCCGGGTAAAAGGCGCCGGCCGCGAGCGGGATCAAGATGACGTTGTAGAAAAACGCCCAGAACAGGTTCTGCTTGATCGTGCGCATTGTGACCCGGCTCAAGCCGATGGCACGCGCCACCCCTGACAGGTCGCCGCTCATCAGCGTCACATCGGCCGTAGCGATGGCGACGTCGGTGCCAGTACCGATGGCAATGCCGACGTCTGCCTGGGCCAGCGCCGGGGCGTCGTTGATGCCGTCGCCTACCATGCCTACGACCGTGCGGTGCTCGGAGCCGCGGCCGTTTTCCTGCAGCGCGCGCACCCTGTCCGCCTTTTCACCCGGCAGTACCTCGGCCATGACACGGCTGACGCCGACCTGGCGGCCAATCTCCTCGGCCGTGCGCTCGTTGTCGCCGGTGATCATTACCACCTCGAGACCGAGGGCCTGGAGGCGGCGGATCGCTTCTGCCGAGCCTTCCTTGACCGTGTCGGCGACGGCCACCACGCCGGCAGGTTGGCCATCGACGGCGACGAGCATCGCTGTTTTCGCCTCGATCTCTAGCGCCGTGGCAGGGTCCGCCAGACCGTCAAGCGCCACACCGTGGCTCTGCAGCAGCCGGCGGGAGCCGACGAGTACCTGCCGTCCCTCGACCGTGGCGACGATGCCCTGCCCGGTGACCGCTTCGAACCGCTCCGGCTCGCTCAGCACGAGCCCTTTGTCGATAGCGGCACGGACGATGGCCTCACCCAGCGGATGCTCCGAGCCCCGCTCGGCCGAAGCGGCCAGGTGGAGCAAGGACTCGGCTCCCAACGAGCTCGCCCCGTCCGTCACCAGGCCTGCTGGCACGACGTCGGTGACCGAAGGCGCGCCGTGAGTGATGGTCCCTGTCTTGTCGAGCACGATGACATCGAGCTCATGGGCGCGCTCCAGAGCAGCACTGTTCTTGAACAGGATGCCGTGCTCGGCCCCCTTCCCGGTGCCCACCATGATCGCCGTTGGTGTCGCCAGGCCCAGCGCACAGGGACAGGCGATGACCAGAACGGCGACCATAAAGATCATGGCCTGGGTAAAGCCTACGCCACCAACGATCAGCCACCCAAGAAAGGTAAGCAGCGCCGCGCCGATGACGGCTGGCACAAAGATGCTCGATACCCTGTCGGCGAGACGCTGAATGGGCGCCTTGGAGCCCTGGGCTTCTTCTACCAGGCGGATGATCTGTGCCAGGGCTGTCTGGGCGCCGACGCGCGTCGCCTCAAAGCGCAGCAGGCCCTGCTTGTTGATGGTGCCACCCACCACCTCATTGCCCGGCCTCTTGTCGACAGGCAGGCTCTCGCCGGTGAGCATCGACTCGTCGACGGCCGAGTGCCCCTCGACCACGACGCCGTCTACCGGGATCCGCTCGCCGGGGCGTACCAGGACGATGTCGCCGAGCACTACCGCTTCGATCGGGACGTCGATCTCCTGGCCGTCGCGCACGATGCGCGCGGTTTTGGGGCGCAGCCCCATCAGCTTTTTGATCGCCTCTGACGTGCGCCCCTTTGCCCGTGCCTCGAGCATCTTGCCCAGCTTGATCAGAGTAATGATCGCAGCCGACGTCTCAAAGTAGACGTGCCCCCCGATCCCCGGAAATAGCAACACTGCTAAACTGTAAAAGTACGCCGCCGACGAGCCCATGGCGACCAACACGTCCATGTTGGCCGACCCGGCGCGCAGGCTTTTCCACCCCCCTACGTAATAGTCCCAGCCGACATAAAATTGCACTGGCGTGGCCAGGACCAGAAAGAGCCAGTTCACCCACGGCGCGTGGGCCCACATGCCGAGCAGCCCCACGTCGCGCCCCATGCTGAGCAGGAAGAGCGGCAGTGCAAAGGCCACGCCCACCCAGAACTTGCGCGTCTGGTCGCGGATCTCGGCCTCGCGCGCGGCCCGCTCCACATCCTCCGCCACCTCGCCCTCACCCGGCACAATCACATCGTAGCCGAGATCACGGATGGTGTGCTGGATGGCCGCCAGGCTGGTCACACCCGGCAGGTACTGCACACTCGCGTGCTCACTGGCCAGGTTGACGTTGACCTCGACCACCCCTTCCATCCGGCCCAGGCCGCGCTCGATGGCCATGGCACAGTTGGCGCACGTCATACCTGTGATCGGCAGTTCAGCTTTGGCCGTCGGAACATCATACCCGATGTCGCGGATCAACGCAAAAAAGTCCTTCTCCTTGACGAGCGAAGGATCATAGACGACCGATGCCTTTTCCGTCGCCAGGTTGACCGCTGCCGCCTCGACGCCCTCCAGGCGTCGCAGGTTACGCTCGATGGTGAGCGAGCAGTTGGCGCACGTCATGCCGGTGACGGGCAGGTTGATCTGCTTCTTTTCCATCAAGCTCTACCCAGCCGGCGGATAGCCGATTTCGGTCAGCGCTTCCTTGAGTGCCGTGAGCACCGCGTCATCCTCAACCCGGACGACGACCTTTTTGGCGCTGACGTCGCCACTGACAAACTCGGCGCCGTCGACGGTCGCCGTTTCGCGCTTGATACTCATGACGCAGTGATTGCAGCTAATGTTCGGAATCTCTAGCGTAACGGTTTGCATGTTTCCTCCCTTGACACAGTTCTTGTCCAACCCTTGGGCGGAACCAGAGCCGCCTCCTCTAACAGCCCGCTAGTATACCACCAAGCACGCTGTATGTCAAATTTATTTCATCCTTACTAATAAAAATCGAGTGTGTCGTGCCCACGTGCCGTGACAAGGGCGGTGACACGACAGAGCCGACGGAAACACCAGCCACCGTCGGCTCTGCACCTTTAATCTTAACCAGGGACATCGGTTTTGTCTGTAGGCTGACTCACTCCTCTGTCATCCCGCACGCGATCTGCATGCCGACCTGCTGACAATGCCGGGCATTGTCGCCCGGCCGGTTGATCGCATGTGATGGAGATGGTATCGGCTCAATAATCGGGGGTTGGGGTGTGTGCGGGCACCGCACACACCCCAACTTCCCCCCCCTTTATTGAGATGATACCGGAGGTGCTTCTATACGCCAAACGTGGATCAACGGCTTGTCGTCGTCGACGAGCGGCTCGAGGACATAGAGGAACCCCCGCTCGGGGTCAAAGCTCGCCGCTGCCAGGTGGTGTTTTTGCTGCGCCGACGTGACATGGTAGAGGAACGGGTCGACGTCGAGGGTCGCGTATGGCTGTGGCGTCCACGCTTCTGCCTGCCCGGCGGCGACGGCAGCCAGGTCCGCCGGGTCGTAGAAGAGGAATCGGCCCACAAAGCCGCTGCTCCACCACCCACGTCCGCTGCCGTCGGGGCACTCGGGAGGGTAGGGCGGCTCCCACACGGTGCCGTCGGCGCAGCCATACCAGCAGTCGCCGGTACCCTTGGTGCCCACGAACAGCACGGCGGCAAGGTCGCCTGTCGTCAGCCAGGCGGCACCGGTCCACTCGTCCGAGTGGTGGTAGCCGTCGAGGGTGTGCTGCTCGAGGTCGGTTACCGCCGTGTAGAGGAGCAGCGGCGTGGCGGGCAGTGTGATACCGGGCGCCGGTGGATTGCCAGCCAGCCACGGCGCGACAGCAAAGAGGGATGGTCCCTGCGCACCTTGCCCGCCGTCGCGGTAGCGGCCGGTGGCCAGGGTCCTGCCCTCCGTGTGGGCATCGGCCCATGCCTCGGGGATGGGAAAGAGGTAGTCACCGGTGACATAGTTGGGGTAGTCGCCAATGCGCCAGGTGCCTTCCGGCTGCGCGTTGGATAGGTCCAGGTCACACCAGCCGTGTGATGGATCCGAGGCATCCTGGTTCAAGTGAGGCGCCCACGCAAAGTAGAGCTTGTCCGCATCCTGCGCGCCCTGGGGGGGCAGGTAGGCCAGGCCGACACGCGGCATCTCCATCGGCTCGAACAGGCCACCCCGGATATCGGCGAAGGGTTGGAGCGTCAGCGCACTGTTCAGGTCACCCAGCTCCTTCTCGGTGGAGATGATCGGGACGGGGATGCTCACTTCGGACACCCACTGGTTCCAATCGTGCCCGGTACCAAAGAGGGAACCGGGGTAGCCATCGGTTGGGCCGCCAGGGTCGCCGCCAAGGTAGTAGGCAAGGGCCGACGACCAGTTGGCCCATTTCCAAGAAACCTCGTCGGCGCCGGCGACGTCGGGCAGGCGAAAAGCGCCCTGGTAGACGAGGGCGGACGGGTCGAGGCGGCTGGTTGGTTGGTTTGTTGGTTGGGTCGTAGGTTGGGCGGTGGGCCACGTCTTGAGGACAAGGGGCAGGTAGACGGCATAGGCGGGGGGCGGCACCACGCGGTATTCGTCGGCGCCCACGTCGGGGGCAGGGCCAATGGGGCGCGGGTCGCCATCGACGTCGGCGGGCACGGCGGCAAGCGGCATGGCCTGATCGATCGCGCCTGTGGCGCCGGCAGCGAGGTGGAGATCGCCCGCACCGGCGCCGGCGAACCAGCCCACAGCGGCGGTGGTAACATTCCCGGTCAACGTAGCGCTGGCGCCGTCGCGGTTGATGACGGCGAGGTTGGTCAGGTTGTAGGCCAAGATACCCTCGGTGTCGTCAAAGCGAGCTTCCATGCCCCACGTCAGGCCCGGCGCCGGATCGAGGAGCAGGGCCGTGTTGTGGGCCACGAGCCAGCCGGTAGCGTGCACCATCTCGACGACCGAGTCGTGGGGCAGCGAGGCATAGATCAGGTTATTGCGCACAATGCCGCCCGTGTGGTTGATGCCCTCCTGGCTCGAATTGCCAAAGGCGATGCCCTGGTAGCAGTCGACCAGCCGGTTGCGCTCTACGACAGTGCCCGACGAGCCGGACCAGAAGAGGATGGTGGGCACGGGGGCACCACCCGGGGTGCGGATGCGCCGCCATTCGTTGTCGCGCACGACCCAATCATGGGCATTGTGGGCGCTAATGCCATTTGTGTACTCGTCAGGCGCCGCCGTGGTGTATTCCAGGCGCGAGCAGGCGAGCAGGCCATCGTCGCTGCCATTGCTGCCGTCGGCGGGCGGATTGACCTTGATGAGTTGGTCGCCGACATCGATCACGTGCAGGTTGTAGAGGACTGGCCGGTCAGTGCCCTGGATCGACACGCCGTGATCAGCAGCGTTGCGGATGGTCAGGTCGGCAATGGTGACGTCGTGCCCCTCGACGAGGATCCCAAAGTGGCCGCCGACCATGCCGCCAAAGTCGAGGATCACGTCGTCGCGGTTGCCTGTGGCGCCGCGCAGGCCCACGCCGTCGTTGACGACGTGGAGCAAGCCTTGCATGGCATAGACGCCCGGGGCGATGAGCAGGGTGGTGCCGGGGGCGGCGTGTAGGGCCTGGGCGCGCAGGTCTGCCTCCGAGTTGATCTGAAGGGTGGGCTCACCCGGCGCAGGCAGGGGGGGGCAAAAAGCTGCTGTCCGGAGGGCGCTGGTTTTCGCGGGCGCAGCCGGCGTCTCACCGGCTGCACACGCCACAATCCCCATAGCCAATAGGAGAGTGAAGACAAGGAGGGGGCTGGGTATCGATCGTTTCATACCGGGCATATATATACGCAACATCCGGTTCACCACCCTTTGCCACTCCGCCTGTGGCCTGTATGCAATTGAAGAAAAACGATCTAGCTGACCGTCCGGGTTGTGCTCAGTATATCACAACCGCTCGCCAAGTCAACCATCCCGCCGCTGCCTCAGCCAGTGTGCCAGCACACTGCCAGGTGATCTCCGCCGTTATGTTTCGATCACCACCAGGCGGTCTAGTCCTGCGTAATCCTGCTCGACGTGCACGCGTGCCTGGGGAAACTGCTCATGCGCTGCCGCCCTCGCCGCCTCGCCCTGCTCCGCGCCGATCTCCAACATCACCGTGCCGCCGGGCTCCAGCCGCGGACCGGCACTCGCCAGCAGGCCGCGCACCAGGTCGAGCCCGTCCTCCCCACCGTCCAGCGCCTGCCGTGGCTCGTGGTCGCGGATCTCGGGCATCAGCTCCGCCCACTCTGCCGTCGTGACGTACGGAAGGTTCGCGACGATCAAGTGCACGCGTTCGGGCAGAGGCTCGAGCAGGTAGCCCTGCAGGCAGTGCACCCGGATGGTGACGCCATGGCGCCGTGCGTTCTCGCCGGTCATTTCCAGCGCTCCAGCCGAGGCGTCGACGGCGTACACCGTCGACGCCGGAAGCTGCACTGCCAGCGTGACGGCAATCGCCCCACTGCCGGCGCCCACGTCGGCAATGCGCGGCGCCGGCACCTGCCGTGCGAATGCCACTGCACGCTCCACCAGCAGTTCTGTCTCAGGGCGGGGAATGAGCACGCGCTGGTCGACGGCGAAATCGAGGCCGTAAAACTCCCGGTGGCCCACGATGTAGGCCAGCGGCTCGCGGCTGGCGCGCCGTTCCACCAGCGCCCGGTAGTGCGTCAGATCTTTGGGCGTCAGGCGCCGTTCGGGATGGGCGAGCACGAGGGCACGCGTGGCACCAAGCACGTGTGCCAACAACAATTCGGCGTCGAGCCGTGGCGACTCGACGCCTTCACTTTTCAATTGGAGGCGGGCTTGCTCCACTGCTGTCCCAATCGGGATCACGTGCCGCTCCTAATACATCGGTAGATTGGCAGGTCAATCTGCCAGTCTCCTACTCCCCCAAGCTCTGCAGCCGCTCCGCCTCGTCCGTCGTCGCCAGCTCGTCAATGATCTCATCCAGGTCGCCATTCACGATCGCTTCCAGCCGGTACAGCGTCAGGTTGATGCGGTGGTCGGTAAAGCGGTTCTGCGGATAGTTGTACGTCCGGATCTTTTCACTCCGCTCGCCCGAGCCAACCTGCAGCCGCCGTGTCTCGCCACGCTCCTCGAGCTGCCGCTCGCGCTCGGCCTCGTACAGGCGCGAGCGGAGGATGGACATGGCCCGCTCCCGGTTCTGTGTCTGGCTGCGCTCGCTCTCGCACGACACGACCAGGCCCGTCGGCTTGTGCACAATGCGCACCGCGGTGGCATTCTTTTGCATGTGCTGCCCGCCGGGGCCCGACGAGATATAGACGTCCACGTCGAGGTCCGATGGGTCGATCTCGATCTCCACATCATCGATCTGCGGCAACACCGCGACGGTGGCCGTGGACGTGTGAATGCGGCCCTGCGATTCTGTAGCCGGCACGCGCTGCACACGGTGCACACCGCTCTCGTACTTCAGGCGCGAGTAGGCCCCCTTGCCTGCGATCTCGAATATGATCTCTTTGAGCCCACCGACGCCGGTGTCGTGGCTGCTCAAAATGCCGGTCTTCCAACGGTGCGCTTCGGCGTAGCGTGTGTACATGCGGTATAGGTCGGCGGCGAACAGGCCGGCCTCGTCGCCGCCTGTCCCTGCCCGGATCTCCATGATTACATTCTTGGCATCGGCGGGGTCGCGCGGCAGGAGCAGCTTGCGCATCTGCGCATACAGCCCTTCCATCTCGGCTTCGATGCGCTCCACCTCGGCGAGGCCCATCTCGTACATCTCGTCTTCCTCGCCCATCTCCATCAGGGCGCGCGTGTCGGCGAGCTCTTTTTCCAATTTTCGGTAGTGGCGGTACGTTTGTACCAACTCCTCGATCTCGGACTGCTCCTGCGCGTGCTCTGCCATGAGCATGTGGTCGGCGACCGTCTCGGGGTCCGCCATGAGCTGGTTCAGCTCTTCGTATCGGTCTTCAACCAGTTGTACCTTGTCCAGCACGGGTCAAAACTCCTCACATTTCTAGCTACTGCCATAATACGGGAAAAAAGGCGTGTCGTCAAAAAGGGGGGCCGCCAAGAATGGGCGGAAGAGAGGAGCCGGCGTCAGGAATCGGGTATCTGGTATCGGGAAGCGAGTCGAATCCCGATTCCTGGTTCCTGATACCCGCTCCCCGCTCTCCGAATACGACGGCACCCGCCACCAAAGTGGACGATCTCGCCCTTCGCAGGTATAATCGACCTGGTCGAGTCATCATGCGCAAAACAATTCTTGCGGCGCTGCTGGTTTTCTGCATCCTGAGCTTGGTGCTCACCTATCCCCTGTCGCTCCACCTCGCCACGGCCGTGGAGGACAGGCAGGACGCGCTGCTCAATGTCTGGATCACAGCCTGGGGGGGGCACCAGCTCCTGGCCGATCCACTCCACCTCTTTGACGCCAACATCTTTTCCCCCTACCCGCGTACCCTCGCCTATTCGGAACTGCTGCTCGGTAATGCGCTGTTCGCGCTGCCCATCACGGCGCTCGCGGGCAACCCAGTCCTCGGCTACAACATCGCCCTCCTCTTTTCCTTTGTGCTGTCGGCCCTCGGCGTCTTCCTGCTCACCTTGCACCTGACGCGCTCGCCAGGCGCCGGGTTGGTGGCGGGCATTGCCTTTGCTTTTTCGTCGTACCGGTTGACCAACCTCGCCCAGGCTCAGCTCCTCACCACGCAGTGGCTGCCTTTTGCCCTCCTCTCCTTGCACCTCCTGCTCCACGAACCCGAGTCCACCTCCGCCACCACCCGCCGCCGCCACGCCATCGCCTTCGTCCTCTTTTCCTCCCTCCAGATCCTCAGCTCCTTTTACTATGGACTCCTCCTCGCGCTGGCCATGTTTGGATACCTCGTGTTTGATGTATCGTCTTGGATGAAATCCAAGACGATACATCAAACACAAAATATCAAATACCTCGTGCTCGCAACCGTCGCCATGGCCGCCATCCTCCTCCCCTTCGTCCTCCCCTACTTTCGGGTGCAGGTAGAGATGGGGTTCGAGCGAACGCTGGCCGATAGTGAGCCTTTCTCGGCGAGTTTACAGCAGTATGTGATGGTGCCGCCGGGGAGTGTCGTCTACCATGGGGTGCTCCCGAGTGATGACACTCCGGTGGCCGGGGGGTATCCAGTGGACGCGCTCTTCCCCGGCGCAACCGTCTTGACCCTGGCGGCGTGGGGCACGATCCGTGGCGGCCGGCTTGTTGCAGGCCGGGCGCGCTGGTTCTTTGTGCTGCTTGCTTTCGCCGCGCTGCTCCTCTCCTTTGGCCCGCGCCTCTACCTGGCGCCGGGTGAGCCGGCGGGGCTCGACGCCCCGCTGCCCTATACATGGCTCTATGCCATCGTGCCGGGGTTCAAAGCACTGCGCGCCCCTGTCCGCTTTGACGTCCTTGTCAGCCTGGCGCTCGCGGTGCTCGCCGGATATGGGATCGCCGGGCTCACAGCGCGCCGGCAGCGGGCTGGCGCGGCGCGCTTTTCGTGGCTGGCACCGGTGCTTGCCGCCCTCGTCGCGGTTGAGGCGCTCGTGTGGCCCGCGGCGATCGCAGAGCCTGTGCCCGTCGGTGAGGATGTGCCAGAAGTCTACCGCTGGCTCGCCGACCAACCGCCGGGCGTTGTCCTGGAGCTGCCGATGGCCTTCACGCCCGGCGGCCCACAGCTCGAGTATCAATACTTTTCTACTTATCATTGGCACCCGACGTCCGACGGCTACAGCGGGTTCGTGCCGCCCAGGCATGGTGAGATCGTCTACGAGATGGCGCGCTTTCCTTCGGAGCGCAGCGTGCGCCTGCTCCAGGCGCTGGATGTGCGCCACGTCGTTGTCCATACAGATCGCTTCCCGGAAGAACGGTGGCAGGGAATAGAATCGGCGCTGGGTGCGACCAGTGCCCTGGCGCCCGTCGTCGCGTTTGGCACTGACAGGGTCTACCGCGTGGCTCCGGGGCAGTTCGACCCTGCTTCCGTCGAGGTGAATGCCTACCTGCCGCCTGCGGCTGTCGTGGGGCAGCCCTACACGGCGTACGTGCTGCTCTTGAATCGGGGTGGGGAGAGCTATGCTGTGGCGCCGACGGAAGTGCTGGAGGCATCGGTGGTTTGGCAGGGGCCAGAGGCTGAGGTCGTGGGCATCGCGTGGGGGGAAGTGCCGCTCGTGATCTCGCCCGGCGGCGCCGCCATGGTGCCCATCGAGATAGAGGCGCCTGCTGTGCCAGGCGCGTACCGCGTCGCGCTGGCTGGCACCCAATGGTCTGATGGTGCGTGGTCCGCGGCGGGCGATGTCGTGTTGGGTGCCGGTCGCCAGGCCGGTGCCGCCTTTCCGATCCCGGCCCGGTTGGCCGCTTGGTCGTTGCCCGGGGAGATCAGGGCGGGCGAGGATCTGGAGGTCGATCTAACGTGGCAGGCCCTCGGCAAGATCAACGCATACTATAGCATCTATGTCAAGCTCTTCGACGCGGCGGGCAATGCCGTAGTGGGCTGGGATGGCGAGCCGGGCAACGGTGCGCAGCCGACCTTGCTCTGGGTGCCTGGTGAGATGGTGGAGGACCATGTCACCCTCCAGGTGCCGGCTGGCCTGGAGGCCGGGGAGTATCGGGTCGAGGTCGGCATGTATCGCGCCGCCGACCTGGCCCGCTGCCTGACATTGGACCGGGATGGCCGCCTCATACACAGTATCACCCTGGGCACGGTGCGCGTCGCGCCCTGATGGTGGCTGGCTGTTCGCCCGGCATCAAGGCGCGACGCGCACCACGCCCGCTGGTTCATTTTTCGTTTCCCCGCCGTGGGGGTATAATACGCGCTCCATGGAAGAGTCGGGAGTGCAGGGGCAGTTGAATAGAGCGCGGTGGGTGACGTGGGCTCTCTGGGCCATTGCGTTGGCCGCCCTCTTCTACCTGGCGGGCCTGACGGCGTGGCTCGGCCTCGCCGGGCTCAACTTCCCCTACCAGCTCGACTATGGCGAGGGGTTCCTGCTCCACTTTGTAAGGGAGTGGGCCAACGGGCGGTCGATCTACAAAGCGGCCGAGGGCTACCCGTACGTCATGGCCAACTACCCCCCGCTGCCCATTGCCCTTGCGCTGGCGCTCACCCCGGTCACCGGCATTGCCTACGCTGCGGGCCGGATCTGGACATTGATCGCGTTGGTGGCGATCGGCGCGATCTCGGTTGCCTGGGTGCGGCAAGGGAGAGCGGGCTGGCTGCCTGCTGTGGCCGCGGCGCTCCTCTTTCTTGGATCGCCATACGTCTATGACTGGGCGCCGCTCTTTCGCGTCGACCTGATTGGGTTAGCGCTGACGTTGGGCGGACTCTATGTCATCGCGCATCTTTCACCTCCCGCCTGCCGCCCCCTCAAAGGAGGGCTGAACCATCTCCCCCGCCTAGAGGGGGGAGGGAGGCTTTTGCTCCTGGCGGCTCTTCTCTTTGTCGCGGCCCTCTATGCCAAACAATCCTTCCTCTTTGCACCCGCCGCTGCCGTCGCCTATCTATTTTTCTTCCGCAGCAGGCGCCAGGCGATCCTGCTCGCTGCCCTCACCGGCGCGCTCGGCGGGGTACTCTTTCTCCTGGTCAACGCCCTCACCCGCGGCGGCTTCTGGTACGGACTGGTCGCCAGCAACGTCAACCCGTTCGTCTGGCCCGAGTTCTGGAAGCAGCAGGCCGACTTTTTCGGCACCTTTTTTGTACTGGTGCTGCTCGCCGGGTGGTACGCTATCGACAAGTTTGCGCGCCACAGGCAGGTGGCGCTGCGCGATAAGGTGGGCCTCCTCGATCTCTACCTGCCGGCTGCGCTTGCCTCGGTACTGATGGCAGGCAAGGCCGGCGCATGGGAGAACTATTTTTTCGAGGCGCTGCTTGCGCTTGCGCTTGCCGCCGGGTTAGGCCTGGCGCGCCTGGAGAGGGGGGGCGCTGGGATCGCACGAGTCGCCGCCCCACTGCTGGTTCTTGCTCAGGTGGCCATCATGTGGCACACGCCGCGCACGGCCGAGCGCTACCTTGACCTCACGCGTCGCTCCAATGAAGGGATGGCACCCGTGCTGGCCGCCGCGCCCGATCCGATTGCGTCGGAGGACATGGGCCTGCTGGTGACCAACGGACGGACCATGGAGTATTGCTCGTTCCAGTATAGCCAGCTTGCACGCGCCGGGCGGTGGGATCAGGCGTGGGAGCTGGGCCGCCTGCGTGACGGCGCCTGGTCGCTCGTTATCCTGGAGCGTGGCACGCGGCTGGACGTTGACCGCTACGGGCGTTTTACGCGCGAGTTCCTGTCAGAGCTTGACCGGAACTACCGGCACGACGCCACGGTGGGCAAGTATGAGGTGTACCGGCCTGACTCACTGGCCCACGAGCGGCGCGCCGATTTTGGCGAGGCGCTGTCGCTCGCCGGCTGGACCCTGCATGCCGATCCACCGCTGGTGCCGGGCGACACGGTCAAGCTGACGGTGGTGTGGCAGGCGCAGGGGGCACTGGCCAAGGATTATACCGCTTTTGCCCACCTCGTGGATGAAACGGGCCAGGGCTGGGCCGGCGACGATCACGCGCCCTACGAGGGCCTATACCCGACGAGCCAGTGGGGTGCCGGAGAGATGGTGCGCGACACCTTTACGCTGACCATCCCGATGGATGCGCCAGCGGAGTTGTACGACGTGCACGTTGGCTGGTATGATCCGGTCACGGGCGAGCGGCTGCCGGTGGCGGGCGCAACGAGCGCCAGGGTCGCCGTGCTGCCCGTTGGTGAACAGCCGGTGCCGGCGGGCGACGTCCAGCCGGTGGACATACGCTTTGAGGGCGGTGTTGCGCTCGACGGCTACCGCTGGCAGCTAGAGGGGGACGAGATCGTACTGCGCCTGCGCTGGCACACCGAGACGCCGCTCGACGCAGACTATACGGTCTTTGTTCACCTGGTGGAAGCCGGGGGCGGCGGTGCGCCACTGAGCCAGGGCGACGCGCCGCCTGTGGGTGGCCGCTGGCCCACCTACCTGTGGCTGCCAGGCATCGCCGTGGATGATATGCACAGGGTGCCCCTGCCGGCCAGCCTTGCGCCCGGCGCCTACGACCTGCTCGTCGGCCTCTACGATCCCGAAACCGGCACGCGCCTGCCCCTCGCCGCTGGGGGCGACGCTGTGCGCATCCAGGCCATTCCGATCCGGTAGCCGGCAGGGCCAGCGTCCCAAAAGCCTGTCGTGGGAGAATCATCGACTATGCACCAAGATATGTCTGGCATTCGGTGTAATCTGTGTGGCGGGAGCGATGCCTACCGCATGTTCCGCAAGAACGGCGTTGACTTTATCCGGTGCCGTGGCTGCGGCCTGGAGTTCGTGCACCCCCTGCCCGACATGGCAGCCATGCGTGCCCTCTATTCGAGCGAGCGTTACTACAGCACCGACAACATCTCGCAGTACGGCTATGACGATTACGTGCGCAACAAGCACCTGACCATCAACCTCTTCAACCGGCGCCTGGACGACATCCTGCTCTACACCAATGGACAGCGCGGCCGGCTGCTCGACGTCGGCTGTGCTACCGGTGTGCTGCTCGAATTGGCTCGCCTGCGCGGCTGGGAGGGGCACGGTGTCGATGTGTCCGAGTATGCCACCGGCATCGCGCGTAACTATTACAACCTCGACGTCGTGACCGGCGACCTGGCGGAGGCCGCCTACCCTGACGGCTACTTTGACGTGGTAGTGATGGATGACGTGATCGAGCACGTCGCCGACCCCACGGCACTGGTAGTGGAGGCGCACCGCGTCCTCAAGCCTGGCGGCTTGCTGACGATCAACACCCCCAATCGCGCGGGCATCTGGCACCTGCTGATGGGCAGGCGCTGGTTCCACTACAAGCAGACAGAGCACACCTACTTTTTTTCGCCGCGCGTCATCACCCGCCTGCTGGAAGAGCACGGGTTCCAGGTGCTCGATGCCCATCCGAGCAGCAAGATCATCGACTTGAGCTATGCCTTTGGCCGCCTGCGCTACTACAACGGTACCCTGTCCAGCCTGCTCCAGCGCACCATCGGCCGCTTGATGCTGGCCAGCATCACCTTCCCCATCCGCGTCGGCGAGATGGCCGTCTTTGCGCGCAAGTAGAGAGCCTATCCCACCAGCGCCAGCGCCGCCGCGATATCCTCGGCGATCATCTGGCGCTTGCTCTTTTCGATGAAAAAGCTCGGCCCGGCCTGCACGTAGGATGGGAAGGCGCGTCGCCCCTGAAAGTAGTACTCACCACCGCGGATCTTGTACGTCGAGCCCGACGGGATGACCCTGCCTGCCCCTCGCCGCTTGGCGAGATAGTTGATCGCCTTGATGGCCACGTCTCCCATCAGCAAAAAGGCCTGCACGTTTGGAAAGAGGGCGATCTCTGGCTCCAGGAGCAGCGAACACTCCTGGATCGTCGCGGCCTTGATCCCATACCCTGTCTTGCCGCACTTGACCGCCGTAGTCAGGTACACGCCCAGGCCGAGGATGTCATGGATCGAGGATACCTCCGCGCCGGCATCCCTGAAGGCCTGTACCGTGGTTTGCTCGAACAGCGATTCGCCGCCGGCATAGTAATGATCGGCAGGTTCGGTGGGCGCGGCTTCGGAGATCAGAATGATCGACACATCCTCAGGGGCCAGGTCGATGCCGGGAATGACATAACTGTCGTGCCTGGCATCGACACACGGAAAGTGACTGCACTTTACGTGATCGCTTACCTTCATTTCAGCCTCCATCCCTCGCGTTTGTCATTGCGAGCGAAGCGAAGCAATCCCCTCCCCGCCCCTTTCACGGCCCTAGCGGCCGTGTGGTCGAATCGGGAACCTCGACGCCAAACCGCTCGCGCAGCCGCTTCACGTCTTGCTGGTGCGCGGACGGCAGGTCGTAGCCGGTGTGGCACACCATCTGCATTTCGGGAGTAACGCAGCGGACAGTCATGCCCCCGATCGAGCCCTCGCCGCCAAGGTCTCCAGTCCTGAAGAGAAACCCCGCCGCCTCCCACGCCGGAATTCCATTCCCCCCATCGTCGAAGCGCAACGCGTGCACGTCGATCTCACGCCCCTCCGAATCGCTCAGGACAAAGGCGGTTTCGACCTCGACGCCAAGGGCATCGAGCGTGCGACGGTTCTCGGACCAGAGCTCTTTCAGGCCGTACCCGTCGTGGGCCAGGAGCTCGCACAAAGGGGCCACGTCGTCCACCAGGACGAGGACGTCGAGGTCCTTGTGGGGACGGGTCTGCTCGCCGAGCAGCGCGTCGATCCCCCAGCCGCCGATCAGCCAAACTGGGATGCCGTGATCCAGAAGATGGCGGTAGATACGAATGGCGTCTTGCGCATGAATCATCTCGCCTCCTGATCCGGCGACACGGGCCTGGAAAAACAGATCGACGCCGACTGTACCCGAAACCCAACCGACTGCGCCACGCGCTGCATCGCTACATTTTCACTGCTCGTGCCAAGCAGGGCCACGTCGATGCCACGCTGCTTGAGCACGGCGAGCCCTGCCCACAACAGCGCCCGGGCGAGCCCACGCCGTCGAAACTCGGGATGGGTAGCCACAGGATCGGTATATCCTTCGTTACGACCGGTGCACTCGTTCTCTTCCTGGTCGATCGAACAGATGCAGTACGCAGCCAGCCTGCCGTCGGGCGCGGTGACGAGCAAGTCCAGGTCCGGGTCATAGCCGGGCACGCGCATCATCGCCAGCCGCTCTTCGAGGGTCATTTGCTCGGTGCCAAACGCGGCGCGGTGGAGCGCCACGAGTGCTGGTGCCTCCTCCTCGCCCACCACAGGGCGGATAAGAAAGCCTGCCGGCACTCGGGGCTCGGGGATCGGCTCGTGGAGCGAGCGGGCCAGGTGGAGCGTGCGCTCGGCCTGGCGCTCAAAGCCGTGCCGCCCCAGCATCGCCATCCGTTCGGCGTCATCCTCGCGGCAACTGGCTTCGAGCGCCAGCGGCTTGCCGCTCTCCCGCATTGCACGCCGGATGCACTCGACTCCCCAGCCGACGATCTCTGGCTCGACCTTGGGCGGTGCAGCTCGGCGGTCGACTTCCCAGCGCAGATTCTGATATGGATCGACGTAGGCGAATGCAACCAGCTCGCCGTTCGCCTGGAACCAGAGACGGGTATTCTCCTGGACAGCGCGCAGGGCAAGCGCTTCGCGCAGGTCGACAGGAGCGGGAAAATCGGCGATGCGGCTTGCCGGCCTGGCCCGGAGCAGCAGATCGAGCATCGATTCCAGGTCGTGCGGTCCGGAGTATGTGCGGCTGTTGTTCATCGCGCTCCCTGATAAGGATGGTTACACTTGTCGTCACATTCTATCACGGCTGTGCAAGCCGGTCAAGTGATTGTCGAATTGTCATCCTATCTGTTCGGTGGTATACTGTAGGCTGTCTGGCACCCAAGATATCTTTTGAAGGAGGGGAGAAGATGAAACACACAAACTGGCTGATTGGAATCCTGCTCGTGGCGCTGTTTTTGCCCTGGTCGTTGGCCGGGGCCCAAAACCCGGCGAACCCTTCCTCAGAGCCGATTGACGACCAAACACCCGCACTGGCCGCTCCGGTGGGCAAAGTGGACCCCTCGGACACGCTCCGCATCCCCGAGGACTATTTCTACGCCACTGGCGGCCCCGACCGCTTTGGCTATACCTACGCCGACAGCGACGCCGCGGCATGCGCCTACGATTGGATCGAAACAGGCGGGTCGCCACTGGCGCTGATCGGTGACGATGAATCGCTGGCCATCCCCATTGGCTTCCCCTTCCCCTTCTATGGCCAGACCTACACACAGCTAACCGTAGATAGCAACGGCGCGCTCCTGCTGGCCGATGGGCCGTCGGCGTGGGCCAACCAACCCCTCGGCCCGGACGGGTCGGCGCCCCGCCTGGCGCCCTTCTGGGATGATCTGATCGTCGAGGCGGTGCAGGTCCAGGTCACGGGCACAGCGCCCCATCGAGCCCTGGTCGTTACTTATCAGGCGCGGCTCGTCGACGGCGGCTCGGTCCACCTCCATGCCCAGTTGCGCGAGGATGGCCACGTCACCTTCCTCTATGACTCTCTCACCGGCGAGCGCAGCAACGGCGAGGGCGCGACGGTCGGCATCCAGGGGCCAACCGCCGGCCTCGGCTACCTCTTTAACGGCTATCCCCGCCAAAATCGCCTGCACGCCGGCCTGGCCGTCTGTTTCACGCCACCTGACGGGCTGTATCTCAGTCCCGGCTTCCAGGCAGAGTCTGCCTCGGCGGGCCAGGAGGCTACGTTCCTCCTATGGGCCGTCAACCAGACCGGCGCGCCGGCGGCCTTTGAGCTGGGGATCGACTCGCCCTGGCCCGCCACGGTGACGCCGCGGCATCTCTCCCTGGCCGCCGGCCAGGTCCAGCCCGCGACCGTCGCCGTTCGCGTGCCGGCCGGCTCACCCGGCGAGCGGGCCGACATCGTCGTCCACTTGGTCGGTCCGGAAGCTTCCACCTCGGCCCGGCTGCAAGTGGTGCGCACCTCCGGGCAGTATGGCTACACCGGCGCCAGCACCACCGACGAAGCGGCCGTCTTTGATCTGCAAACCGCGACCTGGGTCACCAACTTGAGCCTCCTGCCCGAGGGCAACTACCCCTACGACGCCACGGTGACGCCCGACGGCGGCGAGGTCTGGATCCCGGGCGCCAGTGGTGACGGCGTGGTGGTCATTGACACGACCACCAATCAGATCGCGCAGCGCGTCCTCGTCGGCGAATACCCTGTCAGCGTCGCTTTCCGCCAGGACGGCGCCTATGCCTTTGTCGCCAACCGCGACACCGAGGATGTGACGGTCGTGGATACCACCAGCTACACCGTCGTGAACACCATCCCCATCCCCACCCACTACCTGGGCGCCGGCAACCTGGCGCTCAACCCGGTGAGTGGCGCCATCTATGTCGTGGATTGGTACGGCGACTACTTCTGGGTGCTCGACAGCGAGGCGTTTACCGTCACCCAGGAAGTACAATTAGGTGATAGCCTGTGGCAGCTCGTGGTCGGCCCCATGGGCGACCGTCTGTACCTCACCGACCGGGGTCTGGACGTGGTCCACGTCCTCGACACCGCCGACCTGTCGGTTGTGACGGCCGTCCCGGTCGGCGACGACCCGTGGGGCATCGACGTCACGCCCGACGGCACGCTGATCTATGTCACCAACGAGGACAGCCACGACGTGACCGTGATTGATGCCACAGGCAACAGCGTCATCACTACCGTCACTCTGCCTCATGGCGCCGACTCGGAACCCCGCGACATCGATTTCAGCGCCGACGGCCGCTACGCCTACGTCACCAGCGGCAGCGTCACCGGCGACGACGAAGTGTACGTCCTCGAGACTGACACACACACGGTCGCCGCGCGCATCAACGTGGCCCCGGCGAGCAACCCCAACGTGGTGGCCGTCGCCCCCCAGGTAAACCTGGGCCTGGAACTGCTGGCCGACAAGCAAGCCGACCCCGAGCCGGTCATCCTCGGCGATCTGTTGACCTACACTCTCTCCTTCACTTACACCGGCCTCGTCTCGGCCACGAACGTGCTCGTCACCGACACCCTGCCGGCTGGCGTCGAATACCTCACCAGCACCGGCGGCCTGGGCAGTGCCTACGACCCGGACCACCATCGCATCGTCTGGGACCTGGGCGAGGTGCCTGCCGTCGCGACGGGCACTCTGACCGCCCTCGTCCAGCCGGCCGATTGGGCACTCGCCGGACAGGTCATCACCAATGAGGCGAAACTCGATTTCACCAGCTTTGCCAACTTTTCGGCCACGGTCCAGGCCACGAGCACAGTCCTGGCCCCCGAGCTGAGCATCCGCTACCCCGCTGGCGACGAGCCGCCTGACCCGCTCCTCCTGTGCGATGGGGATGAGGTGATCCTGGCCGCCGTCAGCAACCGGCCTGGCCCGCTGACCTACACCTGGGACCTGGGCGACGGCACACTGGCCGCTACCCCTGTCGTTACTTATAGCTGGACCTACGGCGACTATACCCTGCTGCTTACCACGACCAATGGCTATGGCTGGGTCGAGACCGACACCCTTCGGGTGCAGGTCGGTCACCAACCTGTTGCCGGTTTTCTCTCCAATAGCCCGGTCACGCTGGGCCAGAACGCGATCCTGACTGATACTACTGCCTTTGACCCGGCGACCTGGGCGTGGGACCTGGGCGATGGCGTCGGCACGTCGAGCCAACCGGAAGTGGTTTACAGCTATTCCAACGCTGGCGACTATACCGTCGCCCTGACCGTCACCAACCGCTGCGGGGTGGATGTCTATAGCGCGCTCTTTCGCGTCCAGGAGCCGCCGCCACCACTCTATTACGTCTACCTGCCGGTAGTCTTTCGGAACTACCCGTAGAGCTAGTTCCACGGAGATAGAGAGACAATGAAAAAGCTTGCTTTAATCTCTAGCCTGCTGCTGATGGGCTGCCTGCTCCTCGCCCTGCCCGCTGCGGCCGGCAACGATCCTCCGCTCAACGAAAAGCTCCTGCCCAAAATCGACCCCGCGCTCCTGCGCACGCTGGAGCAGTCGCCCGATGGCACGGCCACCTTCCTCGTCTACCTGGGCGGCCAGGCTGACCTCAGCCCCGCCGCCAACCTCGAATCGCGCGCCGAGCAGGGCCGCTGGGTTTATGATGCCCTCCGTACCCACGCCGGCCGCAGTCAGGCCGGCATCCGCGCCTACCTCGACGCTGCGCAGCGCGCGGGCCAGGTCCGCACCTACACTCCCTTCTGGATCGTCGATGGCCTGTCTGTCACCGCCGACGCCGCTGTCCTGTGGGACCTTGCCGCCCGCGATGAAGTGGATCACATCACCCTCGAGCGCTCCTACACGCTGACCGCGGGGGCCTCGGGCCGGGCACCCCTGCCGGAGGTTGTAGGGTGGAATATCACAAGGGTGAATGCCGACGCTGTCTGGGCCACGTACAATATCACCGGCACTGGCGTCCTGGTGGCTAGCATCGACAGTGGCGTCCTGGTCGACCACGCAGCCCTGGTGAACCAGTACGCTGGCAATAGCGGCGGCGGCTTTGACCACAATTACCACTGGTTCGACAGCGTCAACGATCAACTGGCACCCTACGACGACAATGGCCATGGCACCCACACCATGGGCACGATAGTCGGCGACGATGGCGGAACGAATCAGATCGGCGTCGCCCCTGGTGCCCGCTGGATCGCCGTCAAGGCCTTTTCCGCCGGCGGCACCGGCACGACAACCGACCTCCATGAAGCCTTCCAGTGGGTGTTGGCCCCCTGCGACAGCAGCGGCGCCAACTGCGATCCGGCCCGCGCCCCACGCCTGGTCAGTAACTCGTGGGGCAGCTCCGACGGCAGCCGCACCGAGTTCCTGCCCGACGTGCTGGCCCTGCGTGCGGCAGGGATCTGGCCCGTCTTTTCGGCCGGCAACGAAGGGCCGGGCACCGGCACCATCGGCTCGCCGGCCAGCTTTGCCCAGTCCTTTGCCGTAGGTGCCACCGACAGCAGCGACGTCATCGCTACCTTTTCCAGCCGTGGTCCCTCGCCCCTGACCGCCGAGACCAAGCCCGATGTCAGCGCCCCTGGCGTAGGTGTCCGCTCGGCCTACAACGACGGCGGCTACACGTCGCTCAACGGCACCAGCATGGCCTGCCCCCACGCCGCCGGCGCTGGGGCCCTCCTCCTCTCCGCCGAGCCAACCCTCAGCCCCGATCAGCTCGAAGAGATGCTCACCACCACCGCCCTCGACCTGGGCGATCCCGGCCCCGACATGATCTATGGCTACGGCCGGCTCGACGTCCTGGCTGCCATGCAGCGCCTCCTCAGCTCCGGGCACCTCACCGGCGTGATCCGCGACGCGGGCACCGGCCAGCCCATCCCGGGCGCCGAGGTCAACGTCCAGGGCATGGGCTATAGCCTGGACTATGCCGCCGATGCAGGTGGCGTCTACAGCGCCACCTACCTGCTGGCCGGGACCTACACACTCACCGCCGGTTACTATGGCTACGAGCCCGGCGTGGTCGGCGGCGTGATCGTCGTCACCGGCAGCGTCACCGTCCAGGACCTGTCCCTCGTCGCCCTGCCCACCCACACCCTCTCTGGCTATGTCACCGAGGCGGGCACCGGCGATCCACTCACGGCCACAGTCCGCGTCCTGGGCACGCCCCTGGCTCCCGCCCCTACCGATGCCACCGGCTTTTACAGCCTGGTCGTCGCCGAAGGCGAGTACGATGTCGAGGCCCACAGCTTTGCCCACGCCACCGGCCTGCAACACGTCGTCGTGGACCAGGACCGCACCCTCGATTTTGTCCTCGAGCCGCTGCCGCCCATTCTGCTGGTCGACGACGACGAGGGGAACCTGCGCGACTATTCGCCCCACGTTCAGGACTATTTCCTGGCGGCGCTGGCGGCCAACGACTACAACTATACCTACTGGGACATCGAGGCCCACGGCGGCGCGCCCGATTTCGATACGGTGCGCCAGTACGCCGCCGTGGTCTGGTTCGGCGGCGAGTTTGGGCGCATCAAGGACATCAGCGATGCGGCCCAGGCCCAGACGATGATGGACTATCTCGACCTGGGCGGACGGCTCTTCTATACTGCCCAGGAACACACTTTTTACTACGGTGACGACGCCATCTGCGACACCGACCCGGCGGCCTGCCCCTTTACCTACCAGTACCTGAATCTGGGTGCTTTTGTCGAGGACCGCAAGGCCGAGACGGTGTATGGCGTGGCCGGCGACCCCGTGGGGGATGGCCTGGGGCCGTTCGCCAGCCAGTTCCCGCCCTTTGAGGCCGATTTCAGCGATGGAGTCACCCCCGGCATTAGCGCCAGCGCCGCCTTTACCGCGTCGTCCAACCTCAACCCCGATCATGTCATGGCTCACACCTATGTGAGCGCCACGACTGGCTACAAAGCCGTGTTCATGGCCTATCCCTTCGAAGCGCTGCCTGCCGTGGACGCTGCCGACGTGCTGGTCGCGATCATGGACTGGTTCGGCATTCAGGGCGCTGTCGAGGGCGTGACCCTGGCCCCTGCCTACCAGCGCCAGGCGGTGTTGCCGGGCGAAGCGGCCGGTCACCTCTTCCGCATCCGCAACCTCAACGCCGGCCCCGAGATCTATAGCCTGGAGGTGCTCAGCACCACCCTCGGCTGGCCGGCGACCCTGATGGATGCCGGCTTTACGACCCCCATCACCGGGCTGGGGCCCGTGCTCCCCGGCGCCACCGCCGACTTTGGGCTGCGCGTCGAGGTTCCTGCTGGCGCCACACCCGGCGCCGCCGAGTTGGCCGCTGTCGAGGTCCGCACCCAGGGCCAGCCTGTCTATGCCGACCGTGGCCAGGCCGCCACCCATGCCCGCATGACCTACTATCCCCTCGACGACGACGTGTGTGGCACCGGCGTCCATTTCAACTGGATGGACGCCACCTCCGGCGAGCGATACGACATCGGCGGCACGGGGGAGCCGGTCTACTTTTCGACGCCGCTGCCCGCGCCCTTTGTCTTTTACAACGAAACGTACGACCACGTCTATGTCAACGAGTGCGGCAGCCTGCTCTTTGGCGATGACAACATCTATGACGACTGCTACCCTTCCGATCCACCCCTCCCCAACCCCACCATGACCGACCCCAATAACGCCATACACGCCACCTGGGGCACCCACTACTGGAACCCCCACTATGACCCCGATCAGGCGGTGTACACCCGGCACGTGACCGGCGGCGGGCGCAACTGGTTCGTCGTCGAGTGGCATCACTGGGACGACCTGTTGGGCGGGCCTGACGCCTTCGAGGTCATCCTCGACCTCGACAGCAGCGAGATTTACGTCCAATATCTGACCGTCACCCACCCCAACTATGCCGTCGCCGGCATCGAAAATGCCTTTGGCACCGAGGGCGTGCTCTATGTCAACGACGGGCCCCCGTCCGAGAACTGGCTTCACAACTGGCTGGCGGTCAAATATGGCGTGGGCCAGCCGCCCGAGGTCAACGAGGTCTTTGTGCTGCCCTGGTGGGACGAGCGCGCCGTCGAGCCGGGCACTGTCGTCACCTACCTGCTGACGATCAGTAACACCAGCAGCGTCAGCGACACATTCGCGCTGGAAGCCGGCGGCGCCGAATGGCCGGTGAGCTTCTGGGACCCAACTTTTGCCACCCCCCTATCCGACACTGGGGTCATGGGCTCGTGCACCACGCGCGAGGTGGGTGCCCGCGTCGCGGTCCCGGCGGATGCCTGGGCCTACCACGCCGACCGCGTCGCCCTGGGTGCCCGCTCGCAACGAAATACACTCATCCTCGGCTCGGCGCCGGTCACGACCACGGTGCTCGCCGCGCCGGGTGTGGCCTGGCTGCCCACTTTCGCCGAGGAAGAAGCGGTCGGGCCACCCTCCTTGGGCCAGGAAGCCTGGTACACCTTCACAGTAAGCAACACCGGCAATGTCACCGATACCTTTGCCCTGAGCGTGAGCGATGCTGCCTGGGAGACGAGCTTTGTCCAGGCCGGCCGCGCCCCGATCATCACCCAGACCGAGCCCTTGCCGCCTTTCGGCAGCCAGGTAGTCAGGGTCCTGGTGCGCCCTCCGCTCTGGACCTATGCCGGCAGCCAAGACGTAGCAACCCTGCATGCGACCGGCCAGACTTTCGGTCAGGCCACCGCTTCGGCAACCATCACGACCACCACGGTGGTGTATCCCGCCGTGGATTGGCAGCCGGAGGTGAGCAGCAAAGACGACGACCCAGGCCGCATTGTACCCTACCTGATCGAGGTGCGCAACCGGGGCAATGTGGACGACGTCTATACCCTGGCGGCCCTTGGTGCTGCGTGGACGACCACGCTCTGGAATGAGTCCTTCACTCTGCCGTTAGACCAGAGCGCCCTACTGGCGCCAGGTGCAGTCCAGCGCGTCGGCGTACGGGTCCACATCCCCGCGTCGGCGGCCTCGCCTGGCCTGGATGCGGCGCTGCTGCGCGCCACCTCCACCTGCACGCCGGGCCTGTGGACCGATGCGCTGCTCGTCACCCGCGTCGCCCGGCCGTCGCCCGGAGAGTATGGGGTGAGCGTTTCCCCGGCGGGCTTGCTGAACAATGGGGCAGCATCGAATTGGGTGTTGTACAAATTCTTTGTGACCAACCAGGGGACTCGAACTGATACCTTCGCTCTCGACTTTCAGGGGGCCAGGTGGCCGATCATGCCTGTTACCAACCCTGGTCCGTTGGCCCCTGGGGAGAGCGCAACGATCCAGGCTGGCGTCTGGATCCCGGCAGGCACACCTGCCGGCGACTGGGACGCGATGCGCGTGGTCATCACATCACAAAATGATGCTACGGCCCGAGATGCGCTGGCCGTCGTCACTGTCGCCCGGACGGGCGAGGCTGCCCAATTTCGCGTCTACCTGCCCCTCGTCGTCAGGGGTGCGCCATAACCATGATCTATATAGATCCTGTTCTTGTTCGATATGCCAGGGCTGTGGCTCTGACGGGAGACGCTGCGACGGATGCGTCGAGCCTGCTCGTGGCCCACGGCCGGGCGGACACGGCAGAGCACTGCAGGCGGGTGGCGGCGGAGGCGGTGCGGCTGGCGCGGCATTGGGGCGTGCAGGAGGCGAGCGCGGCGGTGGCCGGGTGGCTGCACGACGTGAGTGCCATCGTGCCGCACGCCGACCGGCTGCGCGTGGCGGAGGCGCTCGGGCTGGAGGTGCTCGCCGAGGAGCGCGCCGCGCCGGTGCTCATTCATCAAAAACTGTCGGCGGCGATCGCCCGGCAGGTGCTGGGCGTCGTCGACGGGGCAGTGCTGAGCGCCATCGGCTGCCACACGACGCTAAAGGCGCACAGCTCGGCCCTGGACAAAATCGTGTTCGTGGCCGACAAGATCGCGTGGGATCAGCCGGGGGATGCCCCTTACCTGGCATCGATCCGATCCGCCGCCGGGCGGTCGCTGGACCTGGCGGCGCACGTTTACCTGGACTATTTGTGGCAGCGGCGCGACACGCTGTCTGCAATGCACCCCTGGGCGGCGCAGGCCTATGAGGAGCTGTGTGCCACGGTGCAGTGGGAGGATGGGGGGAGATGAGCGAACATGCCGTTTCAATCCGGCCTTTTGTCGAGGGGGACCTGGACGAGATTGTGCGCCTGTCGCTGGTGGCGTGGGCGCCCGTGTTCCACTCGTTCGAGGAGGTGTTGGGGCCCGAGGTCTACCTGCGGCTCTACCCTGACTGGCGCGCGCAGCAGAGGGAGAGCGTGATCAAGGTGTGTACGGAGGAGGGAGCGCACGTGCTGGTGGCAGAGGTCGACGGGGGCGTGGCCGGGTTCCTGGCCTACAAGCTGCGCGAAGAAGAGTCGACGGCGGAGGTATTGCTGCTGGCGGTGCACCCTGACTTGCAGAATGGGGGGATCGGCACGGCGTTGAATGTGGCGGCGCTGGAAGAGATGAAGGCAGCCGGCATCCAGATGGCGGTGGTCGAGACGGGGGGCGAGGAGAGCCACGCGCCGGCGAGGCGCTCGTACGAGAAGACGGGCTATACGCCGCTGCCGCTGGTGCGCTATTTCAAGAGGCTCAAAACACCACTTGATATTCCCCACTCCAGGTAGTATACTGGGATCGTGGTAAGGCAAGCATCATAGTTGTCCATCTCAAGACCGATCGTTGGTTAACCAATCACACAACATCGGGGATCCGTCGTAGCCAGAGAACCCGTGGGATCGCACCCTGCTGCATTCGACTACTCTTGTGACCTGTGGCCAGCCGGATGATCGGCCCTTCAAGGAAGAAAGCCCCGCCGGTCCGGTGCGGTTCAGCGAGTATGCCGAGCCCAAGTATCAGGGAGATCTGATGACCACCTGGACGAGCTGGCAGAGTTGGCCTGGTAATTTGCGAACTAGGGCCTAATGTGATACAATAGCACGGTAGCAGTCTCGTTCATACTTACCGGGGCGTAGCGCAGTCCGGTAGCGCACTTGAATGGGGTTC
>JAFGIA010000232.1 GCA_016929795.1 Anaerolineae bacterium
ACGGTCGGATCCCCGCCTGGAAACTCGCGGTGGGTCGACGTCGCCTGCACGGTGACGTCGGCGCCGGAGAGGACGCGCTCGACCAGGGCGGGGGACAGGCCTGCCATCGCATTGTGCCGCACCAGGTCCTGGAAATAGCGGGCGGCTGTGTAGCCCGGCTGCTCAAAATAGATGAGCTGCGCCAGCCTGCCATCGCGCGACGCCGGCAGCACGTAGTAGGCGTCAACCTCGCCCGCTTCCAGCGCCCGGTGCGCGTCGGCCTCGGCCTCAAACCGTACCAGGGTGACGTCCGGCTCGGGTGGCCCTGCATCTGGGTCTGCCAGCCACCCGGCCGGGTCGACGTAACCAAGCGTAGTGTGGCCGCTCTGCAGCGCCGAAAAGAGGGAGCCAAACCCTGCGACAAAGGCGAGGAAGAGCGGCAGAGCAAACAACAGCAGCAGGAAGGTCCGGCTGCGCGCCTCTTTCAGAAAGTGGTGTTGGGCAATCAGCCATACCTTCGTCATCGCGTGCCCCTCTCTGCGTGCTCGGCGACGGCCCGCACAAAGACCTCGTCCAGGGTCGGCACGGCGATCTCAAAGTGCTCGACGGCCGCCTGGCCCTGCACGAGCTGCTGCAGCACCTGCTGCGGCGTGGTGCCGGCTGCCAGTTGCAGCTCGATCGTGCCATTCTTGCCGGCGGTCTGCTCCACACCTGCCAGGACCGGCAGGCTGCCCTCGACCCGCACACGCACCTGGCTACCCGCGTACGCGCGTCGCACCTGGTCGAGTGAGCCGTACAGCACATTGCGCCCGTGGTCGATCAGCACGATGCGGTCGCACAGCTCTTCGACCTGGTGCATCTGGTGCGTGGACATGACGATGGTGACGCCCTGGTCGCGCAGCTCGCGCATCAGCTCTTTGACCATTCGCGTGTTGATCGGATCGAGCGACGCAAATGGCTCGTCGACGATGAGCAGCTCAGGCCGGTGCAGGATCGTGCTGATGATCTGCGCTTTTTGCTGCATCCCTTTGCTCAGCTCTTTGACCTTTTGGTTCTTGTTGGCCGCCAGGTCAAAGCGCTCCAACAGCTCGCCGAGCCGCCGGCGCGCCTCGGCCTTGGGCACGCCCTTGATCGCAGCCAGGTAGATCAGGCACCGCTCCAGGGGGATATCCTGGTACAGCCCGCGCTCCTCGGGCATGTACCCGATCCGCTCCTTCTTCTCCTCGGTCATCGGCCCGCCCAGGACGGCCACCGAACCGGCATCCGGCCGGAAAATGTCGAGCATCAGCCGGATCGTCGTGGTTTTGCCCGCCCCGTTCGGACCCAGCAGGCCGAAAACCTCACCAGCCTCGACGGTGAAGGATACGTCGGCCACAGCCTGGATGTCGCCAAAACGCTTCGCGACGTGCGAAACCTCAACAGTCTGCATCGTACCTACCCTGCTGTCGCTGACGTCTGACCGCAGTGCTGTCATTGCTTCATCCTCCTCCTAGAAGTACTCGTGCAGATAGGGTGTCATCGGCGGAAAGATGGCGCGCATCGCCGCCTGGGTTTCCGTAGATGGATTGCCCCAACCGCGGAACAGAAAATCTCCGGGATCGTGGGTGCCATACACCAGCGCCGTCAGGCCGTGGACGGTCAGGTCGCACTCAGCCTTCGCTGGGTGACTCACCCGAAGGACCCCCTCCTCCGTCTCGAACTGCCACATGGCCTCGTTCCATGGACAGAGAGGGTCGCTCACCCGCGCTGCGAAAGCACCTGGCCCGGTACGCATCCCGCCGATCGCGGCGACGTCGACCACGCGCCCCATCGGTGCCCGCACCTGCGACTCGGTGCGCACCGCCATGTCCGCCAGCCACGTCTCCGGCTGCTCGAACGGCGGCAGCCAGATCTCGGCCTCGCTCGCCTGGTCGACGTGCTGCGCGATCCACTGCAGGAGCAGGTACCTGGCCTGGCTCGTGTCGTAGTAGAAGCGGTGGGCCCGCAGTGTGAGCTGCGTGACCTCCTCCCCCTTGATCTCGTACAGCAGCAACCCGGACAGCTCCCCCTCGATCCGGGCGAGCGCCAGCCAGGACCGGCTTTGTCTCTGCACCCCGGCTCGATTGCCATGCACGAACACAGCCATGCCGTGCACGCGCCGTTGGATCTGGAATAGGTAGTCACGATAGGTATCGTAGCCCTCGCCGATGAGGACCCGTTCGACGGTCCCCCCCAGATCCTGCTTCAGAAGTGGCGCGAGGTTCGACGGCTTGAGTTTGGCCGTGCGCGGCAGTGGAAAGGTGACGTACCCCAGCCGCTCGTAGAATGACTCTCGGAAGGGGTAGAGGCACGAAAACACCTGCCCTGCCTCGTGGCAGGAGGCCAGCAGGCCTCCCATCAGGCGCCGGCTGTAGCCCTTGCGCCGCGCGGTCGGGTCTGTCACCACCCCCCACACGCCACTAGCGTTCAAGATCGCCCCCCGCACGTGCTGGGTCATCGCCGTACCGGCCACGGTGGCGACCCCCCTGCCATCCTCAAAGAGGGCCAGGTAGGTGACCCCTTCCCGCAGCCGCACAATGTCTTTCCACTCCTCTTTGTCGCGAAAGGGTGGTGAGGCGTGGAAGGCGTACTGTGTCAGTGGAAACAGGACATCCAGCATCTCTTCCGTGGACAGCCGGCGTATGTCGGTGGATGGTTCGGTCATCGCCTATCCCTCCTCCACACCGAGCTTGGTCAACAACTGGGGCCGGCCGGCGAGCGCGTGCTGTGCCGCCACGGCCGCCACCTGGTACCAGCCCGCGGCGGCCGTCAAGATGGTACGGGCCGGCACATCAACGTTGATCAGCTCTGCCAAAAGATCCTGTCCTTCTGCCCACCGCACCTCGTCGTAGAGCTCAGTCGACATGGTCCAGCCAATGTCGAGATCCCACGCGTCGGGGGCCACAGGCGCGTGTGGATTGTGTATGAAGGTGCGGGCTTGGCTTGCCAGCGGATCAGCCGTCATGCGCTGTCTCCTTTCTGCGCTCCTGCCTATGCGCCAATCCAAATGTCAGACAACGAGTCCCATGGTCAAGCCCAATGAGGCGACCATCAGGACGAAACTGATCAACAGAGCGGCCCACGCGTTGCGCAAGGAAGGAGTTGGCTGGTGAGTCGTGGTTTCCGGCACCCGGCCATCCAGCCCTCGATGTGCCAGCCACAGGTGGAAGGGGTAAACCAGGAGTGCGCCGGCTACCGCCGCCAGGTTCACAATGCCCCACCACAGAGGATGGGCCAGATCGTTTTGCCCTCCCAGCCAATGGCCTGCACTCAGATAGAGTATCGGAAATAGGCCGGCCATGATCAGGCAGGTCGAGATGATCTCGGTCAGCAGCGCCCCGCCGGCGGCGCGTGCGTAGCCAATCCTCATGCGCTCGGCCAGCAGCGGCGCCCGGAACGCCAGCCAGCCGACGACAAGCGGCGCCAACAGCACGAGCGGGCCAATGCTGCGGTCCGGCAGGAACACGTAACAGAAGACGATCGGCAGCAGCAGCCCGGCACTGGTGCCCATCACGCTATACATTGTCGCCCCGAGGGCACGCCGCCAGGAGGATCCTTCCACCTGCTCGTACTCAAGCCAGTAGGCGCACAACCCCACCGCTCCAAAGGCGGTGATGGCCGAATCCCAGATCAGGCGCATCCCTCCATGGGCCGGCTGGTGAGCCTTGAACCAGCGGTATCCGAGGCAGAGTGGGAACAGGATCAGCAGGCCCAGCAGCCAGACGAGGTACATCACCGGGAGGCTGGTGCCATCTGGCGCCAGCAGGTGGCCGAGCATGGCATACAGGAACAGGTGCTGTACATAAAAGAAGAGCGGCGCCTGACCCAGGACGACCAATGGCCAAAGGGCGCGCTGCACTCGTTCGCTGGCACGATAGAGGAGCCATAGCAGGCTGAGATTGACGCCCACGGTCATCAGCGCAAAAGCGATGCTGGGCGGATACTTGACCAGATTGAAAAAGTCGATCCAGCCATCGCCCAACCGTGGGCGGATGTTACCAAAGCCGTCCAGGTAGCGCATTGCGGCAAAGGCCGCGAGGCACATCAGTCCAACTTTCCACGCTCTGTCGAAGGCTTTTCGTGGATCGTTTGCTAGCCAATGCCCAAAGACCATACCCAGTGTGACTATTTCCAGCCAGGGCAGCGTCTGATAGTTCGACCACAGGAGTATGTCCCCTGTGGGACGGATGATCCCGCCAGGTACCAGCAGCACGAGTGTGGGCGCGCTCATTGTGCCCCACAATCCCGCGTCGGGAATGAGCAATTCGGTGCCGATCAGCAGGGCGAGTGTGAGCCCGAGCAGATAGGCAGGCTTGAGCCACAGCAACAAGCTGCCCACGATCATGGCGCCACCGAGCGCAAAGAGCACGCCGGCGTAAATCTGGATGCCCCACCCCCCCGGCGACAGGTTCCACGCCTGGTTGACGACCAGGAACTGCAGGGCGATCAGGATGCTGCCCCGGATCAGGAAGTGGCGGATGATCTGCCACCGGGTCCAGCCGCGCGCCTGGCGCGTGCGCGCGAACACCACCATCCCCAGGCCCATGAGCAGAAAGAAGCCCGGAGCGCAGAAATGGGTCGCAAAGCGGGTCAGGAAGGTGAGAGGGTTGTCATAGACCGGGAACACGCCGCCCTAATACTCGCCGGAGGAATGCTGCTGGGCAACAAAGTGGTTCGCGTGGTCCAGGGCCATGAAAACGATGATCAGGCCACGCAGCGCATCGGGGGCAAAGGATCGTGCTGCTCTGGTGGTCTTGCTTTGCCTCTGCTGGGTGCAGGCTGTCGATTGTGCTGGTGCGCACATAAGATCTCGTATTCCCTATCGCTCAGAACCCGATGGCCACCACACCGTACACGTCCGCTGCCGTGTGGAACACGACCGAGCCCCACAGTGTGTCGGTCTTGTGCATGAGCAGCGCCCAGGCCAGGCCCAGCGTGCAGGTGATGATCCCAAACGTCACCGTGCCCCACAGGTCGATGTAGGTGGCGAACAGGTGCGAGGTGCCAAAGGCGAGCGTGGTCAGCAAGAGCGCGCCGGCGGCGCCGACCGCCGGCTCCAGCCGGCGCAGGAACAGGCCCCGGAACCAGATCTCTTCCATGAAGGCATTGATCAGCGAAAAGGCGAACCACCAGGGCAGGTTGGCAAAGAGGGTCGCCATGTCGCCACCCTTGCTGGCGGCGACCGCAATCGCCGTCGCCACGAAATTGAACAGGGCCAGCAGGCCGATGCCCAGGCTCCACCTCAGCTTGCCCCGGCGGATGAACACCGAGCCGAGGTCCTCGTGCGCGAGCCAGAGGAGAAGAAAGATGGGCGCCAGCTTGAGCACGACATCGACTAGCTTGCCCCACATCTGCCCTTCGGGCATCGCGACAGACACGCCCATCACGCCCCATAGCCAGCGCTGCAGCGGCTCGGCCAGGTACCAAGTTGTGACGTTGGCCAGCGAGGCGGCGAGAAAGGCCAGGGCGATGGGCGCATAGACCCGGCCGCGCTCGCTGCGCCGCAGCGCGAGCATGGCCAGCAGGAAGAGGGCCGACACGCCGACCTTGAAGGCGCCGCTCGAGTTGGTCCAGAAGCGGGTGTGATAGTCCACGCCAAACACAAAGACCAGCAGGGCGCAGGCCAGAAACAGGCTGAACAGC
>JAFGIA010000233.1 GCA_016929795.1 Anaerolineae bacterium
CCCGTGGCCGACACACCGGTACGCGTCCGGATCGCGCCCAGTCCCACCGGCTATTTTCACGTCGGCTCGGCGCGGACGGCGCTCTTTAACTGGCTTTATGCCCGCCAGCATGGTGGGCAATTCATCGTGCGCGTCGAGGATACCGACCGTACGCGCTACAACCCCGAGGCGGTGCCCGATCTGGCCGCCAGTTTACACTGGCTCGGGCTTGATTGGGACGAAGGCCCCAAGGTGGGCGGCCCGGCCGGGCCGTACTACCAGTCGGAGCGGCTCGACCTCTATCAGAAGTATGCCGAGCAGTTGGTGAACCAGGGCGATGCCTACCGCTGCTACTGCTCGCCGGAGCGGCTGGCGAGCCTGCGCGAGGCGCAGCGTGAGGCCAAGGAGGACGTCGGCTATGACCGTCACTGCCGCTGGCTGACCGACGAGGAACGCGCCGCGTACGAGGCGCAGGGCATCAGGCCAGTGATCCGCCTGAAGGTGCCGCTGGATGGCCAGACCACCTTCCACGACGTGCTGTTTGGCACCATCACCGTCGACAACTCGAGCCTGGACGACCTGGTGCTGCTCAAAAGCGACGGCTTTCCCACCTACCACCTGGCTGTGGTCGTCGACGATCACCTGATGGGCATTACCCACATCATGCGCGGCGACGAGTGGATGCCGTCGGTGCCCAAGCACGTGCTGCTCTACCAGGCGTTTGGGTGGGAGATCCCGGTGTTTGCCCACCTGCCGCTCATCCTGGCCCCCACGGGCAAGGGCAAGCTGAGCAAGCGGCACGGTGGCGTCGAGGTCAGGTACTTTCGCGAGCATGGCTACTTGCCCGAGGCGATGGTCAACTATCTGGCGCGGGTGGGGTGGAGTTATGATGACAAGACCGAGATTTTCAGCCGCGATGAGCTGATCGACGCGTTCAGCCTGGAGGGGGTGAACAAGTCGCCAGCGCGCTTTTCGTACGAGCGGCTGGAGTGGATGAACGGCTACTATATCCGGCAGCTCGCTCCCGCCGACCTGGCGGAGCGGCTGGTCCCTTTCCTGGGAGGTGCGGGGTACGACGTGACAGCCAAAGCGCTGGCACCGATCGTCCCCTTGATCCAGGAGCGGCTCAAGACGTTGTGCGACGTGGTCGAGTGGACCGGCTTTTTCTTTGAGGAAACGCTGGCCTACGACCCGGCGCTGTTGGTGGGCAAAAAGATGACGGCGGCCGAGTCGCTGGCGGCACTAAGGCGCGCGCGCGACGTGCTGGCTGGCCTAAAAGATTTCCAGGCCGTGGTGATGGAGGCGCCGATGCGCGCGCTGGCTGACGAGCTGGGTGTGAAGGCGGGCTCGCTGTTCGGCATTGTGCGCGGCGCCGTCACGGCGCAGCAGGTGTCACCGCCGCTCTTTGAGACGATCGAGATCCTGGGGCGCGAGCGGGCGCTGGCGCGGATCGACGCGGCGCTCCAGGTTTTGCAGAACCAGGAATAGAGTGAGGGACCAGGATGTCTGAAAAGAAAGAAATCACGACAGAGGCTGCAGAATCGACAGACTTTATCCGCGAGGCAGTGGCGGAGGACCTGCGGACGGGGCGGTACAATTACGTGCGCACGCGCTTTCCGCCCGAGCCCAATGGCTACCTGCACATCGGTCACGTGAAGGCGTTCACGATCGATTTCGATATCGCCGACGAGTTTGGCGGGGAGTACAACCTGCGCTTTGACGACACCAACCCGGTCAAGGAAGAGGTTGAATACGTGGAGGCGCAGAAGCGGGATATCCGCTGGCTCGGCTACGATTGGGGCGCCAGGGAGTATTACGCGTCGGATTATTTCGGCCAGCTCTACGAATGGGCGCTAGACCTGATCAAGCAGGGCAAGGCCTACGTCGACAATCTGAGCCCGGAAGAGATCAGCGAATACCGCGGCCGGTTCGGCGAGCCGGGACGCGAGAGCCCGTACCGGGACCGGCCGGTGGAAGAGAACCTGGTGCTGTTCGAACGGATGCGCGCAGGCGAGTTTGCGGAAGGGGAGGCGGTGCTGCGCGCCAAGATTGACATGCAATCGGGCAATATGAATATGCGCGACCCGGTGATGTACCGCATCCTGCACGCCGCCCACCACCGCACGGGTGACCAGTGGTGCATCTATCCGATGTACGACTGGGCACACGGCCAATCGGACTCGATCGAGGGGATCACACACTCGTTCTGCGACCTGGGGTACGAGGATCACCGGCCGCTCTACAACTGGTTTATCGAGCAGCTCGGTATCTTTGCCCCGCGCCAGATCGAGTTCGCGCGTTTTAACCTGAGCCACACGGTGCTCAGCAAGCGCTTCCTGCTCCAGTTGGTGCAGGAGGGGCGCGTGGCCGGCTGGGATGACCCGCGCATGCCGACGTTGGCCGGCATGCGCCGGCGAGGTTACACCCCCGAGGCAATCCGGACGTTCATCAGGAGTATCGGGGTGTCCAAGAAGGAGAGCCTGGTGGACATGGCTCTGCTCGAGTACTATATCCGCGAGCATCTGAACAAGGTTGCGTGGCGGGTGATGGCCGTGCTGCACCCACTCAAGGTGACGATCACAAATTATCCAGAGGGCCAGGTGGAGTGGTTCGAGGCCATCAACAACCCGGAGGATGAGGGCGCCGGCACGCGGATGCTGCCCTTCTCGCGCGAGCTGTACATCGAGCAGGAGGATTTTCGTGAGGACGCGCCGAAAAAATGGTTCCGGCTGGCGCCGGGCGCGGAGGTGCGGCTAAAGCACGCCTACTATATCACGTGCCAGCAAGCGATCAAGGATCCCGACACGGGCGAGGTGGTGGAGCTGCGCTGCACCTACGACCCCGAGAGCCGGGGCGGCAGCACGCCCGACGGGCGCAGGGTCAAGGGCACGCTGCACTGGGTGTCGGTGCCCCACGCCGTGGATGCGGAGGTGCGCCTGTACGACAGGCTCTTTACGGTGCCCGAGCCGATGAACACGGAAGAGGGCCAAACGTGGACCGACTTTTTCAACCCTGCCTCGCTCGAGGTGCTGACTGGCTGCAAGGTGGAGCCCGGGCTGGCGGATGCCACGCCGGGCACGCGCTACCAATTCCTGCGCCTGGGTTACTTGGTCGTCGATCCCGACTCGGAGCCAGGCAGGCCTGTGTTCAACGAGACGATCGGGCTGCGCGACACGTGGGCCAAAATCGAGAACAAGTAACGAGTAGATGGCCGATAGGTAGATTCAAAGCAACCTACCTATCGGCCAACGTCCGAGCCCGGGTAAGATTTGGCAAAACCGGCGCTTTGTGCTAAAATGGCGCCCGTTCTATGGGGGATCGTCTAACGGCAGGACAGGCGGCTCTGGACCGTCTAGTCGGGGTTCAAATCCCTGTCCCCCAGCCTGCAAGCTCTCGCCACACGGCGAGGGCTTTTTTGTTTGCGCCTTGGACCTCTACCGATCCGAGCGCAGGTAAACAGGGCTTGGATCGATCGCCACGTGGATCACGCCATCTACAAGCCCGTCATCGCCATCGCGGATCATGGTCTCATTTCCAAACTTGTCCACGCGCACCAGTTGAGCAGCGTCCAGCGCGAGATCGTGGGAGAGATCGTCATTACTCCACGCCACCAGGACCCGCGTTGTGGGGGTCTCGAACTCGTACACTTCCATCTCGCCGTCGGCGCGCACGGTTTGTACGAAGGAGGTCCAGCGTAGCTGGTCGACCGCGACCTGGTAGGCGGCATAGGAGGGCTTGGGGATGTAGGCCGGGTCGACCAGGCCCCACAACTGGGCGCCAAGAACGCTGCTGTCCACTAACTGAAACCAGATGACCGTGTCGAGGTCCGCTGAGCGAGAGCGTGCCATCACCTGTGGCACGTAGCGCGCCTGTGTTTCTTTCCCCCCCTCGCCGTTGCTCAACATGCCTGTCTCGGTGCAGATAAAGGGCTTGTGGACGCCGTATGATGCCAGTTTTTCGCGCAGGTGGTTGACCTTGCCGACGATGTCGATGCCATAATCCTGCCAGTTTTCGGCAAAGGCAAAGTAGTAGTGAAAGTTCATCACGTCAAAATAGGTGCCGCCTCCTTGATGCAGCACCTCGTCGAGAAAGGTCTTGACAAAGGGCCCGCCCCACGGGTCGTCCCACGCGTCGTAAGCGATGCCGCCAAACACCACCTGGGCCTCGGGATCGACCTGCTTGATGGGGTCGTACACGGCACGGAGAATGTCGACGTAGGCATCGGGTGTGTAGCCAAAGTAGCCCACTTCGCCCAGGCCGGCAAAGTAGTCGTCGCCATTGTCCGGCTCGTTATAGAATTCCCAGTGCTTGACGTTGTAGGGGGGCGCACCATAGCGCGCGACGGCGGCGGCCATAAACTCGGCCAATTCGGACAGGTCCGTGCGGTCGATCGGGCCACCGGGATAGGTGGCGGCCCAGTCGGGATTTTGGCTCAGGGTCAGGATGGTGCGTACCCCCTGGCGTGAGAGCTCGGCGATCTCGGCGTCGAGGCGGGGCGACCACCGATACTGGTCTGGCGTACTGTTTTGTGGCTCGACCTTTCCCCAGGAGAGGGGGATGCGGATCCAGCCTGCACCGAGGTTGACAATGTGCTGGTTGGGCGTGTCGCCGAGGTCGTAAACCTGGACTCCAAGCCACTCGCCGGCGCGCGGCATATGCCCACGGAACATCAAGGGGAGAAAGGCAGTGTGCGTGATTGCACTTGAGGCTGAGATTGGCTGTTGGAGGGTGCGCGGCGGGAGGGGCTGTATGTCGTGGCGTGCCGGGGCGATGGCCCGAGATGGCATGGCGACGAGGAACAGCAGTGCGATCAGGGCCAAGAGAATGGATGCACAGGCTGCCAGCCGGGTGGCGCGTGTGGCTACAATGTCGTGCTGCTTGGTGGTTTCGAACATGGCTGGTGTGTAAACTCTTTCTCGCTCTACCACTCCAAGACGAGCGGCAGGTAGGTCAAGACCCGGCAGAAGTGGCCGACGCGGTTGGCGCCGGGCGCCGCGTACCAGGCACAGTCGTTGCTTTCGGCGACCACGTCGGTAGGCTGGCTGCCGGGCACGGGCAGGGGGTATTCTGCCACGCGACCTTCGCGGCCAAATCGGCCCAGGCGGTTCCCGGCACGCTCGGTGAACCACACCGCACTGCTGCCATACACATCTATGCCGTAGGGCTCGCCCTCAGGAGTGGGCACAGGGTAGGAGACGAAGCGCTGAAGTGTTGAGTAGAGGAAGAGTGAAATCGCACCGGATCCGGAGCTGGTCAGCCATGGATTGCCGCCGCTCGTGAGAGCGATATCTTGGGGCGCGACGAGTCGTGGGAACTCCTGAGGCAGCGTGGTGGTGAACTCGCGCATGATGCCCGCTGGCACATCGTATTGCCCGAGCTTGTCCGCGCCGGTTTCCGCAAGCCATACCATGTCTCGCCGGGTCAATGGGTCGACAATGAAGGCGACGCCCCCGGGAGCCGCGTGCTCGGATAGGAGCGCATACTCCTCGATCTCACCGGTCACCAGGTCGAGCCGGCCCAGCCGGCTTGTTGCCCGTTCGGTGAACCACACAGCCCCACCGCCAACGTCCACGCCCCACGGCTGGCTGCCTGCATCGGGCAGTGGGTACTCGACGATCTCGCCCGTCGCCGCCACCCACTGGCCGATCTGCCCGGCACTGCTCTCTGCGAACCAGATGTTGCCCGCGTCGTCGCGCGCCAGGCCCCATGGCTGGCTGCCGGGCGTCGGGATCTGCCACTCGGTCCACTCGCCTGTGGTGGGATCGAGGCGGGCGAGCTTGTTGCCGTCCCGCTCGGTGGCCCAGATCAAGCCCGACTGCGGGTCAAGGATCAATTGCCCGGGAAAGCTGTTCGCCGTGGGCAGCTCGAACTCGACAAAGCCGGGTAGTGGGGCAGGAGCCGCCGCCTCGGGCGTGGTTACCGCCTGCATGGGGGCGGCGTCCGCCACTTTTCCACTACGAGCCTCGACGCGCTGTCCAACCGAAGGCAAGTGGCCCCTGGCGGCGAGGGGCAGTACGAACCTATGGCTGGGCACGACAAAGCCATGCTGGCTAACGTTGTTGCACTCGGCTGCCTCTGGCACCTGGTTGAGTGGATCGACGTTCACGCTGAGCTGGTAGCGCCCGAGCAACAGGCCGTGCAGTGTAAAGTCGAGCCACGTAGAGGAAGCGGCCGGCATGCCTGCTACCTGGTGCCGGGCAGAGCCGCTGGTTGGACCCTCCCAGGAGAGGTCGACGACGAACGGGCCGGTGCCGCCCGTTCCTCCATTCACAACCCGCACCCGGACCGTCGCAGTCACGGGCTGGGTGGGCCAAGAGACAAGGGGCGGGTGTTCGACCTGCCAGCGCGATGGCCCCAGGTCGACGTAGAGGGTGGGCGACGCGGGCGCCGTCAACGACGCAAAGTGATGCCCAAAGGCGGTGGCGACGGCGGTATCGGGGTCGAACAGGTTCCCGTTAAAGCCGCCGGGCGCCGTGATAGGGTCCCACGGCAGCACGTCGAGGCTGAACCAGGCCCAGCGCTGCACCAGGCGGAACCCGTCGGTGGGATCGCCGAGGACAGGGTCGGTGGCCGTGGCGAAAAAGGCAAAGGTGTCGGTCATAAAGCGGTTGACCCGCTCCGCGGTGAATCCATAGTCGTCGGGCATGAGCACGCCATACTCGGTGACGATCAGCGGATAGCCCCCATAGCCCCGGTCGACCATCCACTGCCGGAACGCCCGCACCTGCTGGCGAAAAAAGATCATGTTGTCGTTGTCGTCGATCTGCCGGACAACGCCCTGATCCTCGTCGATGCCGGGCGGGATGTCGGCGCCCCACGAGCCGCGCTGCTCGTTGAGGATGGCGTTGTGAATTTGCCACAGGTCAACGGGCATGGCCCCGCCGTAGGCGGCCTGGTACGCAGCCAACACCAGGTCGAGATAGGCCAGCCGGATGGGGGTGGGCTGCACGATGCCCCCGGCCGCCACGCGCGCCATGGCGTCGCGGCCCTTGATAAAGGCATAGAGGTCGTGGTAGATGCGCGCATACTCTTGGGGCAGGACGTTGTCGTTCCAGATCGAGTCGGGCTCGCTGCCGATGAGCCAGGTAGCGCCTGGATTGGCATCGACCAGGGGCCCCAGTTGAGCAGGGTTGAGGCGGTAGCCCGCATAGATTCTGAGCACCAGCGCGCGGTCCATGTTCGTGGGAAAGGCGCCGGCAACCTGGTGGTCGACGGCCCAGCCCGCGTTCATCATGGTCACGTCAAACTTCTGGGGCCAGCCGCTCACGACGGCCACATAGCCCGGGCGCTGCCAGTCGTTCAATTCTGGATGGCAGGGATCATCGGCCTTGGCCACGCCGGCGCTGAGAAAGGCCAGCAGCACGCCGAGCCCCCACACAGCGAGGGATCGCCTTATCGTAACGCTCAAACTACAGCTCCTTGTCTATCCTGTCCGGATGCGCCGGCAGCCACGTGTGTGGATGTGCCTGGCACCGCCCATCGCCTGCGGCTGCAAGCACGATCCAGCACTCGGCTACTCTTCGAACAGATCTCGATGGGCAACCACCCACTCGTACAGGCGGCGCACGCCTTCCTCTTTGCCCACTTGGGGTCGCCAGCCCAGCTCGCGTGCCGCCTTGTCGACGTTGGCGACAAAGATGCGCTGGTCGCCGGGGCGCCAGTGATCCCAGGCGACGGGGATCTCGCGCCCCGTGAGGGCTTGGAGCATCGGCTCGAGCTCGGTCCACACCGCGAGGGTGTTTTCCGGGCCGCCGCCGACGTTGTACACCTGTCCGGCCGCGACATCGATCTGGTCGATGGCTGCCTGGTAGAGGTCGAGCAGATCGCCAACCCAGAGCAGGTCGCGAACTTGCTTGCCATCGCCATAGATTGTAAGCGGCTGGCCGGTGACGACGGCGATGATGAACCACGCGACCCAACCCTGGTCCTCGACACCGAACTGGCGAGGACCATAGATGGAGGACTGTCGAAACACTACGGTCCGTAGCCCATAGATGCGGGCATAATCGCGCACGTACTGGTCGCCGGTGCCCTTACTACAGCCGTAGGGCGAGTGAAAGTCAAGAGGATAGGCTTCGGACATGCCTTCAGGATAATCGCGGTAGGCATAGCGCTGCGCTTCTTCGACCACGACCACGTCTTCCATGCCGCCATACACCTTGTTGGTAGAGGCATAGAGGATGATGGGCGGCACCGGCGCGAGGCGAGCCGCCTCGAGCACGTTGAAGGTGCCCAGGGCATTGACCTCAAAATCGTGGCGTGGTTCGAGTACCGAGGTAGTCACAGCGACCTGGGCTGCCAGGTGATAGATGACGTCGACGTCTGCTGCCGCATGGCGCAGGGTGTCAAAGTCACGCACATCGGCCTGCACGAATGTCCACTGATCGCCATGCTCCGTGCGGAGCCAGTCCACGTTCCGGCTTGCCCCCAAGCGCGACAGGTTGTCATACACTACGACATTGGCCCCCTGGCGCACCAGGCGATCGGCGAGGTTGCTGCCGATGAACCCGGCGCCACCGGTGATGAGCGTTTTCAAGATTCCCTCCATGTAGCGGGGGTGTTCCCGCGTTACTCGATCTTGGTCAGGTTGGTATAGTCGAGTTCCACCAGGGTCATGCGCCCCATCACGTCGAGCAAAACGCGGACGCGGTCGGCACTCGACATCGGTTGGTCAAAGATGGCGATCAGGTCGCGCAAGGGGCCCGACTCGATGCGCACGCGGTCGCCCTTTTTGAACTTGCCATGCCCCACCTCCTGCACGTCGCCAAGGCGCTTTCGCACTACCTCGACGAGCTCCTCGGGCACGACGGCCGGGTGGGGGCCAAAGCTGACGATACGCCGCATGCCGGGCATCCACTCCACCGACGACACGGGTACCTCTTCGAAATCGATGCGGGCAAACATGTAGCAGGGGAAATAGACCATCCGGTCTGGCCGGTCCCGGCGGCGCACCTTGCGCAGCACCGTCGGCAGGTAGGTCTCGATCCCACGCCCCTGCAACAATCCTTCCACCTGCCTCTCTTTGTGAGGCTTGGTGTAAAGTGCGTACCACTGTTTCACGATCTAGTTTATTCTTCCTCCAAGCCTTTACTCTCTTCCCACAGCACATCCTGCTCGGCGAGGGACATCCGCGCCAGGTCGAGGCCGCGCGCGCGGGCGTAGGCTTCCATCTGGCTGTAGCGGCGGGTAAAGCGGTCGCACGTGGCCCGCAGGGCGCTCTCGGCATCCACGTCGAGCTTGCGCGCCAGGTTGACCAGTGAAAAAAGCAGGTCGCCCAGCTCGCGCGCCTGTGCGTCGGGGTCGGCGGCATCGGCAATCTCGGCCGCTTCCTCGCCCACCTTTTCGAGCACGCCTGCGGCGTCGGGCCAATCAAAGCCAAGCCGCGCGGCCCGGTCGCCCAGGGCCTGGGCACGGGCGAGGGCGGGCAGAATGGTTGGCACGCCGGCCAGGCGCGAAACATGCGCCGTGCTGCCGGCAGCCTCGGCCCGCTCGTTTGACTTGATGGCCTCCCAGTTGGCGAGCACCTCGGCCGTGTCCCTCACTGCCACGTCACCAAAGACGTGTGGGTGGCGGCGCCGGAGCTTGGCATTTATGGCGCGCACCACGTCGGCCAGGCGAAAGGTGCCCTCTTCGGTGCTGATCTGGGCGTGCATCACGATCTGCATCAATAGATCGCCCAGCTCTTCACACAGCTTGTCGTCGTCGCCCGCGTCGAGGGCGGCGAGGACCTCGTACGTCTCTTCGAGCAGGTTTTCGCGCAGGCTCTGGTGTGTCTGCTCCCGATCCCATGGGCAGCCATCTGGCGCGCGCAGGTGGGCGATCGTCTCCTGCAAGGCGGCACAGCCGGCACCACCGGGCAGAGGAGGCAGGTAGAGGGTGGTCAGGTGGTCGGCGGCATCACCGCGGTCCAGCTCGTAGAGCGGCAGCGAGAGGGTCGTCAAGTCGCTCGTGCCGGCGGCGCGCACCAGGGTGACCTGGTGATCGTCGGGGTAGGCGTTCATCAGGGTCAGCTTGACCTCGCCGGCAAGCCGGCGGCCGTAGAGCTGGCTGACGAGTGCCGGGCGGCCGGGATCGAGCGCGGGGTGGTGGGCCGATGCCAGGCTGGTGGCATCGGCGAGCTGCAGACCGTCGAGGGCATCGAGGCCGAGGGCGGTCAGCACAGGCTCGATGAAACTGAGGCCGTCGACGATGCGCACGTCCACTCCTTCGTCGCGGGCACGGGCCAGGATGCGGAGGACAGACGACTCGCCCACCAGGGGATGGCCGGGCACGGCATACACGACACCGCCCGGCCGGCGCCCGAGGGCCAGAACGCGCGCGGCGATGGCCTCGTACACCTGGTCGAAATCGTCGAGCTCTTGGTAGAGGGCGTCAAAGGTGTGTGTTTGCAGCCCGGCGGGCAGGTATGCCGCAGTGGGATGGCGGCCTGTGCGCAGGTGGAGTTCGTCGATCTGCGCCAGCAGGTCCCACGCCTGGCGGGTCAGGGCGCCTGGATCGCCCGGGCCAAGGCCCAGGATGGTGATCGTCATCGGCCAGCCCCGGGCCTCACGGCCCCCACGACATGCTCTCGTCGTACCATGGTTGCGTGGGTGCGGCCGGCAGGTTGAACAGCTTGACCGGCGCGCTGCCATCGAGCGCCACGGCCCACACAGCCCAGCCGCCGCCCCGGTTGGAGGCAAAGGCGACCATCTTGCCGGTGGGCGAGAAGGTGCCGAGGCCGTCGTTCGAGCCGGCGCTGTTGGATAGATTGCGCGGCGTGCCGCCCCCGGCGCCGATCAGATATACTTCCCAATCGCCCGATTCCTGGCTCATGAACACGATCTGGTTGCCATAGCTATCGGTGGCGCGCATATCCGTGCTGCCGGGATGGACCATGGCCGGGTGGTCATCCCAGCTAGGCATGCGATAAATGCCACACTTTGAGCCCCCCCCCGTGTCCCAATAGTTGCAGCCGGTGAACGCGATCCAGTCGTCGTCCATCCATACCGGCGACTTGCCCTGAATCTGGCGATCATTGTACGCCAATGTATCTTCTGGCAGGGGCTGCCCGCTGGTCAGGCCCTGGATGTAGAGCATGTTGCCAAACTCGGGCAAGCCGTGGTGGATCGAATCGTACACGAACCGGCTGGGGTCCTGGGGTGACCAAAACGGATGATAGTCGTCGGTAAATGATGATTGATCGTTCAGAATCCTACCCGAGTTCGCGTCGATGTTCAGGACACTCGCCCGCGCTCCTCCTTCGCCGTTGGCAAGGATCTGGCTGCCGTCGCGCCGAAAGTCAGGATGGCGGAGGCCCGGGATGGGCGCGACCGTATCCTGGCCGGTGGCGGCGTCGACGATGTGCAGCGTGCCGCCGGCGCTATACACGATGCGGCCGGAGACGGGGGGCGGTGGCGGGCTCGTCGGCGTGGCAGTCGGCTCGGGTGTGTTCGTCGGACCTCTGGTCGGCGGCACGCTCGTATTGGTCGGCGGCGCGGCAGGGGTGTCCGTCGGTGCCGGGACTGTAGCGGTCGGCTCCGGTGTGTCTGTGGGCGTGTCTGTCGGCTGTGACGTCGCGGTGGGCTCGGGTGAGGGCGTGGCCGTGGGTTCGGGCATGGGTGTGTCGCTGGGCTCCAGTGAATCCGTGGCCGTGACAGGGGCCAGGGTGCTGGTGGGTGCCTCGGTGGCAAGGTTGGCCACGGCGCCGCTTACCTCGACGGTCGACGGCGTGAGCGACGGGGTATCCCCTCCACCGCCCCCGGATAGAAAAAAGACGGCCCCCACCCCGATGGCCACGACGATGGCGGCGGCGATGAGGCCGAACACCAGGGCTCGCGGTGTGCGACGCGCGGGCTGTGGAGGAGCGGATACCCTGGTAACGGCCGCAGGGCTGGCAGGGCGAGCCATGGTCACGCCAGCGGGGAAGGGATTCTGCTCTTCAAAGGCGGTGAGCATCTCGCCTGGCGTTTGGTAACGCTGAGCCGGATCCTTGGCGACGGCGCGCAGGATGATGTCTTCCATCCACTGCGGTACGTCTGGACGCACCTGGCTCAAAGGGGCCGGGGTGTCTTCGATCTGCTGGCGCAGGACGGCCCAGGGATTGTCGCCGTCGAAGGGAGGGGCGCCGGCGAGCATCTCGTACGTCAGGAGGCCCAGGGCGTAAAGGTCCGATCGCACGTCGGCGCCGGAGCCACGGGCCATTTCAGGCGAGATGTAACGCGGCGTGCCCATAAAGACGCCGCTCTGGGTGAGCCCCACCACGGCATCCATGCGGGCGATGCCAAAGTCCATGATCTTGACGGTGCCGCCAGGCGTGATCATCAAGTTGGCGGGCTTGATGTCGCGGTGAACGATCCCGGCCTGGTTCGCGGCCTCGAGCCCGGCGCACGCTTGCTTGACATAGGACAGGGCTTCTTCCACCGGCAGGTGGCCGCGGCGCTCGACGATCTGTTCGAGGGTCAGGCCCTCGACGAATTCCATCACGAGAAAATGGCTGCTGTTCTCGATGCCATGATCGAGGATGCGCACGATGTTTGGGTGCTGCAATCGCTCGGCAAGGCTTGCCTCACGCCGAAAGCGCTCGACGTAGCGGGTATCCTCGGTGAACTGCTCACTGAGGACCTTGATCGCCACGATCTCGTTGGTGTCCATGTTGCGCCCGAGATACACCGTGGCAAATCCCCCGGACCCTACCTTGTCATAGATCTTGTATTTGTCCTTGAGGACCCGGCCGATCATTTCCCCCCTCCCCGCTACTACTGAGTGTCTCCAACCGGATAATGGCTGGGGTGCTGCGGCATTATCGAGCGCGCCATGGCAACGCCCGGGTCAGCCTGCATTATACTCGCTTTTCACAAATTCCGCAAGCCTGTGAGAATATAACTTGAGGTGCGAACTTGGCGTGTGCCGCGCCTTGTGGTATCATTGCTTTCCTACCTGGCGGTCGATGGGGCCGGTCGTGTCCTGCCACACGGGGGACCGGCGCAACGCCGGTAGAAAAGGGTACGAATAGAGACGTGTGTCGACAGGGATGGGAAAGAATGCTTGATCTCGTCCACGGCTGGTGGCGTGGGCATGGGATAGAGCGGCCTGCGCCGGGAGAGGTGGCAGGCGCGCCTTCCTGGCACCATGTCCCCCACTATGACGTGACGGCGTTTGCCAGTGACATCGATCTGGATCCATTGGATGCCATCCAGTCGGCTCCGGCGTGGATGACACGTGCCGAGCGCTTGATGCTCTACACGCTAACATTTTGCTTGCGTCCTCGCCGCTACCTCGAAATCGGCACCTATCAGGGTGGTTCCGCCCTTGTCGTGCATAGCGCTCTGACCTCCCTTGGCAGCGACGCGCGCCTCTTTTGCGTCGATCCCCAGCCTGCCGTCGCCGCCGAGCATTGGCAGTTGCTGGCCAAGCGGACGACCTTGATAGAGGGCTATTCGCCCCAAATCTTGCCTCAGGTGATGCGCCTGGCTGGTGGTCGTTTTGATCTCGTCCTCATCGACGGAGATCACACCTATCGTGGCGTGCTTGCAGATGCGAACGGAGCCCTGGCCTGTGCCGAGCACGGAGGCTACATCCTCTTCCACGACGGGTTTCACGTCGACGTCAAGCGCGCCATCGACGAGTTTGTCGAGGCACACCGTGAGCAAGTGATCGATCTGGGTATGCTGACGCGCGAAGTGACCAGCCAGTTAGACGATGCCGGTAATCGTGTAGAATGGGGCGGGCTGCGGCTCGTTTATGTGGCTTGATCGTATCTTTTTAAAAAAGCAGATGCGACTCCTCTGCGGCTCGCGTGGGAGCCCCCTCTGCCCGGTTCTCCGGCAGTGGCTAGCGCCAGGTGACGTCGCCATGCAGGTCCACCGGCAGGTCAGAATGGATGAATGCCTCAAACGCTGCACGCTCCTCGCCTACCGTCGTGCCTGGACCGTGTCCTGGCAGAAGCCGCGTGTCGTCCGGCCAGGTAAACACGGTCTGGGCGAGCGAGATAAGGCTCTGCTGGAGCGCGGCAGGAGAGCTGGTGTGCCCCGGGCCGCCTGGAAAGATGGCGTCGCCGACGAGCACCCACTGTGGGCCATGATCCCGCTCGCCGCGTGGCAATACAGGCAGGAGGCAGACGCTGCCCGGTGTGTGTCCCGGGACGTGGATGACGCGCAGTTGCCCCTGACCCACCTCGACCTCCATGCTGTCGAGGAGTGGAAAGTCGACTGCCAGATCGACAACCGGCTCGAGGCCAGCTTCGTCGGCAGGGTGCGCGCCGACCGGTGCCCTGGTCGCCTCGCGCACGGCCTCCAAGGCGCCGACGTGGTCCGGGTGCGCGTGGGTGATCAGGATGCAGCACACCCGGGCGGGATCCACGGCCGCCAGGATTGCGTCAGCATCCGCCCCTGGGTCCACGATGGCCACCTGCCCTGTCAAGGGGCAGCGCACGAGGTAACAATTCATCGGCCACGGCCCCACTTCCACCTTTTGCACGTCGAGGGTCATTGGTACGTTCCTTTGCACGGCATGGGATAGAGATATCATACCACAGGCCCGCGTGGAAGACAAGAGAATGCGTCGCCTGGGATGTGCTTTTTGACAAATCAGGGTTTGTCGGATATACTACCAGGTGTCACTGCACGGGGGGCTGTAGCTCAGCTGGGAGAGCGGTACAATCGCACTGTACAGGCCAGGGGTTCGAATCCCCTCAGCTCCACCAGGCGATATCAGGTTGGATCGTGAATCGACAATTCATGGGGCTGTAGCGCAGTTGGGAGCGCGTCTGAATGGCATTCAGAAGGTCAGGGGTTCGAATCCCCTCAGCTCCACCAGAATA
>JAFGIA010000006.1 GCA_016929795.1 Anaerolineae bacterium
CCACTTGATCAAATCTCAGACCTGTGCTATAATATTATCGTGATCCAGCCCAATAGCTGCTCGGGTCCACCTGGGGATGAAATGGTTTCGACAGGGAAGGAAGGGCTGGGACTGCAAGCCGAGGCGCCTGAACCGCGTGAAAATCGGGCAAAAACACAAGTGCCACACAGCGCACTCAACCCGCTCTCGCGCTCGCAGCCTAGGCTGTAACGCGATAGCATGACCGCTTGACGGTCACGTCCGTCCTCACCCGCCTCTGGGGGGGAGCACACGGGCGACAGAGAAGCCAGAGGTGCGGCCCCATCGACGCCGATAGGTGGGATCAAAGAGGGACACCGCGTCCCGATCGGCTGGTCAGGGAGTCAGCCTGTTGGCCGGCGGGTGACCTGGCAAGAAACAAAAGGTCAACTAAGCTTGTAGCACGTTCCAGTTCCAATTTTCTGGACGCGGGTTCGACTCCCGCCATCTCCACCATGACAGGGGGGAGCGGAATTGACTTTCTGCTCCCCCATTCTTCATCTGAAACGTTGGAGGACGGATATGCCGAACGATCTTTCGCACGTCGTCAAGCGCACAGGTGCTGTGGTGCCCTTTAACCGGGACCGCATCACCAACGCCATCTACCGCGCCGCCGTCGCCGTGGGCGGCCGCGACCGCTCCATCGCCGAGGGATTGACCGCTCAGGTCGTCGCCATCCTGCGCGACACCATCCCGCCTGACCGCCATCCCACCGTCGAAGAGATCCAGGACGTGGTGGAAAAGGTGCTCATCGAGAATGCGCACGCGCGCGTCGCCAAAGCGTACATCCTCTATCGCGACGAGCGGGCAAGAGGGCGCCGCGAAAAGTCCGGGCGCGGCTACCGCGCGACGAGCAACATCCCCTGGCGCAAGATCTATGAAGAGCTGCGCTGGGCCATCGAGCACGAGCTGTACAGCGTCGAAAAGCTCAACGGGCGTATCGAGCGTGGCGAGTTTGCGGATGTCGTTCGCGAGTCAGAGCGCAACTACGAAGAAGAGATCGACACCGCCGCGCAACTGGTCGGCGACAGGCGCGATACCGTCAAGCTCGTGATCATTGCCGGGCCATCCTCCTCGGGCAAGACGACGACGACCATCAAGCTTGGGCAGCGCCTTGCCGACATCGGCCTCAGCCTGATCACCCTCAACGTCGACAACTATTTCTACGACCTAGATCTGCACCCGCGCGACGAGTTCGGTGACTATGATTTCGAGACCCCCCAGGCGCTCGACCTGGAGCTGATCCGCGCTCACCTGGCGCGCCTCATCGACGGCGAGGAGGTGCGCATCCCGTTCTACGATTTCAAGACGGGGAGGCGTAATGAAGGCGTCACGCCGATGCGCGTCGGCGCGAACGAGGTGATCCTCATCGACAGCCTCCATGGCCTCTATGCCGGCATGACCGGCGACGTGCCCGACGAGCAGAAATTCTCCCTCTACATCGAGCCGCTGCTGCAGATGAAAGGGCCGGGTGGTCGTATGGTGCGCTGGACCGACATCCGCCTGATGCGCCGCATGGTGCGCGACGCCGTGTTCCGCTCCTACGAGCCGCAGCGCACCCTCGAGCACTGGCACTATGTGCGCAGCAGCGAAATGCGCAACATCATCCCCTATGCCAACACAACCGACTATATCGTCGCCACTGGCCTCCCCTACGAGCTGCCCGTGATGCGCCGCCGGCTACTCGACCACTTTGGCCGCTGGGTGGAAGAGTACAGGGGCGACCCACTGCGCGCCGACGCCCTCGAGCGAGCCGAGCGCGTCTACACGCTCCTCTCTGCCATCACCCCCGTTCCCGCCGAGGCCGAAGAGGTCATCCCACCAACCTCCCTCCTGCGCGAGTTCATCGGCGGCAGCGAGTACAAATATTGAGGGATAGGGAATAGGCGACAGGGTTTTCCCTGTCGCCTATTCCCTATCCCGTACACGGTCCCAGTCTTCGGGCGTGTTGACGTTGACGAAGGAAAGACGGTCAGGGTCGAACTGCACTATCTCGTCTGCCTCGACATAGCGCACACGGACAGCCCCAAAGAAGGCGATGATGCGGCGCTTGCCAGATTGGAGTTGGTCTGCCATGGGGCCGAGGCACCCCTTACCATAGACAGCATGCAGCGGCTCGATCAGGGTGCCATCGCGCGGGACAACGATGTCGTACCCAGGTACCAGCTCAACCATGTAGCGCAGCAGATCGACATTCAAGAACGGCATGTCGCACGCCACAGCCAGCGCGTGCTCGTGGCACGCCACCTTCAAGCCCGAGTAGATGCCCATCAACGAGCCTTTGCCCGGTTCTTCGTCGTGGATCAGCCGCGCTCGCAGGCCGAGGGGCGTGTACGCTTCCAGGTTGTTCGCGACCACGATCAGGTCATCGCTCAGCACGGCTAGCGTATGCACCACGTGCGCTACGAGTGGCTTGCCGCCCACCGGCAGAAAGGCCTTGTCGCGGCCCAGCCGCCGGCTCTGGCCGCCCGCCAACACAATGGCGCTGATGCCAGGTTCTTTCCGCGTCACGATCTACCTGACCAAGCCACAACACATCAAGGCGCTGGCAGCCGGCTCAGGCCGGCTATCAGCGCCTCGATCGGGACAGAAAACAGACGGACGACTATTCGCCGGCTGCCATGCGCTGTACGAGATACTCGACAGCCCCGCCCACCGTCTTGATCTGCTGCGCTTCCTCGTCCGAGATTTCGCCGCCGAACTCGTCCTCAAAGGCCATGATCAACTCCACAAGGTCCAGGGAGTCAGCCTCCAGGTCCTCCTTGAAACGGGCCTCAAGCGTGACCTTGTCCGGATCTACGCCCAACTGTTCGACGATAATCTTTCTCACTCGCTCGTAAGCATCCATAATTTCTTCCTCCTGGAGAGATTAGCTCGGGCACCTGCGCCACCAATGGGGCAGTGCCTTCAGACATTGGCCTATTCTACCAGCAGCGACGCGCGCTGTCAACTCGCTTGACATTCTGTGCGTCCCCTGGTAAGATCCGCTTCCACACGGCAAGAACCTGCCGCTCTGCGTCGTAAAACACCAGGCCGGCGAACAAGTTACGAGGACTTATGCTCGAACAGAGAAAGTCAGAACACCTGCGCATCAACCTGGAAGAGGATGTGTCCTTCCCAAGGCTGACGACGGGCCTGGAACGATATCACTTTCTACCCAACGCCCTGCCGGACATTGCGCTCGGCAACGTGGACACGACGACCACCTTCCTCGGCAAGCGCCTGAACCTGCCACTCCTCATCTCGTCAATGACCGGCGGCACGGCAGAGGCACACCGCATCAATCTCAACCTGGCGGAAGGGGCACAGGCGGCAGGGATCGCGATGGGACTCGGCTCGCTGCGTGCTGCCCTCGAGGCACCGCACCTGGTCGACACCTTCCGCGTGCGCCGCGTCGCCCCCGATATCCTGCTTTTTGCCAACCTGGGGGCAGTGCAACTCAACACCGGCACGAGTGTCGACGACTGTCGCCGGGCCGTCGACACGGTTGAGGCTGACGGCCTGATCCTCCACCTGAATCCACTGCAAGAGGCACTCCAGGCAGAGGGCGACACAGACTGGCGCGGCCTCTTGGGCAAGATTGAAGCCGTGTGTCGCGCACTCGACGGCCCCGTCGTAGCCAAAGAGGTGGGGTGGGGCATTTCTGCCTCTGTGGCGCGCCGGCTGATAGAAGTGGGCGTGTCGGCGATCGACGTCGCCGGCGCCGGCGGCACATCATGGAGCCAGGTGGAAATGCACCGCGCCCCCGACGAGCGCCGCCGCCGGCTGTGCAGCGCATTCAGCGCCTGGGGGCTGCCCACCGCTCAGGCAGTGATATCGGTGCGCGCTGCACTGCCTGGCGTACCCCTGATTGCCAGCGGCGGGCTGCGTACGGGTATACACGTAGCCAAGGCGATCGCGCTCGGCGCGGACCTCGCCGGGCTCGCGGGACCGTTTTTGAAGGCTGCCGATCGCTCGGCGGCAGCCGTTGCCGGCCTTGCCGCCGAGATTGGCGACGTGCTGCGCACGGCCATGTTCGCCCTGGGCATTCCCTCGATTGAAGCGCTGCGCAGCACCCCGGCCCTCCAAGCGGTCGACATCACAGGAGAAAAAGAACGATGACGCTGCAGAATGCGTTTGACCGTTTCATGCCCGCGATCGAAGCCGAGCTGCAAGAGGTCGTAAGCCCATCCCACGGCAGCCTGAGCGCCTATTACGGCATGATGCGCTACCACCTCGGCTGGGCCGACGAGCGGCTGCAGCCGATCCAGGCGCGCACCGGCAAGCGGCTGCGGCCCATGCTCTGCCTGCTGGCGTGCCAGGCTGCCGGCGGTGACCCCAGCCACGCCCTGCCGGCCGCCGCAGCGGTAGAGTTGATCCACAACTTTTCGCTGGTCCATGATGATATCGAAGACGGCAGCCACTACCGGCGTGGCCGGCGCGCCGTGTGGGATATCTGGGGAGCAGCACAGGCGATCAACGTCGGCGATGGCCTGTATGTCCTGGCACACTTTGCCCTCCACCGCCTGGCCAGCAAGGGGATTCCTGCCAACAGGATCGTGGCTGCCGCCGCGACGTTCAACCATGCCTGCATAACGCTGTGCGAGGGCCAGTACTTTGACATGACCTTCGAGGACCGCCTGGACGTCGACCTGCAACAATATCTGAACATGATCCGCCGCAAAACAGCGACGCTGTTGGCCACATCCACACGCCTGGGCGCCCTGGTGGGCACCGAGGATCCAGCGACCGCCGAGCACCTGACGCGATTCGGGGAACAGCTTGGGATGGCGTTTCAGATCCAGGATGACATCCTCGGCACCTGGGGCGACGAGCAGGTGACAGGCAAATCGGCAGCGACAGACATCCGTGATAAGAAAAAAACACTGCCCATCGTCTATGTGCTGAACCACCCAGACGAGCGCTACTCGGCGTGGCAGCTCGTCGATCTGTACAAGCAAACAGGCCCGCTCGACCAGGCAGGCATCGACGCCGCACTCGCGCTTCTCGAGCGCACCGGCGCGCGCCAGTACGCCGATGCGGTTGCCGGCGAATACTATACGCAGGCTATGCAGAGCCTGGATGCGATCGACGGCGAGGCGGAAGCGGTGGCGGCGCTACGCGAGCTGGCACAGTCGCTGCTGGCCCGGCCAGCGTAGCACGCACATCGTAGGATCACGTCGAGAGACAAGAGAGAATCCTGCCATAGTGGCGCGCCTGCTCAATTCACATCTGTAGCGGCGGCTTTAGCCGCGCAGACAAGCTGCCATCTGCCCCCCGGCTTACACCGAGGGCCCGGAGCGGTTGGTGAGCCTTTTGCGGACGAGGGCGAGTGCCTGCTCGCGCGTGCGCACCTGGCCTGATACCTGCGCTTCACGCACCGCTTCCAACAACTCCCCGATCCTCGGACCCGACTCCACGTCGAATGCCTCGATCACATCGTTACCGCTGATCAGCAGGGGCGGCGTCACCAACTCGCGCCGGTCCCAATAGTCGCCCAACATGCGCGCCGCCAGCCCCACCAGGCGCTCCCACTCCTCGCGGCGGGTACCAGGTGCGTACGTGGCACACTGGTCGGCGAGGGCATGCAGGACGACGTCCACGCCACTCTCGCCTGTGTCACGAAAGAAGCGATACACAGCGCGCGACGACACACTCTTCTGGCTTGCCAGCAGCAGGGGGCGCATGTGATGGCGCACGATCGTCTCTGCCACCCGCACCTCAGGCCGGCTGAAGCGCAGCCGCTTCAAGATGTCCGCGACGACCCTGGCACCTGTTTGTTCATGCCCAAAGAAGTGGATGCGATCCCCCTCCTCCACACTCCTGTGTGCCGGCTTGCCCACGTCGTGCAGCAGCGCCGCCAGCTTGAGCGTCACCAGGCGCGGGCGCTCGTGGCCCAGTTCCTCATCGAGGTGCGCGCAAATTCGGTCTGCAAAAGGGACCAACACTTCCAGGTCAGCTCCCTGGATGATCAACTCAAGCGTCCCCACAATGGCCAGCGAGTGGTCAAGCACGTCGAGATGGTGAGGCTCTGGCTGGGTTTCGCCGCGGGCGGCTTCCAGCTCGGGAAAGAGGACGGTGAGCAAGCCGACCTGGTCAAGCACGTGCAGCCAGGGGGCGGCCGACGGCTGGCAGAATAGCTTGGCCAGCTCGTCTCGCACACGTTCGCCAGACATATCGGCCACGGCCAGCCCGTCGCGGCGCATCAACGCCCGGGTCTCGTCGGCCAGGCGAAAGCCGAGGCTCGCCGCCAGCCGCACAGCGCGCAATGCGCGCAGTGGATCGTTCTGGATACTCTGCTCCGACACGGGGCGGATGATCTGCGCCGCCAGGTCGGCCACACCGCCGTGGGGATCGATTACCTGCTCAGGGTTGGCGACAGGCACAGCCATGGCATTGACGGCAAAGTCGCGGTCTGCCAGGTCCGCCGCGAGATCGCGACCGCGCAGGCTCGCCACGTCGACTACCAGGTCGCCCCGCTCCTCGTCACGGAGGATAGCACGCCCCACCAGGCGCTCCGCATCGAGGGGATAGTAGGCCCCTGAAAAAGAGTTGGCGAGCCTGCGCGCGATGGCCAGGCCGTCACCGTCGACTACAAGGTCAAGATCGTACGTCGGCCGGCCTAACAGCCAGTCGCGCACCACGCCGCCCACCAGGTAGGCTTCTACATCATGCGCGGCCAGCCAGGCGACGATCCGCTCTTTCAGGTCCATACAAACTCCTCCCCAGGCCGGGAATCAGGGAATTGGGCGTCCTGATCCCCGAATTCCCTGTTATTCCCATTCCCTACAACTCGCCCAGGTCGACCACTCCTGCGCGCAGCGCCAACACCGCCGCCTGGGTGCGGTCTGCGACATCGAGCTTGGACAGGATCGAGCTGACATAGTTGCGCACAGTACCCTCCGACAAGTAGAGGCGTGCGGCGATCTGTCCATTCGTCAGGCCCCGGGCGAGCAGGCGCAGTACGTCCAACTCGCGCTCGCTCAGCTCGTCACCGATCGACAGACCCGGTTCTGCCAGGGGCTGGCTTGCGACGCGTGCAAACAGGGTGCCGGCAACGGCAGGGTCGACGTGGGTGGCGCCCTGTGCAGTGCCCTTGACCGCGGCAAGGAGCTGGTCGCGCGGCGTCCCTTTCAGCAGGTATCCCGCCGCGCCGCTGCGGATCGCGTCGAGCACCCACTCGTCGGCGCCATACGTCGTCAGCACCAACACCTTGATATCCGGATACTCGCGCCGAATGCGCTGTGTGGCCTGAATGCCGTTCATGCCCGGCATTTTCAGATCCATCAAGACAACATCGGGCTTTGTCTCTGGGATCTTGTCCAGGGCCTCCATCCCATCATAGGCGATGCCCACGACCTCGATCTCGTCGTCAGCGTCAAGGATCGCTTCCAGCCCCTCGCACACGATCCACTGGTCGTCGCAGATCAGGACACGGATCATGGCTGCCGCCCCTTGCGCAGGGTGATCACGGTGCCCCCGCCGGGCCGGCCCTCCACCTCGAGCGTTCCCCCCATCAGCTCGGCGCGCTCGCGCATGCCTTGCAAGCCCAGCCCCTGCTGTGCAGCGGCGTCATCAGGCGCGAGCCCGCGCCCGTCATCTGCCACCTGTAGCACGAGCTGGCCATCCTGCCTGGTGAGCGAGACAGCGACTCTTTGCGCCCCGGCGTGCTCGACCACGTTCGCCAGCGCCTCCTGAGCCACGCGGTAAAAGCCCTGCTCGTCTTCGGGCGACACGCCGTTCAGATGCGAGGCGACGTCGATCTCAAGCTCCAGCGAGGCGCGCGCAGCGGTGCCCTCTGCCAGCTGGCGGATGGCGAGGGCCAGGCCAAGGTCCTGCAACGGGGCAGCGCGCAGATCCTGGAGCACGCGCCGCGTCTCGTCCAGGCCGTCGCGGGCCGTCGCCAGCGCATGATCGAGGATCTGCTGCGCCCGTGGCAGCTCCGGCCGCCACAGCGAGGACAGGGCATCGAGCTGCACCGCCAGGCCGCTGAGCGTGTGGGCGAGCGTATCGTGCAGCTCGCGCGCCAGGCGGTTGCGCTCACGGCTGGCGCTCAGTTGTTCCATGGTCAGCGCGTAATCGACCAGCCGGCGGTTCGCCTCGGCCAGCTTGCGCCGCTGCACACGCTGTGCCGCCATCAGGTTCGAGACGATATAGCCGACGAACAGGTACATGGCAACGTTCGCCACGAACACGATCGCGAACAGGAAGGGCTCCACCTGCTGCAGCGTGGGCAGCGTGGCGATCACAACCACCTGCAGCGAAGCGAGCATCAAGCTGTAGAGCACGACATGCCGAAAGCGGTACTGCCAAGCGGTCAGGATCACGGGCACCAACAAAAAGATGAGCTGCCCGACAAAGCCGATCCCGACCTCGCGCAGGCCGAGATGGCCGGAGTAG
>JAFGIA010000234.1 GCA_016929795.1 Anaerolineae bacterium
GGGGGGGGGGGGGGGGGGGAGGTGGGGGGGGGGGGGGGGGGGGGGGGGGGATGAGGGAAGGGGATGGTTATCAGGGAGGTTGGCATAGGGGGTTCTTGGCAGGCACCCCGGGGCGGCGGGGATAGGTGTGCGGGGTGGGGGAGACTTTTTCGACGGCGACGAGGGCATGGGAGGCGGGAAGGCCGGGCAGGTCGGCAGGCACAACGCGGCGCAGCACGCCACCAAGGGTGTGGATCGCGCCGGCTGCCGCCGCCGCCTCGGCGGTGGCCCCTTCGCCCTTGGGCGCGACCAGCCAGCCGCCGGGGCGCAGGAAGGGGAGGGTGTATTCGGCGAGGACCGCCATGTCAGCCACGGCGCGGGCAAAGGCCAGGTCATAAGACGCACGGTGAGCAGGGTCGTGTCCCAACTCTTCCGCACGGGCCTTGATCGCACACGTGTTTTCGAGGTCGAGGCGCTCGATCACATATTCGAGAAAGGTGACCTTTTTGCCGGTCGATTCAAGAAGTGTAAGGCGTAGCGAGGGGCAGGCGATCTTGAGCGGCAAGCCGGGAAAGCCTGCCCCGGCGCCCACATCGATCACGGCTACGGCCGGCTGCGCGAGTGCCTGGCGCACCTCGTCGATGCGCAGCACCGACAGAGAGTCGACAAAGTGCCGGGTCTGCACCTCGTCAAAGGTGGTGATCGTGGTCAGGTTAAACTTGGCGTTCCACGCCACGAGGGCGTGATAGTAGGCCTCAAAGGCCGCAAGCTGCGCGCCGGATAGCGACAGGCCGAGGGCAGCCGCGCCGGCGATCAGCCGATCCATAACCTGCGTTCAGGCAGAAGGGCAGCGACAGGGACTAGCGCGTGATATGCATCGGCATGATGACGCATACAAAGTTCTCTCCACCCACAGGGCGCAGGACACCAGGGCTACTCGGCGTCGTGGTCTCGAGGGCGACCTCGGGCGTGCCCATCACCTGCAGGGCATCGATCATGTAGCGCGCGTTGAAGGCGATCTCGATCTCGTCGCCATCGACCGTGGCATCGATCTCGCTGACATTGTCGCCAAATTCCGCCGACGTGCCGGTGACGATCATCTGTCCGGGAGTCAACTCCCCCCCGGGCACTGCGTGAAACCGTACAATGTTGGCCGCGTCGCGGGCAAATAGAAAGGCAACACGCACGACTTTGAGCAGTTCCTGGGTGCTGACCGTGGTGCGCGTGGTGTGTGACTTGGGCACGATCTGGTTATAGTCGGGAAAGTTGCCCTCGATGAGCTGCGAGACGAGGTCGGTGCTCGGCATGTGGAAAAGGAGCTGGTTGCGCTGGGGGGTGATGAGCAGCTCGATCTTGGTCTCCTCCTCGCCAGAGACGCGTGCCAGCTCGGACAGGGCGCGGGCCGGAATGATGACGCTACTCGCCGTATCGAGATCGGCGCCGACGTCGGCGGAAGCGACCGCCAGGCGAAAGCCGTCGGCGGCGGCCATGGTGAGGCCCCCCTGGTGGAACTGGGCGAGGACGCCGGTGAGGATCGGCCGGCTCTCGTCGGTGGCGGCGGCAAAGACCGACTGGTCGATCATGCGCCGGAAGCCTTCGGCGTCGAGATAAAGATGCGACGGGGCCTGGGGCGCCACGCTTTCGGCGGTGGGCACCTCGGGGAACTCGGCCGCGTCGATGCCCTTGATGTTGGCCTCGTAGCGCGCGCACTTTAGGTTGAGGGTCTGCGTGCGCGTGTTCAGATCGATCTCGATCTGGCCAGGAGGTAACGAGTTGACAAATTCGGTCAAAAGCCTGGCAGGGACGGTGACGCTGCCTTCCTCCTCGACCTTGGCTCCAATCCAGCAGTTAATTCCAACCTCCAGGTTGGTTGCCGCCAGGCGCAGCCGGCCCTCGTCCGTTTGCAGGAGGATGTTGGACAGGACGGGCAGGGTGGAGCGGGTGGCGACGGCGCGGCCGACGATGGACAACCCCCGTGCCAGATTCTCTTGCAGACAAGTGAGCTTCATGATCTCCTCCTTTGTCATCCCAGTACCCTGGGCCACTACTTGGGGCGCGTCGTGCCCATGACTACTAGATACAGGGGCACAGCCTGGAATAGTATACACCAAAATGGTCAGAAGTTCAACTTGGTGGGAAGGTTGGAAAGTGCAGAGACAAACGTCGATGCGCCTTGACGAAAAATGCAGGGGTGAGGAATCCTCACCCCTGCATTCAAGCCATTATCCGATCCGTCGCAGTCCCGTCCTACTTGCGCCGCCTCGCCCGGATTTGCACGCCGACGTAGCCTGCCAGTCCGGCAAGTGCCCCCCCCATCAGGACAAAGGTCGACGGCTCGGGCACGACGGGGGGGGCCGCTGGCGGTGGTGTTGGTGTGGGCGTCGGTCTGGGCGTCGATGTTGGTGTGGGCGTCGGAGTCGCCGGTGCATAGATGCCAATATCCTGGTCGAGGTCACTGGCATTCAGGTCGATATTGGAGATCTGGGCCGTCGCCGGATCGGCGTCGCTGTCAAGCGCGTCGTCGGCCCCCTGATCTTGAGGGCTGATCGTCCAGCCGGTGGGGAGGTTCGAGAAAGCGATGCAGTAGGTGCCGGGGCTCAGGTCAAGGAAGCGGTAGTTGCCGCCCGCGTCGGTGGGCTCGGTTGCCAGGGGCTCGGCACCCGAGCAGTCGGCAGTGTCGTAAAGCGTGGCGACAACGCCTTCCACTCCCGGCTCGCCTGCGTCCTGGATACCGTCCTGATCCAGGTCCTCCCACACGAGATCGCCCAAAGCCAGCCGCTGGCCAAAACCAAAGTCGTTGTCGAGATCGTCGGGCGCGCTGGTGTCGAGCGCGACAGCGTAGGAGAGGGGGGTAACCGGGTTGTTGCAGTCGCCCAGGTTGGCGTCGGCCTCATCCACCTCGACGACGTAACACTCGGGGAGGGTGCCGGCCAGGCCGATGGCCAGCTCGTCAAAGAGGTAAAGGCCGTCGACGCCCGAGTCGATCGTGGACAACAGGTTCACGGCGACGCCGTCGCAGCCAGGATCGTCGTATAAGGTCACACCGACGGCGGTCACGCCCTCGCCCGCGTTGTACAGCCCGTTGCTGTCCGCATCGCAGAACACGCGGTCGCCGATCGAGCCGGTGGTGTAGACCCCCATGTCCTCGTCGAGGTCGCTGGCGGCGAGGTTGATGTCGGCGATCTGGGCCGTCGCCGGGTCGGCGTCGCTGTCGAGGGCGTCATCCGCTCCCTGGTCTTGAAGGCTGATCGTCCAGCCGGCCGGGATGTTGGAGAATTGCAGGCAGTAGATGCCGTTGTTCAGGCCTGTGAAGAGGTAGTTGCCGGCCGCGTCGGTGGTGTCGCTGGCGAGCGCCTGGCCCGAGCACACACGGGCATAGAGGTCGACGACGATGCCCACCACCCCCGGCTCGCCTGCATCCTGGATGCCGTCCGCGTCCGTGTCGTACCAGACCAGGTCGCCCAGGGCCAGCAGTTGGTTGAAGCCAAAGTCGTTGTCGAGGTCATCGGGCGCGCTGGTGTCGAGCGCCACGGTGTAGGACAGGGGCGTGATCGGATTGTCACAGTCACCCAGGTCGGCATCGGCCTCATCCACCTCGACGACGTAACACTCGGGCAGGGTGCCGGCCAGGCCCACGGCCAGCTCGTCAAAGAGGTAAAGGCCGTCGACGCCCGAGTCCATCGTGGACAACAGGTTGACCGCCACGCCGTCGCAGCCGGGATCGTCGTACAGGGTCACACCCACGGCGGTCACTCCCTCGCCTGTGTCATACAGCCCATTGCTGTCCGCATCGCAGAACACGCGGTCGCCGATCGAGCCGGTGGTGTAGACCCCCATGTCCTCATCGAGATCGTCGGCAGCCAGGTTGATGTCGGTGATCTGGGCCGTCGCCGGATCGGCGTCGCTGTCGAGGGCGTCGTCCACCCCCTGGTCTTGAGGGCTGATCGTCCAGCCGGCCGGGATGTTGGAGAATTGCAGGCAGTAGACGCCGGGGGTCAGGTCTGTGAAGAGGTAGTTGCCCGCCGCGTCGGTGGTGTCGCTGGCCATCGCCTGGCCCGAGCACACATCGACGTAGAGGTCGACGACGATGCCCGCCACCCCCGGCTCGCCTGCATCCTGGATGCCGTCGGCGTCGGTATCGTACCAGACCAGGTCGCCCAGGGTCAAGAGCGGCTGGATGTCAACCTGGTAATCCTCGACTTCGCCTCCGTTCCACCACAACCCATCGTACGACAGCTCGGTCATCGGATCGTCGGCAGTATAGCGAAAGCGCGCGTAGGTGGTGCCCGTGGTGGCGCCGGCAGGCACGGCGAAGTTGAGGGCGTTGGTGCCCGCGACGACGGCCAGGTCGGAGAAGACGTGCTCACCCGCGTCCGCCCAGTCGCCGTCGGCGTTGAAATCGAGCCAGGCGTTCAGGTAGCCATCCTCAGACACGATCACGTCGACCCCGGCCGTGCCCCCTGGCATCAGCGCAGTGGTAAAGGTCACCCCATCCTCGTCGTCCTGGTCGGCCAGGTCGTCGCCATCGGCTGCGGCGGTGGGCTGCCCATCGAGCTCGAGGTCAACCACCGCCCCGAGCGTGCCAGGCGCGTTGGGCGAGGGCAGGTGGCAGGCGCCATTCGACGCCAGCAGCGTGGGATAGGTGGGATCCGGGGCATCCCCGCAGTCGAGCTGCTGCTGCACCTCAACAGAGCCCGCGTCACAGGCGGCCGTGCCGTCGAGGTTGCCATCCTGGGGTCGGTCCACACCGCGCTGGTCGACCGGCAGCAGGCACGCCCCGACTGGTCCGATGTCGACGGCCTGGCTTCCGAGGAGCGGCAGGTGGGTCCAGGTGGGGCCCCCGTTGTCGGCGAGCGGACCGAGCAGCGGATCGCTGGTCGTCTGGTCGCCCGGGCCGGTGGCAGGGCAGGTGACACCCACCAGGCTGTAGCCAACCGAGGTATAGTCGGTTCCCGGTTGCAGGGAGCAGTCCTCACTCCCATTGTCCGCCAGGATCGCACTTGCGACAGAGATAGACGTCAGAACCTGGTGAGGTGCGCTATCATGATCGCCAGCAGCCGGATGCGGGAACGGCGTGGCGCCACCGCGCGTGAGGATCGGCCAACCGGCAACAAGGCCACTGGAATTACTCGTCACGGTGGTGTGGGTGATCGTCAAGCTGGTGTCCACTTCCATGCCAAGCAGATGGATCGCGCCCCCAAGCAGTGCCTGGTTGTTGCTCAGCGTGCTGTTGCTGATCTGCAGCTCGCCACCCAAGAGCGAGATCCCCCCTCCTGTGCCCTGTGCCAGCGCCCTGTTGCTCACGATGGTAGAGCGCGTGATCGAGCCACTCCCAAAGTGCCTGATCCCGCCGCCTTCAAAGTCGGCGATGTTGCCACTCACGGTGGTGTCTTCGATTTGCATCTCGTCGTTGTTGAGGATACCGCCCCCACCCCAAACAGCCGTATTGTCCGCAATCGTCGACAGAGTGGCAAAAAGCTGCCCATCGCTGTAAATTCCGCCGCCCTCTGCGGCATGATTGTCGCGCAGGCTGCTGGCATAGAGGGTGACGATGCCGCCATTGTTATTGATACCCCCTCCGACCTCCGAGGTGGAATCGGTCAGATCCCCATTCTGCACGGTGATCGCGTTCAGGGTCAGCGCCCCTCCGGTATAGACCTCAAAGATGCGGAAATAGTCAACTGCCGAGGGATCGCGTTGGATGGTGGCACCGGCCCCGCCGTCGATCGTAATGTCGGAGGTAATGACCGGCAGGCCGTTGAGGGCATTGTCGGGCACGGCCAACGTGTAGACGCAGCCGTCGGCCAGCAGGATCGTGTCGGCCTCGCCGTTGGCGTTGGCGCTGTTGATGGCCGCGATCAGGGCCGGCACGTCACCCACCCCACCGGGACAGCTTCCCGTGAGATCGAAAGTGTCCGCATAGACCGGGGGAGCCGGGAACACACCCACCAGGCCAGCCAGCAGGGCGAACGCGGCGACGATGGTCAGCACACATCTTTGTGGTTTCATAAACTCCTCCTCCTGTTGTGTTGTGGAACGAACAAAAACGGCCACGGCAGAGCGCCAGTGCGCCCGTGCCGTGACCACACAGGTTGATGCGAGTCCTGAGACAGATTCGACGGAAACGGCCAACGTCCCCCCCCCTGGCATCGCAGACAGCCCTACCTCACAATAGAGGCAAGCATAACACAGCTTGCGAAGAATGGCAAATCGTGCAAGGAACAGCACAGAGCGGCGTTTGACTACTTGAGCACGAACGGCACAAATGCCCGCCGGGCCGGCTCGACCCAAAAGATGTATTGCTCGCTCTGGTTGCTGCCCAGCGGACATAGGACTGCGACCGACCAAACCCACGGCCCCAGCGCGTCGTCAGGCAGAAAGTGGCTGCTCTGATACCGGTATTCGTAGGGGTAAGGCACGTACCCATCCGAGAGGCACCTGTTTCCGGGCCCTCGAACGCTAATCATGCTATAGCACGGTCCGTCGCGCGCGGACCATGAGAAATGCCATCCCTCGGGCGAGACCGGCTGAGGGATCACGGCGCCGTCTTCCGGCCGGAGGTAGGAGGGAGGGCCGGGCATGCTCGTCGGTGTCGGGGATGCCGTGGGCGTGGGAGTATAGGTGGGCATCCCCTCCGGTGTGGGTGATGGTGTGTACGATGGTGTCGGCGTCACGGAAGGCGTGTGCGTCGGCGTCGGGGTGAAGGTCGGCATGGCGGTTGGCGTCACGCAGGGCGGCGGCACATACCCTTCCAGAAAGGTGCCGACGGCCCAAGTGCTGCGAGCCGACGACGAGGCGACGCTGTAGAGCCAATTGCTCGTGCCAGGGTCGGGGCTGGCCAACGTCTGCCACATCGTGCCGTTCCAGTGGAGGATGAGCGCCTGGGATCTCGTGACGTGGTTGTATCTGACAGAGTATTCCCCTACTGCCCACACGTCGTTTGCGGCAACCGCTGCCACTCCCCTCAGCGCGCCGCTGCCGGGGACCGGGATCATGCGCCAATTCGTCCTATCCCAGTGCACGATCAATGGTCCGTCGCTGCCACACACCTGGTACCAGCCGACAGCCCACACGTCATCCGCAGAGATGGCCGAGACGTCATAAATTTCCAGAGCCCCTATACTCGGTTCCGGGAAGGGATTGGGGCCAGGAACGACACCCCACGCGCTGCCGTCCCAATGCAGGATGAGGCCGCGCCGCTCATTGTCGATGGCATACCACCCCACTGCCCACACATCGTCCGCCGCGACGGTAGCCACTGCATGCAGGTAGTTGCCCTCGTCGCCGACATTCGGACTCGGGATGACAGACCAGGTGTGCCCATCCCAGTGCAGGGTCAGCGTCTGGGACCGTCCCTCGTATGAGTAGTAACCGACTGCCCAGGCGGCGTGTGCAGAAAGCGCGGCAACCCCCTCCAGGCTGTGGTCCGCCCCCGGGTTTGGACTCGGGACCACCCTCCACGTCCGACCATCCCAATGTACCATGAGCGTCTGATCGCTGTGCAGCGCGTCGTCGCGATACTCGCCTGCAGCCCACACATCGTCTGCCGAAGCGGCGGCAACCGCGTTGAGTGTGTTCCTGCCGGTGCCGTGGTTCGGACTCGGCACGGGGCGCCACAATGCTCCGTTTCCATGTAGAGTCAGTGTGCGAGAAGTGGTGCCATCGTACACACTGCCTACCGCCCACAGGTCGGTCGGCGACAGGGCGACGATGTCTTGCAGGTGAGACAGATCGTCCTTGGGATAGGGAACCATGTGCCAGCCGCACACCGGCACCGGCGAGCTGGCAGTCTGATAACGAGGCGCTTCTACGAGCGTGCTCTCCACAAGGCTGGCCTCGCCCGGTGCGCCTGTTGGTCTCGCCGCGCTCGCGGCGCGATGAGCCAGGCACCACGCTCCCCATGTGAGCGCGAGCGCCAGGAGGAGACAGACGAGGCGGAACCGAAACAAACTGTCACAACGCATCAGGTGAACCTACTCCCAACTGCTTGTGCCGTAACAAAGCAGCTGCAAAAAGCAAACCAGGGTGCCGGCGTGTGGTGTGGTTGTGCGCCGCACGACCCCCTCGCCAAATTGTAACACATCCCTTGCCCGCCGTCAAGGCACCGATTTTCTTCCTGCAATGGTATCATCTCAATAAAGGGGGGAAAGTTGGGGTGTGTGCGGTGCCCGCACACACCCCAACCCCCGATTATTGAGCAGATACCTGCAATGGCCAAGATGGGAAGGGTTGGGGCCGCTTGGGGAGTGAGAGAAGGTGTCTGGATGAAGCGCGGTCAGAGGGGTTCGGACAGGTCCTTAAAGTTGTAGATGCCGTCCTCGACAGGCCAGGTGCGCCGGCAAGCAGGGCAGACAAGTGCATTGCCTGCGGTTCGCAGCGGCTCGCCCCCACAGGCCGGGCAGCGAAACAGAATCTCCCCCGCCACCTCGCCGGCGGGCCCGCCGGCCTCGGCCTGGAAAAAGACGCTGGGGGTGAGCTGCCACCAGGCACCGGTGGGCTGGAGCAGGTTATCGGCGGCGGCGAGCAGGCGCGCGGGCAGCAGGCGCTTGAGCAGCGGCAGGCGAAAGTGGGAGACGGTGAGGGTTTGTTTCACGTGAAACATTGCCTCGGCCAGGCGGGCGCACATCCAGGCCGGGTGAAAGTCGAAATTCATCTCGACGAACTCGTAGGGCTCGGGTGAGAAGGGGTTCCAAGCCTGGCGGCGCAGGAGGTAGCGCGCGATGGCCTTCAGGTGCCGTTTGTTGGCGTGCTCGAGGACAAAGGTGCCGCCGCCGGGCACGACACGGGCCAACTCTGAGAGGAGCGCCGGCACGTCGGACACGTGGTGCATGACGCGCACCATGATGGCCGCATCAAAGGTGGCGGCGGCAAAGGGCATGGCGTAAAAACTGGCGGCGACGTAGACAAAGCGCGGGTCGCGGCCGAGGCGCGCCTGGGCCTGGCGCAGCAGCGAGCGGGAATAATCGAGCAGCACCACCTGGTCGTAGCCGGCGTAGAACTCGGAGAGACGGCCAAAGCCGGCGCCGATGTCGAGCAGGCGCCGGCCGCGGGGAGGGAGCAGCCGGCGCAGCGCGTAACGCTCGGCCAGGTCCTCGTACTCGCGGCCCTGATCCGTCCAAAAGTCGCCCTCGTAGTCGTGACCCTCATAGTCGCAGATGCGTGCCATGCGCGCGAGTGTAACACAGGTTGGGCAAGTTGGCAACTTGTGGTAGAATGAAAGGGAAAAGTGGCAAGGGAAAAGTGGCAAGGGAGAATGCACGCAAGAGCTGATCGACCATGATGCGCCTGCTGATTCTGGTACTATTTGTGATCGCCGCCGTGACGCCGGGGCGGGGAGCAAATGTGCTGGCACCCGAACCTGTCCACTATGCGGGCTGGGCCGTGGAAGCCTACCCGGAAGCATCGGCGGCCGAGATGGAAGCCACGGTGCAGCGCATGGTGGCGCACGGCGCCAACGTCGTCTGGATTGGCCACAACAACCCGGGCATCGTGGACGCGCAAAAGGTTGAGCCGGGCCTATCATACGCCGTCTATGAAGCGTACATCGACCCGGCGGACGGGCGACACGACGACGCCGTGGCGATCGTCGAGGCACAGCACCGGATGCTGGCCGCCTGCCGCGCTGCCGGCGTGCCGGCGGTGCTGCCCGTGGGCTACCAGATCCAGATGGGGCGCCGCTGGAACGTGGCGCACCCGGAGGCAGTGCGGCGGGATGCACAAGGCGAGCCGCTCGACATCTATGGCGGTGGCGTGAGCGCCTCATTCTACGCGCCCGCCTACAGGGCCGACATCGAGCGCTACTACCGGTGGATCGAGGCCGAGTTTGCCCGCCCCTACGCCGACGTGCTGCTAATGCTCAACCTCGCCGACGAGCCGATCGGCGGCGACTATTCCGCGCACGCCGGGGCCGAGTTCCGCCGCCGCCACGGATTCGGGTTCGACCAGGTGGGGACCGACCCGGCGCGCCAACGCCTGCTGGGCGAATTCCAGTCACGCTACATGGTAGAGTACGCAGCGTACAGCGCCCGGCTGTGGCAAGAGATCCACCCCGGCCTGGCGGTGACGATGTCGTTCGACGGGGCACAGGCGCGCCAGACGTTCACCATGCCGGACGTCGAGGCACTGTTCCGCGATACGCCCGACAATTTCGTAGTCACCTTTGACGCCTACCCACGCGACGGGCTGCCCAACGTGGCACTCGACGATGACAACCTCGTGGGCCTGTTCCTGCTGGCCCGCTCCGCCGGTCTCTACTCTGCGCGCTATGGCAAGCCGATCTGGCTGTGGGCAGCAGCGAACAGTTGGGGCCTGAGCCAGGCGAGTGTCGACCCGGGCACGGTGTCAGATGCCGTGGCCAACGGTATTTACCTATCGCTGCTGGTCGGCCAGGCCGGGGGGCACCTGCAAGGTATCGCCTATTGGAATTATAACGTGAAGGAGCAGGGGCTGTACAACGACACGCACGACGTGGCGTACGACGTCGAGACCATGTTCGCGCAGGTGTCGGCGGCACTGCCACTCCTGCGCCGGCTGATGGTGGCAACGGCCTCACCGGTGGATGTGTTGGTGCTGGCACCGCCTGCGCGCGCCCATGAAGAGATCAGTGCGCAGCGGGCGGCGGTGATCATGGAAGTGCACCCCTATCGTAAACTGCAAGTAGTGGCACAGAGTGGGGTGAGCGTGGCGGTGGTGGGGGCGCTGGAAGGGTGGAAGATTGGGAGGGTGGAAGGGTGGAAGGGGGGAGGGCCAGATCAGAAGCCTGCGGGTGGGCTGGAAGGGGTGCGAACGATTGTCGTGTTGGCACCAGAGATAGATTATGTCAATAAAAAAGATGTCGATCTGCTCCACACGTTCCTGGAGCATGGGGGAATGGTGGTGGCGTCGGCGGAGGTAGCATCAGCACTCCCCGTGGAAAGCGGTGAGCCCGGCGTGATCATGGGGGGTGGTTTGGTGGAGCGACGAGAAACCCTGTACATAGCGCAGCAAGGTGTAGGGATCCTGTTCGAAACCGCCAGGCAGGAGGCGCTCCAAGGTTTTTGGCAGGAGGCTCTGGGGATCGAGAATGTCCAGCCCGGCTACCGGGTGGCGGCAGGTAGCTATGCCTTCCACTACCACATTGGCACGGCCCCGGCGGTGGTCGACATCGATCTCGCGCACCGGGCCTTGGGCTACCGCTACGACGACAGCGCCAGGCCGGTCGAGCGCCTGTATGGCGCGCACTTCCAAGTCACACTCGCCCGGCGCGAATACCTGCTACTAAAGCACGATCCGCACGCATGGCCGTGGCGGGTTCAGGTTTCTCTCAACGCTCCTGGCGCAGCTTTTCGGCCTTGGAGACAAGAGCACGAAAGTATTCCGTATTGGTGATCTCGGCGACCTGGTGAGCCTTTTTTACCTCGTCGATCTCTACCCGCAGTTCCTGCACCTGCCGGCGCAGGCTCTGTTCGCGGGCATCGACCTGGCGAGCCATCTTTTGAAAGACGCGGGCCAACTGCCCCAGCGCGTCGTCTCGCTCAGCGACACCGTCCAGGCTATCACACTGGAACGTCCCCTCCTCTACGGCCGCGGCGGCCTCAATCACGTGGTTCACTTGCTCGAGGTATTCCCGCTCGATATCGCGCAGCCGCTTGTCGGCGAGCGAAGCGCGCAGCCTGGCACGCAGCAGCCCGGCGTCAAAGGGCTTGGGCAAATAGTCGGTCGCGCCCATCTCGATGCATTGCAGAATGCTGTCCATGTCATCCAGCGCCGAGATGACAATAACGGGAATATCGTGCAGCCGGCTGTCACCCTTCATCTGCTCCAGCACCTGAAAGCCGTCCAGCTCGGGCATGACGAGGTCGAGGAGGACGACGTCGAATGGCTCTGCCGCCAGCATGTCCAACGCCTGGCGCCCATCCTCGGCCATGGCCGAGGTATGACCTTCCTGCTGAAGGCTGTGTGCGAGCTTGATGCGGTTCAGACGGTTGTCGTCGACGACCAGGATGTGCCCCTTTGTGTCCAACTCGTACGCCTCCTCTACTCGGACTGCAAGGCACCCGGCTGGATCGCCTCCAGGGCCTGCCTGACGCACGCCCACTCGGCCCCGGCCAGGGCCAGTTTCCCGGCCGCTCCGTCCAACGTGCCCACCTTGCCCATCCTCTCCAATTCGCGGCAGAGGCCAGCCAGCACCTCGGCTCCGAAATCGGCGCTGTTCGATTTCAAGCTGTGCGCCACACGCTGCAACGTGGCCGCATCGCCACCATCGAGTGCCTGCTGCATCTCGGCCAGCATGACAGGGGCGTCGGCCAGGAAGGTGCCCAACATCTCGTGCATAAAAGCCACGTCCCCGCCGGCCACCTCTTCGAGGCGGGCCAATGCCGCCGGATCGAGCACGGGGCGCGGCTCATCCCGGGCAACTGTGTCGTGAGCCGTTGCCCGCGCATCGGGGAGTGCGCCCGGGCCAGCAGAGCCGGCCAGCGGCCGGCTGTTGTTCAGCGCCGCGACCAGGTCGTCGACCCGGATCGGTTTTGGAATAAAGTCAGCCATGCCGGCTGCCAGGCACTCGCGGCGGTCGCCGGGCGTGACGTTGGCCGTCATGGCGATGACACGTGGGCGCCAGTCCGCCGGCCACTCATCGCCGATGGCACGGCTGGCCTCGAGGCCGTCCATCTCTGGCATCTGGACGTCCATCAACACCACGTCGTAGGGCTGCCGGCGTAACGACTGAAGCACTTCCAGCCCGTTTGCAGCCACATCCGCCCGGTAACCCAAACGGTCCAACAGCCGGAGGGCCAGTTTCTGGTTGACAGGATTGTCTTCGGCCAACAAGATGCGGAGGGGATGGCGCCGGCCCATATCCGCGTCAAAAGGCGAGCTTCTGGCGGCGTGGATGGCCGCCTCCTCTTTGGTTTCGAGCTCGAAAATAACGACGAGCGCGTTGTACACTTGTGAGGCCTTGATGGGCTTGAGCAAAACGGCTGCCCAATCTCGCTCGCCGGCCGGAGCCTCACGCTTGCCCAGAGAGCTCAAGAGGACCAGCGGCAGGGGGGGCGCGTGGCGCAACCGGCGGATCTCGTCCGCCAGCGCGATGCCATCCATGCCCGGCATCTGAAAGTCAAGAAAAGCGACGTCAAAGTCATCCCCTCGGCGCAGCCAATCGAGCGCTTCACTCGGGGAGCCAGTATCGAAGGGCAGCATGCCCCAGCCCTGGGTTTGCAGTGATAGGATGCGCCGGTTCGTCGGATTATCGTCGACGATCAGCACGCGCCTGTCCTCCAGCCTGGGCTGGATACCGTGGGGATAGCCACGCTCTGAGGGCACCGCCGCCGCTTGTGCCTCGATGGTAAAGTGAAAGATGCTGCCCGGTCCGCCCGGCGTTAGAGGAGGCGTGGCAGGCGACTCGACCCAGATCCTCCCGCCCATCATCTCTGTCAGGCGCTTGCTGATGGCGAGGCCCAGCCCTGTACCGCCGTAGCGGCGCGTGGTCGAGGTGTCGACCTGACTAAAGGACTCGAACAAGAGACCCATCCGATCGGGCGCGATGCCGATCCCTGTGTCCCGGACGGAGAAGTGAAGCGGTACGCGGTCCAGGGGACGTACCTCCGGGGGCTGCCCTGTGCCACGGTCGACATCGCGGGTCACTGTCACGACGACTTCACCCTGGTCGGTGAACTTGACGGCGTTGCTCAGGAGGTTCACCAGGATCTGGCGCAGCCGCGTTTCGTCGCCGACAATCGCCACAGGGACGTCACTTTCCACCATGCAGCCCAGGTTGATCCCTTTCTCGGCAGCTCCGGCTGCCACGAGGTCGAGGGCGCTTTCCAGGCACTCGCGGAGGTGAAAAGGCTGCCTTTCCAGCTCCAGGCGCTCTGCTTCGATTTTGGAAAAGTCGAGGATGTCGTTGATGATCGTGAGCAACGCATCGCCGCTGGAGCGGATCGTTTCGGCAAACTCCTGTTGTTCCGGCGTGAGCTGGGTGTCGAGCAGGAGACCGGACATGCCAATGACCGCGTTCATCGGCGTGCGGATCTCGTGGCTCATGGTCGCCAGGAAGGCGCTCTTGGCCTGGTTGGCCTGCTCGGCAGCGGCGCGGGCTTCCTGTGCCTGGTCGAAAAGGCGCGCGTTGGCGATCGCGACGCCCAGGTTCGAAGCGAGCGTCTGCAAGAGGCTGACGTGGCTATCCTTGAATGCGTTCGGCTCATCATCGATCAAAGCCAGCACGCCCAACACCTGGTCGTTGACAATGATCGGCATGCCAAGCCACGATGAACCGGATGTGGTCTCGTCTTGCTCTCCAATTTCTGGCGGAAAGTATGCACCCTGGTCAATCTGTGCCTGTAGTGTGCCCAGCACGAGTGGTTGGCGAGTGAGGATCACCCTGGACGCCAGGCCTCTCCCGAGAGGGAATGGCTCGACGGACTCGATATACCCACCTTCGTGCCTATCGAACTCGTAGTGGACGTGAATGAGGCTCGCCTGGTCATCCAGGAGCATAATGATCACGGCGCTGGCGTCAAAGATGTCACGGATCTGGTCGCCAACGATGCGCGTCACGGTTTGTAAGTCGAGGGTTCTCGACATTGCTTCACTGACGCTGTTGAGGATGGCCAGCTCGGCCGTACGCCTGTGCTCCGATTCGAGGGCACGGATGCGGGTGAGCGCAGTGGCGACGTGTTGGGCGACGAAGGCAAGGACATGGTCGTCCCTGTCGGTGTAGTGGATTCCCTCGGTGTAGCTCTGGACAAAGATGGCGCCAAGCGTCTTGCCCTCCGCTTTGAGGGGGACACCGATTCCGTCTACGTTGGGCGTCCCTTCCAGCACGACCGCCCCGCTCGCGAGCAGATCATCGAAATGATGGCCGTGCCGGATCGGGTTGCCCGTGCGCACTATGTAGCCGGTCATCCCGTGAAACTGGTCGAGGGGCTGAGTGGGAAAGGGATCATCCTTCTCGTCGACCCAGTAGGGAAAGCTGAGGAGCCCCGTCGACTCGTCGTAGAGCGCGATAAAGGTGTTGCCGGCGTACATCAGCTCGCCCACGATGCGGTGGACATGTGGATAGAACTCTTCCATATCGTGCGAAGCGTTCGCGGCTTGGGCAATTTGGTACAGGGCAACCTGGATCTTGTTGCTGTCGAGCAGCTCTGCCGTGCGATCGGCGACCTTTTGTTCGAGGGCAGCGTTTTGTTCCTCCAGTAACGACCGTGCACGCTGCAGTTCCGACTGTGCGAGCCGCTGCTCGTGTATCAGCCGCTCCTGGAAACGGGAAAAGAGGGCGAGCAGGATCGTCACGACGGCCAGGAGCATCAGGATGGTGATGAGCCCGGCCCAGGGAGAGCGCGACAGTGTATGCGGCACCAACAGGCCCTGGTCGAGCAGGAAGGTAAACAACGCCGCGAGGAAGCTGCTGAAGAGCGAGGCGAGGATACCAGCCCGTCTACCGATCAAGACGAGGGCGATGATCGAGACCGCGACCAGATAGAGCGGTGCGGCTCCCCCCAGGCCAGAGTAGGCCAGGTTGGCGAGGGCCGCGGCGTAGCCGAGCAATAGTAAACCATAGACGCGGATCCGAAAGTCGAGGTGGCGCAACAGGGCCAACAGGATCAGGGCGATAGCAGCGAGAGAGAAAAAGAAGGCAAACAGGCGGGTCTCGGGGGCGGAAAGGGCGTGGAGAATGATCGCTGCGATCGCCGGCAGGGCGACAACGGCCGCGAACGTCACAAAGCCGTTCAGGATTCGCGTTCGCCAGGCGCGAAGCACGATCTCTGTTTCGCTGCTCTGCGTCGAATCCATCGCTTCTACACGGCTAACCTCTCGGCGAGCGGTTTGAGATTCGCGGCCATTGGGTGCGTGGGATAGCGTGTGACAAAGATGCCCCCACTGGCCAGGACCATCATCTCGTCAGAGTGCGGCAGCACTGCAGCCACTTCGGCGCCATAGGCTTCCTCCACCCGCGCTTTGACCTCCGCCTCGGAGAAGAGAGCCGGCACTTTGTTCACCACGAGCATCATCTGTGGCACCCGCAGCCTGCGGGCAATCTCGACGGCGACACCGGTGCCGAGATAATCCTGCTGGTCGGGCCGCAAGATGATGAGCAGCAAGTCCGAGATGGCAACAGAAAGGAGTGTGTCTTCGTTCAGGCCGGGGTGCGTGTCTACCAGCAACAGGTCCAGGTTGAATTCCTTGATCAGGTGCCGAAAGCCTTCGTTGAGCAGCCCCACGTCATAGCCTTCACTCAGCACCCGGCCGATCTCATCCGCCTCAACGCTAGAGGGCACCAGGAATATGCGACCAGGGATCTCTTTCCCAGCGCGATCTGTCACGTCGCGTGCCGCCTGCTGAATCGTGCACCGGCCCCACAAATAGTCATTGAGAGAATGGACGATCGTATCCTCTTTCAGGCCAAACAGCACGTGAATGCCGGGTGAAGCGATATCAGTATCGACGATGCCCACCCGGCCACCAGACATGGCAATGAGGGCGGCGAGATTGGCTGTGATATTTGACTTGCCGGTGCCGCCACGGAACGAGTGAACGGACACGATCCTGGCCATGTTTCATTTCCTCCTTCTAGCCTGGCTGCCTGTGCAATGCAAGCAATGCCAGATCGTCAGTGTCGGCCCCGGAGACGTGGCCGGCGACATGCGCCTGGACGTAATCAAGCAACTCCGAGGCGGTTAAAACAGGTTGGGCCAGCAATGCGCAGAGACGATCTCGCCCAAAGAGGTCTCCGTTCGCGTTTTGAGCCTCGGTCACGCCGTCGGTAAAGGCGAGCAGGGTGTCGCCCGGCTCGACGCGAACAGAGCGGATCTCGAACTGGGCTTCGGGGAATATGCCGACGAGAGGGCCTGTCGGGCCGAGCTCCGCTTTCACCCCAGAGGCGCCAATCAAGAGGGGGGGTTCGTGTCCACCATTTATGAAGAGGAGCAGACCCGTCGCCGGATCGAGCACGCCGAAAAAGAGGGTGGCGAACATATGGGACCCGCCATGCGTGGAAGCTATGTAGCGGTTTGTCAGCTCGACGGCATTCTTGAGAGCCGTGGTGCCGATAGAGGGCAAAGAGGGGCGCTCGTCTTCTTCATCTTGAGCCGACCCTTCGAGCTGCAAGTCGGCCATCCAACGCAAGGCATAGTGTTGTTGGGCAAAGGCGCGGATGAGCGTGCGAAAGAGGGCCATAAAGAGTGCGGCGCCGACGCCCTTGTCGCACACATCACCGATGACGAGGCCGAGGCGCCGGTTCTGGACGAGGGGAAAGGCGTCGTAAAAGTCGCCGGCGACTTGACGCGCCGGCTCAAAGCGAGTGGCTATCTCCCAACCCGGGAACCGGGGCAAGACCTGGGGCAAAAAACTGGCCTGAATGCGACGAGCAATCACCATCTCGCGCTCCAGGGAAGTGTCGCTCTCTTTTGACGCCATTGCGCCGGCGCTCCTTCACCGCCTGGTCCCATTTCTGGCCACGCGCCAGTCCGCTATGACAGGCTCGAAGAGAGTATACCATTGTTGCGGGAAAAACGCAAACCGAAATTGGCCGGCTTGCGCGGTCGATCAGCCAGCCAACAGTCCCTCCGCATAGGCAAAGAGCGCCGGCATGCCGCCCGTGTGCCAGAACAGCACGCGCTCGTCGGGGGTGATCTCGCCGCGACGCACGAGGTCGATCAAGCCCGCCATCGCCTTGCCGGTGTAGACCGGATCGAGGAGAATGCCCTCGAGCTGCGCGACGAGGCGGATCGCCTCGCGCTCGGCGCCGGTGAGCACGGCATAGCCGCCGCCGGTGTAGCGGTCGTCGACGACGATATCGTCCGACCCAAAAGTCAGATCGAGGCCCAATTGCTGCGCCGTCGGTGGGAGGAGCGCCGCCACTGTCTCGCACAGGTATCCCCCTGTCTTGTCGACGCTGATGCCCAACACCTGCCCGGCATACTCGTTGGCCCTGGCACCGACGACAAGGCCTGCCTGGGTGCCACCAGAGCTGCTTGCGAATACGACCCGGCCAAAGTGCAGCGCCTCTTCGCCCCACTGGCGCTGAGCCTGATCGCACAGCTCGCCGAACGCGAGGGCGTAGGCGGCAGCACCAACCGCGTTCGACCCACCGTATGGAATCACGTAGGGGCGCCGGCCGGCGGATTGCTCGGCACGGGCAGCGGCTTCCATCACCACGAGCGGGTCATCCTTGCCCGCCCACCAGATCTTGGCGCCCAGCAGATCGTCGAGGAGAAGGTTGCCCGTCCACTCGGGTCGCCTAGGCGACTCACCCGCCAGCACGAGCACGCAGCGCAGCCCGGCCCGGGCGGCGGCGGCCGCCGTCTGGCGGCAGTGGTTCGACTGCATCGCGCCCATGGTAAGGACGACGTCCGCCTTTTGTGCCAGCGCATCCGAGATCAGCAGCTCCAGCTTGCGCGTCTTGTTGCCACCCCCGGCCAGGCCTGTCTGGTCATCACGCTTGATCCAGATCTCGGGACCACCCAGTGCCCCGCTCAGTCGGCTCAGCGGCTCGATGGGGGTGGGCAGGTGGGCCAGGTAGAATCGGGAAAAGGCTTTCATACGGACCTCCTCGTATTCGAAGGGTTGACGAGCTTCAGTATAGCACATCTCACGCTGCCGGGCAATCCAGCGCACTGCAAGGACATTTGTCCAGGATTAGTACTATTTTCCTAGTTTACTTGTGCACAGAAATGTGATAAAGTATAGGTGGTGGCGGGGAGTAGCAAGTTCATTGTAGCAGGCCGTTTGACAACAACACATTGCAGTTTCGTCGGCCCACGTCGCAGCATACGTCACAACACATCGTCGCTTCATCGACCTACATCGCAGCCGATATTATAAGCGCTCAACCTGCGTCTTCCCGCTTGAGGGGCTTTCTCTCACTCACCCGGCGTCGTCGTTGTTTAGCAGCCGAACCAACCGCCGGGTAGAGGGATCGAGAGAAAGCTCCTTCTCTTTTTTGAACCCCATGCGCGCATAGAAATCACTGAGGGTTGGCTGATCCACGGCAAAGTCGATTTCGAGTACTTTGAGGCCCCACTCCCGACCAGCCTGGATCGCCGCTTCTACGAGCTGCCGCCCTACTCCATGCCCGCGGTAGGCTGCAGCCACCACCAAGCTGCCGATCTCGCCCACACGCCCCCTCGCTGTCAACTGCACATTGCCCACAACTTCAGACCCCACCTCGGCGACAAAGCGGGCGATCCACCCCCTGCCCGCCTGGCGCAGGCACCACGCGAGATAGTCGCGCACGTCAGCGATCGGCTCGTCGGGATAGCAGTTGCGCTGCAAATCAGGCGCGTCCGTGATACGCGCAGGGCGGATGATGGCGTTCATGGAGAGATTATACCGCATGGGGCGCAAGATTGGAAGATGGAAGGACCGTGGTGCGCGCTGCGGGGACCACACGGCTGGGAGGTTGTGCATTTTGCTCGTGTGAGGTTCTTCGGGTATAATGCACCGGTTTGGTAGATGGGGACAGGCGCATGCCCGGGAAAAGCAGGAATAATGGAAAGGAAAAGTAATGTGAAACGATACACCATGCTCTATCTGGCACTCATCCTCGTGCTTGTGGCAGGCATCCTGACCGCGTGTGGGGAGCGGCCTACGAACGAGCCAGCGCTGGAGCCGACGGAGACGGCAGCGGCCCCAACCAGCGAGCCGGCTGCACCGACGGAAGAGAGCGCGGCGCCGCCTGCCCAGGCAGGTGAGGCGGTGACCACGGCCAGTGGACTGCAGTTCATCTCGATCGAAGAGGGAACCGGCGCATCACCGGAGCAGGGCGACGTGGTCGCCGTACACTATGTCGGCATGCTCGAGGACGGCACAGAGTTCGACAACTCCTATAGCCGGGGTGAGCCGATCTCCTTCCCACTCGGCCAGGGTCGCGTTATCCCCGGCTGGGAGGAGGGCATCGCGATGCTGCGCCAGGGCGGCAAGGCGCGGCTGATCATCCCCCCCGACCTGGCATATGGCAGCGAGGGTGCAGGCGGTGTCATCCCGCCTGATGCTACGCTCGTCTTTGAGGTGGAGCTGGTATCCATCTCTGAAGGCTCACCCAACGACCCCACAGAGGTCGATCCCGCCGACTATGTGGAAAGCGACACGGGGCTCAAGTACTATGATATGCAAGAGGGCAGTGGGGCCGAGGCCGAGCCGGGAACGATCGTGACTCTGCACTACACCGGCTGGCTGGAAGATGGCACCAAGTTTGACAGTTCTATCGACCGCGGCAGCTCTGTCAGCTTCCCGCTGGGCGAGGAAGCCGTCCTTCCCGGATGGGAAGAGGGTGTGACGGGGATGAAGGCCGGCGGCAAGCGCCAGATCGTCATTCCCCCCGATCTGGCCTACGGGAGTGAAGGCGCAGGCGGGGTCATCCCGCCCGACGCGACGCTGATCCTCGAGGTGGAGCTCCTGGACGTGAACGAAGGTGCACCGGAAGCGCCGGCAGAGGTCGCTCCGGCGAGCTATGTGGAGACCGTTAGCGGGCTCAAGTATTACGACATGGTAAAGGGCGAAGGACCGGCTGCGGAGACAGGGCAAGCGGTGGAGGTGCACTATACCGGCTGGCTGGAAGACGGCACCAAGTTCGACAGCTCGCTCGACCGTGGGCAGTCATTCTCCTTTGTCCTGGGCAGTGGGCAGGTAATCTCGGGCTGGGATGAAGGCGTGGCAGGCATGAAGATCGGCGGTCGCCGCCAGCTCGTCATTCCGCCCGACCTTGGATATGGCAGCGAGGGGGCCGGTGACGTCATCCCGCCCAACTCGACGCTGATCTTTGAAGTGGAACTGCTGGCGATCCAGGCACCGCAGTAAGATGCTTTTCTGTGGTGGGAAAGGGCTATTCGCCCTTTCCCACCACAGATTCCGGGCTACGCTGGGGCGTATAGGGCAGCAACCTGTGCCGCATAGTCGGCGACCGTTTCGCGCAGCACGCGCGGAGCCACGATTTCTACCGCGCGGCCGCACCCCAGCAGCCGCATGCGCGCCTCCTCCAGGCTCTCAAAGAACACTGTCGCAGTGCGCCATTGTCCATCGCCTGGCTCATCCCCTGACGTCAGGTCGAGCCTGGCCTCTCTGCCCAGGTAGTAGGGCAGCAAGGGCCAGAGATCGGGCGAGACCCGGATCGTGGCGACATGGTGCGCCCGGCTGGCTTCCACTCGCATGCACCACGCCTGCCAGAAGTCAACCAGGTCGAATCCCGACTCCCGGGCAAAGGCTTTGTCTAGCGCCCGCGCTTCAACCACGTCTGCGAGGCGATAGACGCGCGTGTGCTCGTCACGACGTGCCACCAGGTACCAGGCATTCGCCTTGGCGACGAGTCCGAGAGGCTCAACTACAACGCGCGACGTGGTATCGAAAGGTAAGCACACGGTCAACTCGACACGGCGGTCGTCCCACACCGCCTGGTAGATCGCCTGCAGGTGAGGTGCGGGTGCCTGCGAGCTCGACCAGCCACGTGGGTCGAGGTGAATGCGCTGTCGGGTGCCGGCCTCATCGGACCGGCGCGACGCCGGCAGCGAGGCAGACAGCTTGTGCAGCGCGGCGCGCACCTCGTCGTCGATGCCGAGATCGGCGAGGGGGGCGGGGATCGACAGGGCAAAGAGCGCACGCACCTCGTCGCGCGTCAGCCCGGTGAGCGTGGTGCGATAGCTGTCGAGTAGCATACAGCCTCCCCCCGGCCCGCGCTCGGCATACACCGGCACCCCGGCTGCGCTAAGCGCGTCGAGATCGCGATAGATGGTGCGCACCGACATTTCCACCTCGTCGGCCAATGCCTGCGCGGTCATCTTGCCCCGTGCCTGGAGCAACATCAAGATCGACAGCAACCGGTCCGCCCGCATTCCTCACTCCTCGCCGAAAAGTTTCACTTTTTCCACCTTACCACAAAATCCTGACACTACATGTCAGGTATTACATGGTATCATCCCCCTACACCCTGCGCAGGCACAAAACGTGAGGCGTGAAAAGGAGGCAGAAGTGAGCGAGATGAACGTGCGGATCGTAGACATGGAACCGATGCGCGTGGCAGTCAGCCACGGATTCGGAGCAAGCCCGGAGCTGGAAGCGGGCGACAAGATGCTGGCCTTTCTGGAGGCGAAGGGGCTGACGTTCAACGATGTGCGTTGGTATGGATTCAACAATCCCAACCCCTCACCCGGCAGCCCGAACTATGGCTACGACGTGTGGGCCACCGTCGGCCCAGAGGTAGAGGCGGAAGGGGACATCACCATCCGTGAGATCCCGGCGCGGCGTTATGCGATGGCACGCTGCGAAGGGCTGGAGAACATTGGCGAGGTGTGGAAGCAGCTCGTCCTTTGGTTCGAAGAGAGCACGTACGAGAAACCAGCCCATTGGTGCGAGTGCCTGGAGAATTTGCTGACCCACCCCGAGACGCCGTTCGATCAATACGTCTTTGACCTCTACCTGCCGATCGCCGGCTATTCCTGAGAGGCGACCTCGATCGTCTCGGGCAGGACGATGTGATCGCCCACCACCTGCCCGCTCTCGTCGACGGCCATCAACCAGACCGGATCGCCAAAGGGGTGAACGCCGATGGTGATCCGGTATACACCGGGCGGCGTGCCGGCAGGGACGGCGAGCCGGTGATGAGCCGCCAGGGGAACGCCTGGCTGCCAGCGGTCGGTGGTGTCGCGGCCCGCGGTGGGCGAGCCGTCGACATACATGATAAAGTGCCCGTTCTCGTCGACGAGCTTGATATAGGCCATCAGGTCGCGCCCCACGGGCTCAGTAGCCTGCCAGTAGAGGTCAAGCGACAGCCTGGAACCGGCAGCAACCTGGTCGGTGGGCAGGTGGTAGCGTAAAAGCCGGATGCCATCCCAATCAACGTTCACGGGTGCCGCCGTCTCCAGCGCAGCCTGGGATGCCCGCGGCGCCGGCGCGTGCACAGGCGCGATGTAGCGCCCGGGGGTGACGACGGCAAGCAGAAACATGCCGGCGACGAGTGCCACCAACAGTGGACGGTGTGCCCGGTCTGCGGCCCACCAGGACCAACCAAGGGCGAGCACCAGCATCACTAGCGGCAGGATCGGATAGATGAGCCGCCCCTGATCGGTACCAAGCACTGTCGCGGTCCACTGGATCAGGGATCCGATGGTGAGCACCACGTGGAGCCCGAGCAGGCAGAGGGTCCAGCGGGTGGGCCAGTCGAGGTGCCACCACCTGCGCAGAAGCCAGGCAACGAAACTCACAGCCCCGACGAGGCAGACCACGCCGATGATCCAGTAGATCCACCCGTCGAACTCGATGCCGATCCAGCCCAGCCAGAAGGAGCGAAACAGGCCCCTGAACAGCCAGAGGAGCACGTCGAGCGTCAGTCCACCCTCGCGCACCGCGTTCGTCTGGAGCACGAACGACCAGCCAAGTGGGTCGCCATGGAGCAGCAGGTTGCGCACAAAGTACCAGCCCGCCACAAGCACCGTGGTGCCGAATGCCAGCAAGAGGTACCAGGCCGCCACAAAGAGGCGCTCGACGCGGGTGGGTGGGCGCTGCACGTCGCCCAGTGCGAGATGCCGCAGCCGCCCCATGCGGCGCGCTGCCTGCCCGGGCCGGACGTCATCCACGACGACGGCCAACTGCTCGCCTGTGGACAGCGACCACCGCCCGGCGGCCGTCGCGAGGAGGATGGCAACGGCCACGACAGGCGCCAGGGCCATCAGGCTCGCCTTGCTGAGCATCCCGAGGCCGAGAAGCAGGCCGAGGAACGCAGATCGCCTCCAGTTGGGCACCGGCTCGTGAACCAGCACGGCAACCTGCCAGAGGACGAGGGCCGAGAGCGCCGTGGCCGCATTATCGTTATTGATCACACCCGATAAGAAGAGGAATTGGGGCGTGAACGCTGCCAGGCCGGCCATGGCCAGGCCGATCTCGGGCCGGGAGGCAAAGAGCACCCGCCCGAGTTGGTAAATAGCCCACACGGTGACCGCCCCGAGCGCCACCGACCAGAGCCGGATCAGGTGCCACGCCAGCGCCCATCCGCGGTAGGGCCACCTCTCGGCCGAGGTGTGGAGCAGCAGATTCTTGGGTGACTCGGGATCGAGCACGTCATAGTGGGCATTGGCCCGCTGGGCAAAGGGTGCCTCCGGCTCGTCCTCGATGCAAAAGGTCAGCAGCGCGCCGGCCGCATAGTAGAGGGGAGGCTGAAACGCCTCGTGCTCTTCGGCCGTCGTCGGCAGGCGCCCATGCTGCGCGATATAGCGCATGTAGGTAAAGTGCGGTAGCTCATCGGGCGCCTCGCCCAGCGGCACGGTGATGCTGTACCACGTTGCGAGGGCAACGAAGAGGAGCAGAATCACGGTCAGGACCCGGCAGGCGCTGTGGCGGGCGCTGTGACGCTGGCCGATCATGGGGCTATGACCTCGATCTCGGCCAGCATCACGCGCTGTCCGTCTGTCTCTGTGGCGGATGATTTGACGACCAGGTTGCGCACAGTCGGAAACTGGTACATCGCCGCCCACAGACGATAGCGCCCGGGCGCCAGATCATCCGGCAGGGCCAGCGTGTGGGTATCGGGCACCAGCTCGCCAGGCAACCAGCGTGTCGTGGGGGTAAAGCCACCGCCAGGGTCTCCATCGTGCTGCGCTGGCTGGCGTGTGACCGCCACATCGGTGAGCTGCACCGATACTTTGTAATCGTACGTGGGAGGGCGCAGGGCACGCCAGTAGAGCGTCACCTCGACGCGGTCGCCGGGATGGTAGACAGCGCCATCCCCCCGCGCCAGCCGGAAGGCGAGAAGCTCGGCCGTGTCTTCCAGGTTGGCGTTCACCTGTCTCACGTCAGCCAGGTGCCCGTTCGGCATCAACAGGCTGCCGAGCAAGAGTGCAGCGAGGAGCAAGGCGCAGGCAGTGGGAACGATGTACGAGAGATGGTACCTGGTGGAGGCGGGAGACTGCAACCCGGCGATCAGGCCGACCGCCAGCGCCAGCGCTGTCGCGAGCGAGATGAGTGTGCCCCAGAGCTGCGCCGGCGTGAGCGCGAGGCGAGCCACCAGGTGCCCGCTGCCGGCAGGCAGGTCAAAAGCAACCAACCCCAGCCTGCCCGCAGGGCGTGCCGCGATCGTCTGCCCCTGCCACTCGGCAGACCAGCCCGGATAGTAGAACTGGTGAACGATGATCGTAGTGGGGGCAGCGACGTCCACCGCCAGCCGGTAGCGCGTGTGGCCGACGCTTAACAACTGCTGGCTACCGGGTGTGGCAGCGGGCACGAGGCTACCTTCAGCCTGCGGACCTTGCACCGGGTGCGAGATGGCCCACCGCTCTTCTTCTACCCACACCGGCAGATACTCGCCGGTCCACGTGGCGCCTACCTGCCCAAACTTTCGGTCCGCGCTCCACATGGCGGCAACCGACACGTCGGGATCGGTGCGCTGCACAGGCAGTGACCAGAGAGCAGTCACGGCGACGACGATCAGAAGTGCGGTGCCAAGCAGAGCGGCAAGACGCGGCGACCAGGTGAGGGCTGCCTCGATCAGGATCCCCGCTACCAGCGCCGCGGCCAGGGCACCCAGGGCATGAAAGCGCCATGGGTACTGGAGAAAGGCCAGCCCACGCTCAAAAAGCTGCCACACAGGCCTGGATTCCAGCGTCAGCATAAAGGCTGCCACCAGGCCCACGAGTAGAAAGAGTGCCAGCAGCGGGCGCCTACGCCGGTAGACCGGCACCAGCAGCAAGCCGGCGACCAGGATGCTTGCCTGCGCCCAGCCCAGGGCAAAGGTGACGGGCTTTTCCGGGAGGAGTGTATAGTCGTACGCGGCCCGGGTGGATACCAGGCGCCCTAGGGCGAAAAGATGGTCGCGATAGCCCGACGAGGTGCCGTGGCCAAGGCCGACGTAGTGTGACTCGAGGAGTACCGGCAGCCAATAAAAGGCGCTGATGGCCACGCCAAGGCCGAGGGCCATGGCGACACGCCCGACAGCACGCCCGGCGGCCTGCCCGGCTGCGCGTTGGTCTCGCACGGCCCACCAGACGACGAACAGGTAGCCTGCCAGGACCGGGGCAAAGACAAAAGCAGAGAGGCTGTGGGTGGCAACCAGACCGAGCAGCGCAAAAGCGGCCAGTGCCAACCGAGGCAAAAGGGCCAGCGGCGGCATATCTTGCCGCCCCGCGTCAAGCAGGCGATGGAACGCCCAGAGGACCAGCGGGAACCAGACGAACGCCAGGAACTCGGCCAACGCGCCGCGCACGTACAGGTCGACGAGATGGTAGGGAAGGTAGGCATAGACGACGGCCGCCACCAGGGCAGGGCCGTGCCGCAGGTGGCAGCGCGCGAACAGGTACATGGCGAGCACGGAGGTGACCAGGCCCGAGGCCAGGACGAGCTTGGTTGCCGTGACCGGATCGAGCCCCAGCAAGGTAAAAGGCAGCGCCCAGTAGTAGCTCACCGGCCCGTAAAAGTTGAGCACGGGGTGGCCATAGCCAAAAGCGAATTCGGGAAACCAGCGCGGGTAGAGGACACCGGCGCGCACGGCGCGATCGAGCGCCGCAACGCGATGAAGGTGCAAGATGCCATCGTGCGACTCGAAGAAACCTCTCCGGGCCAGCGGCACGAGGGCAGGCAGTGTGAGCAGCGCTGCCCACCAGCCGGCCGGGATCGAGACGAGCGACAGCCGCCAGGATCGTCGATTCTGGTTCACGCCGCGATTATAGCACGCGCACGGATGGGCGACAAGTAGCGGCGTGCTTTGTGACAGCCGCCACCCACCCCAAGGCCGCGATCAGGCTGAGCACCATGCCGGCCCACTCGACAACACCAGGCGCGTAGCGCAGCGTCACGTCATAGTTGCCTGGCGGCAGCGGTACCTCCATCAACCCCAACTCGTCGGCGTGGTGAGCCAAAACTTGGCCGCCAGCCTGCACACGCCACAGCGGATAGTCGGTGATCTTGACGTGCATGACTGCACCCGGTAGCGCACCGGCCACGCTCACGTCGAACGCCTCCGGCTCTGCCCGACGCAGGGTCACTGCAGCGCCCTCCGCCTCGACGAGCGCCGGCGCCGGATCGAGGACACGGTAGAGCACAAAGAGGTCGTCGCTGTAGAACGACTCGAACTCGGGCGCGGCGTCGAGAAAGGTACGGGCATTGGCATCGGCCCACGTCGCTACCACGGTGGTGACGTTCAAGCGATGGCAGAAATCGAAAAAGGCTTCTCCTGTCCAGGCGGTCCAGGGGTGCCCCGCCAGCGTCACGTCGTCCGTCAGCTCCACCTGGCCCGGCAGCAGATCCACGTCCACGCGGCCCACCCACAGGCTGCGCGCTACAGGGCTCCAGTGCGAAAAGGTGCCGCCGACGATCGGGCGCCTGGCAAAGTAGGGCGTGGCGGCCTTGAGCGCCGTGGGCACGTCATCCAGGTGGAGGTAGTGCGACGTATAGAGCAGCCGGCCGGTCCCTTGCGCCATCGCCGACCAGGCAGCATCGAGGTCGTGCCTGCGGCGTGCCTCACTTAAAAAATGGGCCGGATCGCGCTGGTCGCGCAGCAGGTCCAGGAACGGCTGCGACAGCCAGGCGATGACCAGCACGGCCACCAGGGCGCCAGCGAGGCCACCTGCGGCTTTGAGCCGCGTCTGCGCCAGCCACCCGGGCAGACTGCCGAGCCCGACCCCCGCCAGCAGCAGCAGGGCCAGGTACACCTCTGCGCTGAAACGCACCGGGTCGAGGGTGTAAAAGCCGAGAACCTGGATGAGCACCAGGTGATCAAAGAGGATCAAGATCACCAGTGCCCCTGCCATCCCGAGCACGGCCGCCACGAACAGGCGAAGGGGCCGTTCTCTGGTGCCGAGTGCGCCAAGGCCGAGCATCGCTGCCGCCAGCTCGGGCCACGCAGGGCGGCCAAAGAGCCAGGCGAGGGTCTGGTTCAGGTCGGCGCGCAGCATCGGCGCGGCGTATTCGCCGTGGGCAGCCAGGGGCACCAGCCAGAAGGCCGTGAGCGCCAGGGCCAGCCCGCCCGCGCCCACGACCGCAGCCAGAAGCTGGAGACGCCGGGGCGAAAAGAGGGCAACGATGGAGAGGAAAACCACGGGTGCCACTCCGTGAAAGGGGTGCATCAAGGCAATGGCGGCAAGCAGCAGGGCAACCAGCAACCACCAGCCGCCAGCGCGTGTTGCATGCAGCGCACGCCACCCTGCGAGCATCGCCAGTGGCACCAGGCCAAACGCCAGGCGCTCGGCGACCAGGCCGACGAATATCGCTGCCGTCCCTCCCCACAACCAATCCAGCGCGAGGCCAAGCACTCCGGCAGCCAGCCCGGGCAGCCACCTGCCTGTGACGCGGGTGACGAGGAGATAGACGGCAGGCGCCGGCAGCAGGTAGGCGAAGAAGAGGAGGGCCTGGTAGAGAAAAAAGTCAGACAACTGCCCCAGTGTCAGCCGGTCCAGCAACCAACCGAGCATCACGAACCCAGGTGGGTAGAACTGAAGCTCGGGGTAGCCAGCATACCAGAGGGGATTCCAGCCGAGCAGGTGTCCGCCCCCGCGCACAGGGTACCAGAGACGCATGAACTGGCCTGGGTGATCACCATAGATCAATAGATCGTCGCGCAACAAAAAACCACAGGCGACGGCGGCCAATGCCACGAATAGAGCCATTGCCATCGCGTCGCGCACCCACGTCCGGGTATTCCACGTCGATCGCGCGCGTACCAACATGCATGAATTATAACACAGGGAAGAGCGGGGCGCCAGAGGGAGGGCCCGGTCGGAGACCGGCCCCAGCCCCCCTGACTTCTGTTGCGCAGCGTGGGGAAATCTGTTATACTTGGGGCGGGAGGGCAGATGACACTGATTTTGGGGATCGAAAGCTCGTGCGACGAGACGGCGGCGGCGGTGGTGGCTGATGGGCGCATGATCCTGAGCAATGTCGTCGCATCACAGGTGGAGCTGCATCGCCGCTACGGCGGTGTCTTTCCCGAGGTTGCTTCACGCCAGCACGTGCTCAGCATTCTGCCTGTCGTCGAGCAGGCACTTGACGAGGCGGGCCTCAGGTGGGACGGCAAGCGCGATCCAGAGCCCGCCGCCCCTGGCATCGACACGGCGCCTCAAAATGCCTTACATCTTGAGGCGGCGCCTAAAAATGCCTTACATCTTGAGGCGGCGCCTCAAGACGCCTTGCATCTTGAGGCGATCGCTGTCGCGCACGGGCCGGGGCTGGCAGGCTCTCTGCTCGTGGGCGTCAACGCGGCCAAGGGGCTGGCACTGGGACGGGGACTGCCGCTGATCGGCATCAACCACATCGAGGCGCATATCTATGGCAACTGGCTCGTGCCGGGACCGCCGCCCGAGTTCCCATTGGTGTGCCTGGTCGTATCGGGGGGGCATACTGAGCTGGTGTTGATGACCGGACATGGCCGCTATCGGCGGTTGGGCGGTACGCTCGACGACGCGGCGGGTGAGGCGTTCGACAAGGTGGGCCGGCTGCTCGATCTGCCCTACCCCGGCGGGCCTGCCATCCAGGAGGCGGCACGCGCCGGCTCGCCTACTGCATTCAAGCTGCCGCGTGCCTGGCTGCCCGGCACGTACGATTTCAGCTTTTCCGGCGTCAAGACGGCTATGCTACGCACCGTGCACAAGTATCGGCCCGAGGCCGAGGAACGAAAGCACGTTGGGTCGAACGACGCGGGCACCCAACCCCCGCCGGTGGTGCGCGCACTGCCAGTCGCAAATTTGGCTGCCAGCTTCCAAGCAGCGGTGGTCGACGTCCTGGCGGAAAAGACGGTGCAGGCAGCGGTCGAGTTTGACGCCAAGATGATCCTGCTGGCCGGGGGAGTGGCCGCAAACGAGGCGCTGCGTCGCGAGGTGCGAGAGCGCAGCCCTATCCCCACGCGCTATCCGCCGCCCTCGCTGTGCACTGACAATGCCGCCATCATTGCCAGTGCAGGGTATTTCCGGTTCCAGGCAGGAGATCGGGCGGGTTGGGATCTCGACGTCATACCCGGCCTACGCCTGGCGGAAGAAGTGGAGAACACGGCACCGTAACGGGAAGGCCCTCTCTGTGTTGTAACGTCTGCAAAAGCCTAGACAGAGAGGGAGAAATGATAGCGGACGTACTCCTGATCGCCGCCGCGGCGATCCTGGCCTATCTGATCGGCTCGACCCCCGTCGGCTACTTGCTCGGCCGCCTGTGGGGTGTGAATGTCCTGGAGAGAGGCAGTGGCCGGACGGGCGGCACCAATGTGCTCCGCTCCGCCGGCCCCATGGCGGCGCTCATCACCGGTGCGCTGGATGTGGGCAAGGGCGCGCTCGCCGTGTGGGTTGCCGGCCAAATCGCGGCAGGCGAGGTGCAGGCCGCGGCAGAGATCCTGGCCGGCGCCGCCGTGATCCTGGGCCACAACCATTCGATCTTTTTGTGCTTCCGGGGTGGAGCCGGAGTCGGAACGTCTCTTGGTGCACTGTCTGTGGTGTATTGGCCGGCGGCCCTCCTCCTCCTGATCCTGCTGCCGACCATCATTGCGATTACCCGCTATGCCTCTGTCGGCTCGTTGATCGTGATGACGCTCATGCCCATCCTGCTGATCGGCGCCGTCGTTCTGAACAACCTGTCGCCGATCTATGTCGCGTACGGCCTCCTGGCGTGGGCCATCGTCGTCTACTCTCACCGCCCCAACATCCGCCGCCTCCTGCACGGCACCGAGCGCCGGATCGGCGAAAAGAGCAAGGCTGCCCGCTAGCCCCGTAAAGCGGTACTTCTCGCCCCCCCCACCTTCCGGCGCAAAAGACGCGGTTTAGCTGGCATGCGTCGCTTGACAAAAGCGCGGAAAGGCTGTAAGATTTCTGTACCCAGCCGGGGTATTGCCCTAGGCAGCAGGAAAATGCAGACTGAAGAGATCACGAACCGTCTAAAAAGGATAGAGGGGCAGGTGCGCGGCTTGCAACGTATGGTATCCGACGAGCGCGACTGCGAAGCGATTCTTACCCAGTTGATGGCTGCGCGGGCAGCGCTCGACCGTGTGGGGGTACTCATCGCACGCGAGTTTGTGCACGAGTGCATGGTGACAGACGATCCCGACCTGGCGCGTGACCGGGTGGGGCGTGTCATGAACCTGGTCTTTTCGCGCTTTTCCGTGCCTGTCTTGGACACACTCCCCGAGGCATTCGACGCAGAGAATGACCAACACGAGGAGGAGGATGCAACATGGCAAAACCAATAGAGGTCACCGACAAGGACTTTGATGACCTGGTGTTGCTGGCCCAGGTGCCAACTGTAGTCGATTTCTGGGCTGTGTGGTGTGGCCCATGCAAAATGATCGCGCCGGTGCTGGAAGAGATCGCCGCCGATTACGAAGGGCAGATCCAGGTTGCCAAACTCGACGTGGACAAGAGTCCGGAGACCGCCAGTCACTATGGCGTGATGAGCATCCCAACCCTCATCCTGTTCAAGGAGGGGCAGGCCGTGGAGCGGATTGTCGGCTTTATGCCAAAGGAAAAGTTGCTAAAGCGCCTAACCCCATACCTCGCGGCAGAGGAGTGAACGGACCGTGTGATTGTGAAGGCGCTTGTGCACAAGCGCCTTCACAATCACACGGCAGCAATGAAGAACACGGGAAGGTTTGGCGCCACTGAGGGGTGATCGGGGGTGACCGGCTGGCTATTATGGGTCAAGCCGCAAACA
>JAFGIA010000235.1 GCA_016929795.1 Anaerolineae bacterium
GCACGAGCTGCGCACGCCGCTCACCTCGATCCAGGGCTACCTCGACCTGGTGCTCATGGGCGCCTCTGGGGCGATCAACAAGCAGCAAGCCAGCTTTTTGCAGATCGCCAAGGGCAATGCCGAGCGCCTGCACAGCATGGTCACTGACCTGCTCGACATCTCGCGAATCGAGTCGGGCAAGGTCGACCTCGACGTGCAGGTGATCTCGCTCGAGCCGATCGTCAAACAGGTGGTAACCACACTGCAAAAGCAATTCGAAGACCGCAGGCTGTCGATCGTGGTCGACTTGCCACCCGACCTGCCCGAATTCTTTGGCGACCCGGCGCGCATTGGCCAGATCCTCACCAACTTGCTGAGCAACGCCTACAAGTACACGCACGAAGGCGGCGCCACCATCCGTGCCAGGGTCGCCGATCAGGCGCTGCGTGTCGACGTGATCGATACCGGACTCGGGATCTCGGCAGAGGACCAACAGAAGCTTTTCAACCGCTTCTTCCGTGCCCAGGACAATCGTATCCGCCAGCAGACAGGAACCGGGCTCGGGCTAAACATCACCAAATCGCTCGTCGAGATGCATGGCGGCGAGATCCTGGTCAAGAGCGAGCAGGGGAAAGGCAGCACCTTCAGCTTTACACTGCCGCTGCCTGCCGGCCTGGTGACGCTGGCGGCCGAGGAAGAGCGTGAAGTGGTCGAGGTGCCGGCCGTCGCCCCCGTGCCAGAGCGCAAGCCGGCGCCGATCAAGGAGCCGCCGGCACCCATTCCCTCCGGCCCGTGGGTGCTGGTCGCCGACGACGAGCCCGACGTGGCGCAGCTCTTGAAGTACCGCCTCGAGCGCGCCGGCTACCGGGTGACCGCGGTCACACAGGGCAAGCGCGTGGTGGAAGTGGCCCGCCAGCTCCAACCAGAGCTGATCACGCTCGACCTGCTGATGGACGTGGACGGGCTGCAGGTGCTGCGCCAGCTCAAAGACGACCCGCAGACGAGCAAAATCCCTGTCATCATCGTCTCTGTTATCTCGGATCCAGAGAAGGGGTACGCGCTTGGGGCGGCGGACTATCTCGTCAAGCCACCGAGCGAGGTAGACCTCATCGCCAGCGTGCGCAAGGCGCTTGAACATTCGGATGGCACCCAGAAAAAGATCCTGGTCGTGGATGACGAGATCGACATCGTCGGCTGGCTCAAGCACTCGCTCACCCTCGCCGGGTTCGACGTAGACGAAGCCTACGATGGAATCCAGGCGCTCGACGCTGTGGAGCAGAATCCACCCGACCTGATCCTGCTCGACCTAAAGATGCCACGCATGGACGGCCGTACCACCATCCGCCGCCTCCGCGAAAAGCCCGAGACGCGCGAGATCCCGATCATCGTCCTATCGGCGAATGCCATGACAGACCTTGACGAGCGGAGAGAGATGCTCGGGCTGGGCGTCAAGAACTTTTTGCGCAAGCCGGTGACGATGGACCTCCTGGTCGCCGAGGTTCAGCGCTACCTGCCAGGCCGCGGCGGGGCCGCCATCGCAACCTGACTTTCAGGCGTCCAGCCGGATGCCAAAGAGCGGCACCAACATCTCGTCTTGAGTCAAGCCCCCGTGCCGGCCGAGAAGAGATACCTTTGGCACCGCACGCTGCAAGGCGTGATCGCCGCGTGGCAGAACGAGCAGCCTCCCGGCACGCGCGTAGCTTTCGTCTGACACGGGCCGGCCCATCAGCCCTGCATCGAGCACCGCGCGCGAGTCGGCGACGACGAACCAGCCAGGATAGGCAGCCTCGAGATAGCTGCGCACCGCCTCTGCCTGCCCGCTCCGCGGATACACGAATGCAGCCCGCGATTCACCCACGATCGGGACCATCAGGTGGCGGCTCAGCCCCGGCTCCCTGTTCGCGGTGACAATGTGCTTCGGCGGCACCCGGATCTGCCCGTGGTCGGCCGTGATCAGCAGCAGCGTGCCTTCCCTGTCGGCGGCAGGGAGCGCCTCGAGAAGTTCGCGATCGAGCAAGAAGGCCATCGTGCGCAGCTCGGCACGCCACGCGTCGGTATCCGGGGCGTAGGCGTGGCCTACAGTATCCAGTCCACTCCAGTAGGCAGTCAGGAATGCCCGCTTGCCGCGCGTGTCTGCGAGGAGCGCACGCAGCTCGGTCCAAAAGTCACTGGCAAGCAGGTGGGTGCGCACGGCCTTTACCCCGCGGTACAGCATCTTGCTAAAGCCCGAGTCGCGAAAGTAGGCGGAATAGAGGGCATGCGTCTCGATACCCCACCTGCCGAGCCTCTGAGCCAGGGTGGGCACCCCCACGAGCGTCTCAGGGTCCATGCCCCACTCCACCAGCGAATCCGGGCGCCCGCCCCACACCGGGCGGAGCTGGATCGCGTTCGCGGTGATTCCCAGTTCGCGCAGGTACATCTCGTACGCCAGCCAGCCGTGCTCCGCAGGTGGCCGTCCCGTGTTGAATGTGACGAGTGCGGCATCGGTGGTGGAGGGAAAGACTGAAGTGAGAGGGACCAGGCTGCCACGCTCGGCCAGCCTGGTGAAAGCTTCGGCCCCTCCTGCCTCCTCCATCCTCTGCAAGAGGCGATAGCCGAGGGCGTCGAGGATCACCAGGATCACGCGCTGTACGCCATCCTTCCACCCCGACCAAAGCGCCCCGGGCAGCGCCGGGAGCGAGCCAGGCAGCACTGCATCCGGCTCCTCGCCGGTGAGCAGCGCGGCGATCGTGGCGGGCACGTTGCCGATCGACAGGCCATCGTAGTGGGGCATCACCCAGCCCTCGCCCGCGGGCAAAGGGGCGGGCAGTGGACGTGCGAGAATCGTTCGTTCGATTTCGTCGGGCTCCATCGAGCGTCTCCTCCCTGGTCGGATCATCTCAATAACCTGGCGGAGGACCTGAGGCGGATTGGCAATCCGCCCTACATCCAATACCTTTCGAATAAGGCTCAAGCCCCCGTCCCCGGGGGCGGCCCGAGACGGGCTTCGGAGCTTATTTGAAAGGTAGTGGCCCTACATCCCGCTCCGACTTTGCGAGATGATACCCCTGATCAGGCTCGGCACATGCCGCCGATGAAAAGGGCCGGGCACAGAAGCCCGGCCCTTTGTCAGATTGGGAAAGACTAGTCTTCGTCGCGCTCGGCTTGCAGTGCCGAGTGTGCCGCCGCGAGGCGAGCAACCGGAACGCGGAACGGAGAGCACGACACATAGTTCAGGCCGGCACCGTGGCAGAATGCGACCGAGGCAGGGTCACCACCATGTTCGCCGCAGATACCCACCTCCAGCTCGGGCCGGGTCTGCCGGCCCTTGCGCACACCCATCTTGAGCAGCTCGCCCACGCCCTCCGGGTCGATCGTCTGGAACGGGTTGTTGGGCAAAATGCCGTGCTCGACGTAGTGAAGCAAAAAATTGCGCTCGGCATCGTCGCGGCTGTAGCCAAAGGTCATCTGCGTCAGGTCGTTGGTGCCAAAGCTAAAGAACTCGGCATATTCGGCA
>JAFGIA010000236.1 GCA_016929795.1 Anaerolineae bacterium
GACGATGGGCACCACGGCCAGCATCAAGCCCACGACCTGCGGCGTATAGCCCAACACATACTGCAAGTAGAAGGGCATGAGGATGGTGGTGCCAGCCATGCAGATAAAAGTGGACAGGCCGGTGACCAGGTTGACGTCGAACAGGATGTTGCGAAAGAGCCCCAGGTCGATCATGGGCTGAGCGCTGCGCGCCTCGATGACCACGAACAGGATGGCCACGGCCAGGCTAAAGGCGATGAGACCCAGCACCCGTGGATCGCTCAAGCCTGCGTGCTGGCCCAGGGTCAGGCCCAGCAGCAGGGTGATGAGCGCAACAAAGAGGGTGAGCGCCCCGACCAGGTCAAAGCGCTGGCCGGGGGTGGTCTGGCTGGTGGGCACAAAGCGCAGCACCATCCAGGTGCCGGCGATGCCGACGGGCAGGTTGACGAAAAAAATCCAGTGCCACGACAGGGCGCCGAGGATCAGCCCCCCCAGGACGGGGCCGAGGACGATGCCGATGGAGACCATAGAGCCGCTGATGCCCAGGGCCTTGCCCCGCTCGCCAGGTGGAAAGGCTTCAGTGGTGATGGCCATGCCCAGGGCCATGAGCATCGAGGCGCCGATGGCCTGCACCACGCGAAAGGCGACGAGCCAGCCGATGTCGGGCGACAGGCCGCACAGCACCGAGCCCAGGGTAAAGATCACAAAGCCGGTAGCATAGATTCGTTTCTTGCCCATCATATCGCCCAGCCGGCCGATGCTGAGCATGAGCGTGCTGACGGTGAGCAGGTAGGCCAGGACCACCCATTCCACGGCGGCAAAGGTGGTATCAAAAGCGTCGACCAGGGTGGGCAGGGCCACATTGACAATGCTGCCGTCGATGGTTGCCAGAAAAATGCCCATGGCGGTGGCGGCCATGACGTGCCATTTGCGGCTATAGTCGATGGTGTCGGGTTGCATCCAGTCTCCAGTGTATTGGTGTTGGGTTCCAAGGGGTGCATGATACCACAGATTGGCTGTTCAGGCGAAGCGAGGGTGGACCAGGGTGACGGATGATGGAGGCCCGAGCCTGCGAAATAAAGGCGGCAACCTTTCGGCCTTTCGGCTGTTTACCCGGTGTGTTCAGACGAACGGCATGAATGGTACGAACGGCGCAGGGCGGTCTTTTCTCTACTCGATGTCCACCTCCCCGGGTAGGATGTCGATCACGTCGAGCAGGGACGCCGCCGTCGCGGCCATGTCGTTGGCGACTTTTACCAGCTTGGCGCGGAGCGCGGCGGCTTGTTCGTCTGTCATGCACGGCTGTGGCCCGCGGGGCTTTTGCGCCTCGTAGGCGCGTGCGTTTTGCACGGCAATGATGGCGTAATCGGCCAGCCCACTCAGCCATTCGGTGTCGTACTCGCCAAAGGGTGCTTCCCCTGGGTTGCGGGCGGCGATCAACACGCCTATGGTGCGCGACTGCCAACGAAGCGGGGCGGCGATCATGGGCCCCATGGACTGGCCCACGATCTCAAAGAGTGTCACATCCCCAGGGGCTTTGGCGCGAATCTCTGTCTCGCCCAGGGCCATTACCTCGATGGCGAGGCCGCTGTCGACGGGCATGTCCATGAGCTGGGCCCGGGGATCGCGTGGGCCGCGGGCGCCGCGCAGGCGCAGACCGCCTGTGTGGGGGTCCTGCAAGTAGAGGAAGGCATAGTCGGCGCGTGTCACATAGATGGCTGCCTCGACAGCGCGCATCACGATCCGGTCCAGATCGAGCAGGGCGACCAGGGCTTTGCCCACGCGCGCCAGGATATTCATGTCGCGCATCCAGCGCTCAACCTGACGCGTCAGAGGCATGGCGCGCTCGGGTGCATGGTCAGGGTCCAGGGTGGATGGGGGGGACGCGGGGGGCGGTGGGGGTGAGGCCGGGTGGCGCCTGGCGAGCGCTTTGCGGACGGCGGTCAGCATGGTGTCGATCTGGTACGGCTTGACGACGTAATCTATGGCGCCCAGGTGCATCGCCTGCTGCGCCACCTGCTCCGATCCATAGAAGGTGGTCAGGATCACGGGGGTCTTGTCGCCTCGCTCCTGGAGCGCAGCCAGGACTTCCAGCCCATCCATCCGGGGCATGTTCAGGTCCATGATGACGAGATCGGGCTTGTCGCTCAGGATGCGCTTCAGGCCGCGTTGGCCGTCCATCGCCGTCAGCACCTCGTAGCCGTTGGGTTTCAGGATATTGTTTGCCAGGTGCACAATGTTCTCACGCCGGTCTTCGACGATCAGGATGGTTTCTCCTGCCATGCTATCCCTGCCTTTCAGAATCCCGGGGTGCCGCGTGCGGCGACCGGATCAACGTTTCGAGCTCGGCCAGGATGACGCGTGAGGTGAGATCGAGGCTGAGGGGGGTGACGGACACGACGCGATCGACGACAATGGCCCATGTATCGGAATCGGGCTCGAGCGTGTCGTGCTCGACGAGCATCTTGTAGCCCAGGCGCCGTTTTTCCTCCAGATACTCGCGCCCGCTCGGCGTAGCGTGAAAGTAGCGCTGGCGCGACAGGCGGGTTACGCGCCACGGGGTGTCGGGCGTCGCGCTGGCGGGCACGTCGATCTTGAGCACGTCGACGTCGACCGGCATATCCAGTGCCAGCATCTGGCGGGCAAAGAGGCGCGTAAAGTGGATGGCAGCCGTAAAGTCGACCTGGTCCGAATGTCGGTAGTGAAACTCCTGTGGCGTCTGCAGGCTGACGGCGAGGGCTGGCACGCCGTCGTCGGCGGCCTCGATCGCGGCGCCCACGGTGCCGGAGGCGGTCACGCCAGAGCCGACATTCTCGCCAAAGTTGATGCCCGACACGCACAGCGCCGGGCGGCGGGGCACGAGCTCGACGAGGGCATAGATCACGGCCTGCGCCGGCGAGCCAAAGGTGCCATAAGCGAGCACCGGCACGCCGTCCACCTCGTATTCCACCTGGTGGATGGCGCCATCGTGAAAGGTAGGCAGGCTGCGCCCGGCGCCGCTCTGCTGCTCGCACGGCGAAGCGACGATCACATCGCCGAGGGGCAACATGGCGCGCACAGCCGCGCGCAGCCCCGGCGACTCGATCCCGTCGTCACACGTCATCAGGATGAGGGGTTTCTCCCCGGACATGGTTATGGCCCATCTCCTTTTCCCGGATATGTCCCTATTATACAGCAGCAAGCAGCAAGCAGCAAGTGCCTGGCACTTGCTGCTTGCTGCTTGGCGCTTGGTGATCGTCCGCTATTGCTTCCGGAGCCAGCGGCCGATGATCAGGTACTCAAAGTCGCGCCCATCGAGGGTGCGGATGGCAGCCCACAGGCCGTAGAGGAGGAAAATGGCCCCCACGGCAAGGGGCACGAGCGTGAGCGCCAGCCCCACCCACATGCCGGCAGGGGGAGCGACTTCGTAGGCTTCCGGGTTCGTGGTGAGAGGGACAAAGATCAGGGCCATGTAGAGGACGGACCAGCAGCACCAGCTCAGGATCATGAGCAGCATGGACGCCGTCTGGTAGACGACCGACTGGAGTGCATGGAAGGCGACGTAGCGTGACTTGTCCTTCTGGACCAGCCAGATGACGAGGGCGGTGATGATCCCGCCAAAGCCGCTGGTAAAGATGCCAAACAGGATGCTGGCGTGGGCGAGTGCCGCGGTCAGGCGCTCGTCTTTGGTCGGTGCGGTGACTTCTGTCATTTTGATCTCCTTTTTGTCAGATAAAACGTATCAGCTCAATAAGGGGGGGAAGTGGGGGAGTGTGCGGGCACCGCACACTCCCCCACCCCCGATTATTGAGCGGATACGATAAAACTGCCTACTCATAGCGCAGCGCCTCAATGGGGTCCAGGTTGGCCGCACGGGTGGCGGGCAGCAGGCCAGCCAGCAGGGCGACGCCGGTACTGAGTGCGACGACGAGCAGCACGAGCCACAACGGAAAGGCCGAGATGTTGAAGGTGCGATAGTCCTGCAAAAAGGTCAGGTGCGAGACGACGTTGATCAGGGTGCCGGTGAGCCAGGCGACGACAATGCCGAGCAACCCGCCCCAGAAGCCGATGCTGCCCGCCTCGACGATAAAGAGTAGGCGGATGGTGCCCTTGCTGGCGCCGAGTGCCTTCATGAGGCCGATCTCGCGTGTGCGCTCATAGATGGCCATGATCAGTGTATTGATGATGCCGAGGCTGGCAACCCCAAGGGCAATGAGGCCAAAGATGCTGAGCACGGCCTGGATGACGCGAAAGCCAGTGGCCAGCGCGCCGGCCGATTCCTCGGGTGTCGACGCAGCATAGTCCCCCACCTTCTCGATGGCGGCGGCAACCGCGTCGATGCGCTCAGGATCGGCCACGTGTACCGAGAGGCCAAAGCCCATGTCGTCGGCGGTGTAGGCGTCGTCATTCTCGGCAAAGTAGCGGCCCATCTCGATGCCGTCTTCTAGCGGCACGTTCACCTCTGTGCTCAGGATCGATTGCTCGAACACGCCGACGATCTCGAAGGGGTAGCTCTGGCTCTCGCCCTCGCTCGCCCCCAAAAAGTCGAGCTGGTAACCGGCCGGCACTTCTACGGTGATGGTGTGGCCAAGGGCATCCTCGGGGCGATCGAGCCCCCAGGCATCGAGAAAGGCATAGGCGACGACGGCGACGCCGCGCTCGCCAGGCGCGAAGGGACGGCCGGCAGCCAGCTTGCGCTGGACGATTTCGTACTGGGGCGAGGCGAGGACCTGGGTCTGGTACCTGTCCTCGTCTGTGTCCAACTGCACCCAGTTGGCCATGACGACGACGACGGGCTGCACATCGTCAACGCCGTCGACGGCGGCGATGCGCTCGACATCGGCGCCGTTCAGAGTGGGCAGGTTGACGTATGGGTTCTGCCCTTCCTGTACTTGCTGCGGTGCACCAAAGCCGGAGGCACCCATCAAGATCGCGGCCATGTCGGCCGAGCTGGCAGGCTCGACGCCGATCACATCGGGCACGCTCAGTGCTGTAAGCTGGGCGGTGACATAGTGCTGGGTGCCGACACCGAGGCTGACCATGAGTGCCACGAGGGTGGCACCAATGACCACGGCCAAGATGGTCAACAGGGTGCGCAGTTTACGCTTCCACAGATTGGTAAAGGCGATCCGGAGATAGTCGGAGAATCTCATTGTCGGGCCTCCCGGGCGACGATACGCCCATCGCGCAGCGCGATCTGCCGGGCGGCGAGGGTGGCGATCTCGCGGTCGTGGGTGACCAGGAGGATGGTGAGGGCGCGCTCGCGGTGGAGGCGGTCGAGCAGCGCGACGATCTCTTGTCCCGTAGCGGTGTCGAGGTTGCCGGTAGGCTCGTCGGCGAGGATGTAGGCGGGCTCGGTGACGAGGGCACGGGCGATGGCCACGCGCTGGCGCTCGCCGCCGGACATTTCCGCCGGGCGGTGGCGTTGACGCTCGCCGAGGCCGACGGCATCCAGGGCCTGGCGCGCGCGCGCTTGGCGATCGTGAGGGGGCACGCCGGCAAAGACGAGGGGCAGGGCGACATTTTCGACGGCGGTGTAGGTGGGCTGGAGGTTAAAGGTCTGAAAGACAAAGCCGATGCGCCGGTTGCGAAAGCGTGCCAGGTCCCTGTCGGTGGCCTGTGCCAGGTCCTGGCCATCGACGATCACGCTGCCCGCCGTCGGGGTGTCGAGGCCGCCGATGACGTGCAGGAGCGTGCTCTTGCCGCTGCCCGAGGGACCGGTGACGGCGACGAACTCGCCGTCGCCGATGGACAGGTCCACGTGGTCGAGCGCGTGGATCTCTTCACTGCCCATTTTGTAGATACGGGTGACGTTCTGCAGCTCGATCACAAGATCTCCTCCTCGGTGGTGAGGGCGGCTGGAGCAGGGGCCGCTGCCCCGGTCCAGGTATCGCGGTCGAGGATCATGAGCGCGGCGATGACGACCGCCCACACCAGGATGCCATAGATGCCGATGCCAAAGGAAAAGACAGGATCGGCAGGGGCATAGACGGCGAGCATGAGAAAGGCGACGACCTGGTTGTTGAGGGCGTGCAGAAAGGCGGCGAGCCACACGCTGCCTGATTTGAGCACGGCGTAGCCCAAGTAGAAGGCCAGGACGATCGTGTAGAGGGTCATGACGATCGGCCCCAGGATCGGGTAGCCGGGATAGTTGTAGCCCATGACGATGATCGGTGTGTGCCACAGGCCCCAGATCACGCCGAGGAGCAGAATGCCGCGCACCCGGCCGATCTTGACCAGCTCGCCCTGCAGGTACCCTCGCCAGCCATACTCCTCGCCCAGTCCCATGGTCAAGCCGAGGATAGGGCCGAGAATGACGGTCTGGAAGGCGACGAGGGCAAAAAGAAGCGCGGGGGGGATCTGGTCGAGGCCAGGCGTCTCGCCTGTCGCGCCTAGCAGGTCCATGATATTGGCCGCCTCGCCCAGGCCCAGGAGGGCGTTCAGGCCGGTCATGGCGAGATAGATGAGGATCAGTCCGAGGCCAAAGGTCAGATAGTAGCGGATCGGCCCGCCGTGCAGCCCGGCGCGTGCCAGGGGCTCCTTGCCCGCGACGAGCCGCAGCAGGATGACGAGGGCGAGGAGGACAAGGCTGAGGCCAATGGCGACAATGTTGACCGCGATCAGGTAGACCTGGCTGTGGACAAAAAAGAGGCCGAAGGCGAGCAGTGCAAAAAGGACGGCGTAGGCCAGGTAGGCGTAGAGGAACCAGCGCAGCGGTGAACGCTCACCATAGATCGAGCTGGTGCGAAAGACAAAGAGCTGGAGCAGGATGGCCACGGCGGCAGGGATGAGCATCTGGAGCTGGAGCAGCACCTGAATCGGCGCGGCCAGCTCGGCCGTGACGTCGAGAAAGGTGCCGACGTTGAGGTAGATGACCAGGTTCAGCAGGCAGGTGAGGCTAAAGGTGACGATCAGGTAGGTGGTGACCTGTTTCCAATTGGGACCGGTAGGTATCCTTTGATCTTTGTCCATCTCACTCCCCTCTACGCGCCAGGGCGCGTTCTGTTTCACACCCAGTACGCATGGTTCCCTTCCGGGCAGGCCGGCGGGTAAGGCAATGGCATTGTAGCACAACGGAGCGAGAAATGGCTGACAGGAAGCTGACGGGAACGTGGCAGTGCGGCGAAAGAGGGCCGGGCGAGTGGCTCGCCCGGCCCTCTGGTGCGCGGGATCAGGTGGCGGCGGTGGCGGCGACGGCAGCGCTTTCTTGCTGGATGACCTGGTGGAGATAGTAGGCCAGGACGGCCAGCGGGAACTCGATCGGCTGCTCGGCGATGAGTTGCGCGCCCCGGCGGAACACGCCGCGCGGATGGATCGAGAGCAGGGTCACCCCGGCTGGGTCGACGAGAAACCAGCCCTGCCGGAAAACACCCTCAGGGACGAGCTGCAGCTCCTGGCCATCAAAGTGGATAAGGTAGCCCTGCTTGAAAAGGCCGCGCGGCTCGGCGGCCCCGCGCACGCGGTCGCCGTCGGTCAGCTCGTAGCTTCTCGACAGGCAGCCGCTGCGGCGGATCAAGACGTGCCGCCCGCCCGCCGCCTGGTACTCGCCCTCTGCCATACCGCCCGATACCCTGAGGGTAGCGAGGGTGCCGATCGGTGTGTAAAAGGTGTGCTCGGTGGTGAAAAAGCCGCTCACCTCGACCAGAATTTCATCGTATGCCCAGCGATCGTCTGACATTTCGACCTCCCATCTGCCTGTGCGCTTTGTGGTTAGCTTACCACACCTGTCGCGGAATTGCCTGATGGGAAGCTGACGCCTGGCTGAGAGAACTGACAGGCTCCCTCTCGCCGCAGCCAGGTCGACCGGGTGATGGGGGGGCAAGGAGCGGCGGATGCCCCGCGGTGTTTCGGCGCAGGCTGGCTTGCCTTTTCTGAAAAGAAGCGTTACAATAGAAACAGCGACGGCATCATGGTGTGCTCACTGCCCCGATCGCGGTTCATTCTTCTGCAGCCAGGACGGCTGACAGACCTCATAGCACAGTTGAATGTGCACAGACCGTATCTTTTACACGGATTGAGCGGTATTCATTGTGAGGCAGCAGGTTCCAGAATCCGAAACGACTCCGAATAAGGCTGACTCGGCGTCGACAGAGGCCCGGTTGATCAGGCTCGCCAAGCAGGGCGAGGAGCATGCGATTGTCGATCTGTACAGGCGCAATGTCGACGTCGTGTATCGTTATGTCCGGGTGCGTGTGCGCGATGATTTCGTGGCCGAGGACTTGACGGCACAGGTATTTTTAAAAGCTTTGGAAGCTCTGCCGAGCTACCAGATCACAGGCAAGCCTTTCCGTGCCTGGTTGTATCGTATCGCCTGGGCGCGCCTCGTCGACTATTTTCGACGACAGGATCGAAGGCAGGAGGTTGCGCTTAGCGAGGTGGTGCCGGCACAAGACCCATTGCCGGGCGAGGTATTGGAAGCTGAGGCGGAGTGGGCAACGGCGGTTGACCTGGTGGCTCAGTTGACAGACGATCAGCAAGATGTGATCGTGTTACGCTTCATGGGGGAGATGAGCCTGGCCGAGGTTGCCGACACGTTAGGCAAGACGCCTGGCGCCGTCAAGTCGCTGCAGCACCGCGCCCTGGCGGCGATCAGCCGGCTGTTGGAAGAAGAGACATAGGGTAATGGATCGGTAGATGGAAGATCTCCTTGAAGGGTTCCTGGTCGAGCTGCTAGAAGAGGAAAAAGCCTTTCTAGATCTGGCCAGCGTGCGCGCCGACGTGCGTGAGGAGTTGGAGCCACTGGTGCGCGCAGCACTAGATCTGCGGGTTGTGCTCAGGCCCAAGGTCCCTGGCGCTACGCGGGCCAGAATCGAGCAGCGGATCCTGGCGTCGCGTGAGGTGGCTCGCTTGAAACAGCCTGCGCGCAGCCAGGCGCGCGAGTCGAGGCCACGAATTCTGCATTGGAGATTTGCGCTGCTGTCTGCTCTGCTCTTTACGTTACTTTTCTCCCTGGTTGCCGTCCACGCATCCGCTGAGGCGCTGCCCGGTTCAGGGCTGTACGGGGTCAAGCGGGCCAGTGAGGCAGCCTGGCTCTGGTTTACGCCGCGCAACGACAGGGGCAGTGTCCATCTCTCCCTTGCCGATCGGCGCTTGCACGAGTTCGAAGCGCTGCTCGATCAGGGGACTTGGGACGAGGAGATTCTGGCCGAGATTGGACAGCACGTGGAGGCAGCACTTGTGCTCGCCGAGACGATGCCGCCAGCCCTGGCGGCGCCACTGCTGGAGGAGGTGATGGCAGTGGGCGCGCAGCAGGAGGGAAGGCTGACAGACCTGTTGGCGACAGCGCCTCCTTCTTCGAGGGCTCGAGTCGCTGCTGCGATACGAGTCCACAGGAGATGGATGAGCGCAGCCGCGGCGCGTTTTGAGATCCTGTCAGCCGGCGCTGGGCGACCACTCGTGGGCAGTGGCACGCCCGCTGCGACAGGTGCGGGAAGAAACAGCATGACGGCGGCGGTAACAAGCACCAGAACAGGCACGGCGGCAGCCATGACGCCGGGCCGTCCCTCCGCATCGCCAGTTGCCACTGCGGTTCCCGGGGCGGGTGAGCTGACACCCGTGCCAGAGAGCGCGACGCAGGAGCCAGTGGAGCAGCCCGAGCCCACGGATACGCCTGGGGAGACAGGGGTGGCAGAGGCGACGAACACACCCAGGCCCAGCAGCACACCCCAATTGACCGACACACCCAGGCCCAGCAGCACACCCCAATTGACCGACACGCCCAGGCCCAGCAGCACACCCAAGCTGACCGACACCCCCGTTCCGACAGAAACACGCAAGCCGACGCACACGCCCAAGCCAACCAACACGCACCGGCCACCGGAAGTTCCAATACCGACGAAAACGCCCAAGCCCGAGAAGTAAAGGCCGTCTCAGGTGCGCAGCTCGACGATGTCCCCTTCTTGAAGCACGTGGTCGCGCCCGACAGACTGGCCGTCGTGCACGCCGCTGCCCCACACCCTGGCCGATTTCAGGTTTGTGACAAAGTCCTTGTGGACCCGGGCGGCGAACTCTTCGACCGTGCTTCCTTTGTCGAGGACAAAGGGCGCTGTGTGGTTGGGCGCCTGGCCGGGTGGCTTGGAGTAGACACGGATCAGGTCCAGATCGTCATAGACGGCTTCTTTGAGCGCGGCCAGGTTGTAGCCGGTGGCGGCCGATACGGCGACGAGGGGCCACGGCTCGTCCAGCATCTCGCGCAGCACCGCGACGTCCTCTTCCATCTCGAGCCCATCGCATTTGTTGGCCACCACCAGCACCGGCTTGAACATCAACCGCCGCTCGTCCTCATAGAGGTCCTGGCGCAGCAGGGGCGCGATGCGCGCTCTTTCGAGGATGGCCAGTGTCTCCTCCAGGTGCTGGGTAGGAAAGGTCTGGAGATCCACGACGATCAAGAGGAGGTCGGCGCGGCGAATGAGGTTGAGCAGCTCGGGCTCGACAAAGTCGGCGTTCAGCGGAGGCGTGTCGATCAACTGGATCGGAACGTATCCCACCTCCATCATGCCCGGGGTGGGCGCCCAGGTGGTAAAGGGGTAGGGGGCGACCTCGGGGGTGGCGTTGGTGAGTGCGACGACGAGGGCCGACTTGCCCACGTTGGCCGGGCCGATGACGGCGACCTGGCCGGCGCCCTCACGATCGATGTGGTAGGCCGTGTCGCGCTTGCCGCCTGACTTTTTGGTCTGAGCCGCCGACTTGAGCTTGGATAGGCGGCGGCGCATGTCGGCGCGGAGGTGGTCGGTGCCCTTGTGCTTGGGCACCGTGGCGATCAACTCCTCCAGGAGGCGGATCTTGTCCTCTGTCGTCGTGGCGGCTTTGTACTCTTTTTCAACCGCGAAATACTCGGGCGGCAGATTCGTCGGCATCGGTTTCCAGCCACTCGTCCCTTTCCAGGATCGTCCCCTCGATTCTATCACAATGCCTCCGCCGTCGCAAATCCCTGCGCCGGCAGTTTCTACAGATCTGTGAAATGATGCCGTCCAGGCCGTATCCTTTTCGCCGCAGGCACGGTATTTTGTATGAGAGGCCATCTCATGATAGCTGGCTTTGCTGGGGTTGCCCGAAAATCCCTCACTACGGTTCATCACTGAAGGTGAAGCATCAGGCTATCAGAGAGAGTGCACATGTGAATTCTAATCGGATTCTTATCAACTTTCAACCAAGTCTCAGATCGGATATGGTAGGATGATAGTGGATGACGAGCCAGCGTTGCGCCCGATTCAGAAGCATTCAATCGTTGATGTGTGGAGAGTTTGATGAAACGTGCAGTAGCCAAGTCCTACCTAAGGGGGATTGACAACTGGCGCCTGCCATGGTATCATATGGCAAAGCGTCGCGAACCGTCGATCTCTCTTTGGACGGCGACTTTTCACTGCACTACATGCTTCACTGTGGCACAAGCAGCCCGAGGAGAAGGCAAGTCTTTGAAGCACACCAATATCTGGCCCCGAGGGCAGTCGACAGCAGGTCCTTTTGGCCAGAGACAGCAGTCGGAAGGGCAGAGCCTGCTGGAGGTGGCACTGGTGCTGCCGATCTTGCTGCTGCTCGTCGCGATCGTCGTCGATACAGCGCGTGCCTTTGACGCGTACATTGTGCTCACCAACGCCGTGCGCGAGGGCGCCCGATTTGCGACGCTCGAGTCCTCGCCGACGATCCCTGCTGTCAAGCAGCTCGTAGTCGACGACGTGCTGGGGTCAGGGACCAATGTGACGCACATGGCCGATTTTTCAGCGTCGGACGTCGCTGTGGACGTCGGCACAAGTGCGATCACGGTCACGGCGACCTATGACTTTGATCTCTGGTTTGGCGGGCTGGTGGGCGTGCCCACCTTTTCTCTGGAAAAGACCGCCGTAATGCCGATGTACTATCCAGAGCCGTAACAGGGATACGACCATGCACATGAAGCAGCGTAATAGATGGCCGCAGAATCGGGAAGGTGGGCAGACGCTCGTCGAGTTCACCCTCGTCATCCTCGTGCTGCTGCTGGTGATGCTGGCGATTGTTGACTTTTCGCGCCTCTTTTTTGCCTATGCCACCATGGCGAACGGCGTGCGCGAGGGAGCTCGGTACGCGACCGTTCACCCCAAAGATGTGGCAGGGATCAAGGCGCACGCAAGTGAGATGATGGTGTTGATCGGCGGCACGGCCACCGTCGAGGTCTATTACCCTGACTACACGATCGGCGGCGACCCATACTGCTCACACTACTGCCGGGTGGCGGTCAAGGCCAAAACTCGCCTGGACATGTGGATGCCGATCCTCCCCAAGGTGGATATCCTGGCCAAGTCGACGATGCACATCGAATAGTCATCTTCCTGGCAGGGGCGGTCCCTGCGCCGCGGTTTGTCCGGCACCAGGGCGCGTTCAGCCATTTCGGAGGAAGGAGAACCGGAAGATGGAAGAAAAAAGGATTCCCCAGACAGGGCAGTCGATCGTCGTGGTGGCGATCGCCCTGCTCGCCCTCCTCATCTTTGTGGCCATCTCGGTGGATATGAGCAGTGCCTACGTCGGGCGGCGCACGGCGCAGAACGCGGCGGATGCGGCGGCGTCGGCGGGTGTGCGCCAACTGGCCTGGCAGATCAACCACGAGACGTTCAATGACGCCCTGGTCAAGCAGGAGATGAACAATTTTGGCGAGCTCAACGGCCTGGCGGACACGGGTGGGGCACCGGGCGACGTCGTCAACAACAATGTCGAAGGGTTCTACCTGGACCAAGACCGCGATCGGATCGGGGCGATCGTTGGCGGGGGGGTGGTGCCCGAGGATACGTGGGGCATCGAGGCGGTGACGTATATCACGACCCCGGCGTTTTTTGGCGGCATCGTCGGCTATGACGGCTACCCACTGCAGGCCAGGGCCGCCGTGATGCTCGAAAAAGCATGTGGAGCGGATTGTGTCGTCCCGATTGCGACGCACGTCGATACGATCACTGCCACGGGCTGCATCAATATCTTTAATGGCTCAGGACCCGGCAACTTTGGATGGCTGAACTGGTCTCTGCAGGGGCTCTATTGCTCAACTGGTGATTGCAGCGCAAGGTGCCTCGCGGACAACCTGGCCCCTGGCAGTTGTAGAAGCGGACTAATTGAGTTTGGGGACGACGTGGCGGGTGCTGCGGGCGATATGAACAGTGGACTTGTAAGACAGCAACTAAAGTACTATATTGATACGCCAGAGGAGTTCACAGTAGTCGTATATGACACCGCCCAGGGCACCGGGTGCAATGATGCTTATCACGTAGTTGGGTTTGCGCGCATGCAGTTGCTGGGCTACCAACTGGCGCAGGGTGGTGGCAATGCGTATGGACACGATGGCGTGGGTTGTATCGTGATGGGCCAAGATCCAAACGATGGCGTACGCCTCACAGCGGAATTTCGTGGGTGGGTCGGAGGTGAAGGCGGCAATTGTAGGGCAATCGGCACGGTGCGAGCGCCAAAGATAGTCGAGTAACTGATCGCGGCGCTTTTTGGTAATGACGCCAGATGCCATCGTGTCCGTGCGGACGTCATAGGCACTGCCACGAAAGGCCAGCACATACCAAGACCGCAACGGCATAGGGGGAGTGTATGAAACGTCGCAACTGGTTGTGGTTCGGGGCAAGTGGCATCCTGGCCGTGGCAGCGGGCGTGCTGGCGATCTTGGCCCTGAACTGGGCCGCGCGGAGCCAGGCGCCTGTAGTGGAAGAGCAGCGGCAGTTTGTCGTCGTGGCGCGCAACCCCATCGGCGCCCGATCTTTGATCCGCACCGACAATGTAACGCTCGAGGAACGGAGTGAAATCCCAAGCGGCGCGCTGCTCGACGTGGGCGAGGTCGTGGGCCGGCGCGCGTTGCGTGACATGGCACAGGGCGAGGTGATTCGTGTCCAGGACGTGGAGGTGATCACAGGGACGCGCGATCTCGCCCTGCTCCTGGAAAACGATACCATGGCCGTCGCCGTGCCCGCCGACGATGTGCTGGGCGGGTGGGGCGCGGTGCTGCCAGGCGACCACGTGGATGTCCTCTTTACCATCGACGTGATCCTCGAGACCCCGATGTACCCGGAGGAGACGATCACACTTCAAGAAGGCGAGACGATCCAGCGGCTGGACCGCGACCAGAGCCTGGACAATGTGTCGGTGCTGACGTTGCAGAACCTGGAGGTGCTGCGCATCCTTGAGGAGCCGGTGCCTGAGGGGGCAGCAACGCAGCAGGCCCAAACCGAGCAGGTGGCTCCCCCCAAGCGGGCCTTGCTGCTCAAGGTCGACCCCCAGGATGCCGTGGTGCTCAAGTATCTGCTCGACTCGCAGGGCAAGATCGATCTGGCCCTGCGGTCTCCAACCAATGAGACGCTCTTTGACGTGGATGCGGTGAACATCAACTACCTCTTGTTGCGCTACGGCATGGCCCTCCCCGAGCAACCGGAATGAGAGATCTCACCCATGAGCTATGATTCAGCCCTCATGCCCGGCGGGCACATTCGCGTGCTGATCATTCCAGGACACGATCCTGTCGGCGACTGGATGGCGAGTGTGGTGCAGGCGGAAGCGGACCTGGTGCTCCTGGGTACAGCCCGTAACCTGGAACTCGCGATGGAGACGGTCAACAAGCTGATGCCCGACGTCGTGCTGGTGGACATTGCCAGTGGCATTCTCGATCACGTCGAGCTGCTCAACCAGCTCGCGGCGCCCGCCTCGGGGGCCTCTGTGATCGTGGTGGCGATGGGACACGAGGTCGACCTGGTGCGCCAGGCGATGTTGGTGGGGGCGCATGGCTTTTTGCTCAAGCCGTTCGGCGAGACCGATCTGTTAAGCAGCATTCGCCAGGCGCACGAGCTGATCGTGCAGCGCAGAGCACAGTTGGAAAAGGCACCCCACCCCGAGGTGAGGGCCACAGAGCAGCACCGGGCGCGAGCCCCGATCGTGGGGGTGTTTAGCCCCAAGGGAGGCGTCGGCTGCACCACGCTGGCCGTGAACCTGGCGGTGGCGCTGGTGGAGGCGACGGGGCAGGAGACGATCCTGGTGGACGCGGATCTACGCTTTGGCGATGTCGACACGGCGTTGAATCTCGCCAGCACGACCACGCTCGGCACGGTCATCGCGCAGTTGGACGATCTCGACGACGATCTTTTGATGCACAGCCTGATACGCCACAAGAGCGGGATACGGGTGCTGCCGGCCCCCGATCACATTGATGCAGCCGACTGGATCGAGCACGAGGACATGAAAAGACTGCTGCGCCGTTTGGCAGAGATGGGCAGAGGGTACGTGGTGGTCGACACCTGGTCGGCACTGAATGATTGTACGCTATCGATCCTCGACGCATGTGATCACCTGCTGGTGCTGACCACGCCCCAGGTGACGGCGCTGCGCGATGTGTATCGCTTCCTGGAGGTGCTCGGGCTCTTAAAGTATGACCTGGGCAAGGTCTGGCTCGTGCTCAACCATTGCTACTTGCCGGGTGAGGTCCGCCTGAAGGACCTGGAGCGCACGCTGGGCCGGCCCATTACGCAGATGATCGATTACGCGCCGGGCCCGGTTGTGAATTCACTCAACCGGGGCGTGCCGCTGGTGGAGGCATACCCAGACGCAGAGGCGACACGCAACATCATCGCCCTGGCGCGCCGGTTGGTGGCCGAAGGCAGGGGCGCGGAGAGCGGGGTGCCGCTGCGCAGCGCAGAGAGGGCCGCTGAAAAGCCACGGAAGCGCAGGCTCTTTTCAGCGCGCCCGGCGTTGGGGGGCGAGGTGAGTCGATGATCGTACCGGTGGCGGTGGTGATTGGCGGCATAGTGACACTGGCGGTCCTCGCCTTGGGCTATGGCCTTGGCACTACCTTTGTCGCGGCGCACGAGACGGAGGAGCGGCTGGAGGCGCTGGGGGGTGAGATAACAGGTCAGGGCGGGGGCGGTGAAGCGCTGGCCCACATCGATCACGCCGTATCAAAGCTTGGGATCGCGGGCAACATCAAGGAGGACCTGGCTCAGGCGGACCTGGCCTTGACGGTGAGTGAATATCTGCTGATCCGGGTCGGCGTGGTTGCCATCCTGTTCCTGTTGGGCTATCTGGTGCAGCAGAACCTCCTCGTCGGAGCCCTGATGGGGATTGTCGGATTCTTTGTCCCGCCGGCCTACCTGTCCCACCGGCGCTCACAGCGGCTGAGACTTTTCTCGGGCCAGCTCCCCGACGTGCTCGATCACCTGGTCGGATCGCTGCGCGCAGGCTATGGGCTGCTGCAGTCGATGGAGTGGGTCGCCAGCCGGGTCCCCAAGCCGGCAGGGGCCGAGTTCGACCGCGTGATCCGCGAGGTGCAGTTGGGGGTAGGCTTGATGCAGGCACTCGACAGCATGGTGCGGCGCATCCCGAGCGACGACCTGGCCTTGATCGTGACGGCCATCAAGATCCAGCACGAGACAGGGGGCAAATTGGCCGACGTGCTCGAGACGACGGCGCATACGATCCGGGAGCGGGTGCGAATCCAGCGCGAGATCCATGTGATCACGGCGCAGCAACGATACTCCGGGTACGTCCTGATGCTGCTGCCGATCGGCCTTGGCCTGTTTTTGATGCTCGTAAACCCCGAGTACGAGATGCAGTTATTCGCGCCCGGGCCGACACTCTGCATTCCGATCGGCGCCGCGGTGCTGATGATCATCGGATTCATTGCGATGCGGCGCATCATCAACATCGAGGTGTAATCGTGATCGCACTCTACAGCGTGCTATTCGGCATCACGGTGGCTGCCATGGCCCTGTTTCTGTTCCTCGGCCTCCGCGGGCGCTCAGGAGTGACGGCACTTGAACAGGAACGGGTATTGTCGGTCGGCCGTTCACTGACACTGGAAGATGTAGAGCTGAGCATGCCGTTCCGGGAGCGGGTGCTGGTCCCCACGACGAGGAGGATGCTCAGCTTCTTGGGGCGCCACATGCCCGCCCAGAACCTGGCAGAGGCGCGGCACCAACTGGAGGTGGCCGGCAAGCCGTATGGGTGGTCTGTGCTCCACTTTGTCGGATTGCGTGTCCTGGTGGCGCTGCTGTGTGTCACCTTGCTCTCTTTGCTCACGCTGTTGAGCGATCTGCCCTGGATCCGGCGCCTGATCCTTATCGCCGGTTGTGGCGGCGCCGGCTACTATTTGCCGGTCCTTTGGCTGCGCTCCCGGATTAACAAGCGCAAACGGGAGCTCCTGCGCGCGCTGCCCGACGGGATCGAGATGCTCAACGTGTGCGTGGGGGCTGGCCTCGGCTTTGACATGGCGCTCTCTCGCGTCGGAGAGCGGTGGCAGAGCCCTCTCTCTGACGAGTTTACCCGCGTGGTGCTAGAGATGCGCCTGGGCAAGACACGGCGCCAGGCGCTGCTCGACCTGGCACAGCGCACAGAAGTGATGGAAATCGAAAACTTTGCGGCCACGATCATCCAGGCGGATCAACTGGGCGTGAGCATTGCCAAGGTGCTGCGCACGCAGGCCGAGCAAATGCGCATCGCACGACGGCAAAAGGCAGAGGAGATGGCGCGCCAGGCTGCCATCAAGCTCCTCTTCCCGCTCGTCTTTCTCATCTTTCCTGCCATGTTTGCCGTGCTGCTCGGCCCTGCTGTCCCACAGCTCTTGAGCACCTTGAGCTCGCTCGGTGGGTGATGGATGGAAAACGATCAAGCGGATGAGATCGTGATGGAAGAGGTGGTCGAGGACGCAGAGCCCCGCGTGCCTTTCCGCGAGCACCCTCTTTTTCTCGACGTCGAGCGGCAACTGGCCGAGGGCCAGGATGCAGAGGCTGCCGACAACCTCAAAAAGCTCGCCGAGCTCTACCCTGAAGAGGAGACGATCCGCGACCTGGAGGTGCGCGCGGCACTCCGATCTACCTTTTCTGTCGCCGACTCGATCCCGGTTCGGCACCGCCAGCCTGGCGCAGTGCTGCGCACACTGCTGGTCTTTCTGGTCCTGATCGCAGGGTGCCTCACGGCTGCGGCAGGGTTTGCACTGGCCTACGATCAATGGGTGCGGCCCAATATCGAGATGCATGAGCAAGAATTGTACATCGCCGGACTCTGGGAAGAGGCAGACCGGCGCCTTGGAGCGGCAGATCTGAGCGGGGCACGCGAGGTGTTGCAGGAGCTGGCAGGGGCACTCCCGGGCAGCCAGGAGGTGGAGGAGGCCTTTCGCGTGCTGGCCGAGCAAGAGTCGCTGAGAAACTTGTACGAGAGCGCCCTGCAGAAAGAAGCGGAAGGGGACCGGGCAGGCGCACTCGATCTGCTGCGCCAACTGGAGGAGATCAGTCCCGGGTACCTGGACGTGCGCCAGCGCATGGCCCAGGTTGAGAGGGCCATTGAGCTGGAGCAAATGTGGCAGGAAGCGCAGCGCCTGGTGGAGGCGAAGGATTGGGAGCGCGCAATCACCCTCCTCACCGACATTCGGCGCACCGCACCCGATTTCCACCGCGACGAGATAGACGCGTACCTGTTCGATGCGTATCGATTGCTCGCCACACAGCTACTGGACGGGGCCAGGGGCGACGTCGGGCAGGTGGAGCAGGCGATTGACTACCTGGAGCTGGCGCTCGCGCTGCGCCCGGGGCAGCGTGACCTGGCTGAAGAGCGCCGGCTGGCGCGTTTGTACGTGACAGGGGCCACTGCGTACACAGAAAAGAATTGGGCCCAGGCTGTCGAGTCGTGGCAGCCCCTCCACCGGGCGCGACCAGACTACCAGGGGGGAATCGTCGACACGTACCTGTACCAGGCCTACCCCAAAGCTGCCGCCGAGCTATTGGCGGGTGCCAGGGGGGCGGCCAAGCCGCTGCAGCAAGCGGTCGATTATCTCGAGCAAGGGCTCATGCGGTCAGGCGATGACCCGTGGGCGCTCGAAGAGCGCTCGCTGGCGATCGAGTACCTGGCAGGTCTCGACGCCTTCAATGCCGGGCGGTGGGACGAGGCGATCGTTCACTGGGGGCCGATCTATGCCGTGCGCCCGTCGTACCAGGATGGGGTGCTCGAGGAGCGGCTGCAAATCGCGTGCGCGGCAACAGAGATTGAGTTCAGTTGGTGCTCGCCATAGGTCGGATGGCGAGCCGGGTTGTCAGGCACCCACGTTCTGCCATCAAGACGCCATGGAGATAGCATGACAAGAAACGACTCCCGGGTCGGAAAGGTGAGCGCCGTCGTTTCTACACTACTGCTGGTCTTGTGGGTGGGGGTGATCCAACCGGCATACGCTGCCGATGGACCGCGCCCTACTGCGACAACAGAGCCGGGAATCCAAGTTGCGCCCTCGGAAGGCGTGGCCGGGCAGGATCTGGTGTTGACGGTCACAGGTTCCTACTGGCCTACAGGCGGCCTGCCAGTCTCACTGGCCTGGGATGTCAAGGATGGCAGCCAGAGGCTCGTGGAAGCGTTCCCGGTGAATCCTGATGGCTCTTTCGAACAGGTCGTCACGGTGCCGGCAGCGTGGGCGAGCATCGGGACACACCAGGTGCTGGCCTCGCAAGGCACGGACTTTTGGGCGAGTGCGACGGTGATCCTGATCGAGCCGACGGCAACCAGCACAGCGACGCCGACAGACACGCCGACAGTGACGCCGAGCCCCACCCCCTCCATGACGCGGTGGCCCACCAGCACGCCAACCCCCATTACGCCTACGGCGACGTGGACTCCCACGCCTACCCACACACCGACCCCGCCGCTGCGAACGGTAACACCGATCACGACAGAGACACCGCTACCGACGGAGACACGTCCCCGCCCGCCAGTGGCGCCGAGCAGGACGGCAACCGATGCCCCCACGGCGACGCCCAACCCCACGACGACGCCGACCGAGACGCCGGCGCAGACTGACGTGCCAACCCCGGCCCCGCTTCCGTTCCTGACCTTTACCCCTTCGCCGTCGCCAACGCCGACCCCGTCGCCGACGGCGGTGCAGGAAGAGGCGATCGAGGCGATGCCTACCAGTGTGTCCCCCCTCACACCGACGAGCACCAGCCTGCCTGTGGCCCTCGCGGCGACGGCCACCCCGGTGACCATTTCGTGGTCGGTGGCAGAGCAGCAGATGAGCGGTGGGGCGGAGCTGTCACAAGCCGGAACCTGGGAAAGTGGGTTTTTCCGCGGGGTGATGGCGGCGATTATTTTGCTGGTCGTACTGACTGGCTTTATGGTCGCTGTCGGACTGTCGCTCCTGATTGCATGGCGCATCATGCGACTGCGGGCGGCGCGTGCACGCTGGCAGGGGGATGTGCCATTCCGTGAGGAGATACCCCCGCCACACCGGTAACGTCCGGGCGCTTGCTAATTCCTCTTTCTTGGGCTAGAATCAGGCTGGAGCAGAGTCTAATGGCCCAAGAGACGATCCTGGTAGTAGACGATGAGCCGGTCATAAGGCACGTGATCCGTGAGCGCCTGGAGCGGGAGGGATTCCAGGTGCGGGTGGCAGCCGCCGGCGGCGAAGCGCTGCGCGAGATCGAATCCACGCGGCCCGATCTGATGATCCTCGACTTGATGCTGCCCGACCTCGACGGGCTCGACGTGCTGCGCCAGGTTCGCCGCCGGGAGGGCAGCCTCGACATACAGGGCCTGCCGGTAATCATTCTCACGGCGCGGGATGACGACATAGATGTGGTGGTCGGCCTGGAGCTGGGCGCCGACGACTATGTCGTCAAGCCATTCAACCCGCGCGAGCTGGTGGCGCGGGTGCGGGCCGTGCTGCGGCGCCGTACCGAGGCGCTGGCGCTCGCCGGGCAGGTGGCCGCTCTGGAGGCGCGGCTGCAACTGGCAGGTGACGGGACAGCGCGCGACGGCGCGACTCGGGACGGCCTATCACCCCGTGGCCTACACCTGGATGAGGCCGCCCGGCGTGCCTGGATCGACGGGCAGCTCCTCGATCTGCGGCCCCGTGAATACGACCTTCTCTCTTTCCTGGTGCGCCATCCCGGCCAGGTACTGACGCGCGAGGTACTGCTCGATGCCGTGTGGGGGACGTCCGAGTTCATCGACGACAGGACGGTGGACGTGCACGTGCACCGCCTGCGACAAAAGCTGGCCGCCGCGGCCCCCGATCGCGATCCGATCCAGACGGAGCGCGGAGTAGGCTACCGGTTTGAGTGATGAGCAAGCCTGCACCTGGCGGCGGCAGCCTGGCGCTGCGCCTGGCCCTGATCTATGCCATCACCGCACTCGGCGTGGTGGTGGTGGTAGGCGGCGGCATCTATCTGACCACTGCCCGCTATTTGACCTCTTCCGCACGCGATAGCCTGGCTGACCTGGCCGGCTTTTACGCGGCCTACACGGCAGCCACGGCCACCGACCCGGCACGCCTGGCAGCGCTGGCCCCCCAGATCGCCACTTTTTCGACAGAGCAGGGTGGGCACGACGTGCGGATTTTTGGGCAGGGCGGCACGCTGCTGGCGGCCAGCCGCGACCTGGGACCCCTGCCGAGCCATGCGGCCTTGGCAGCGCTCGGCGGGCGGCGGCCCACGCTCTTTGTGGCTGCCAGCGACGACCGGCCGGGCAGGATGTACGCCGCGCGTCCCGTGGCGGCCCCGGGCGGCGAGCTGCTGGCTGTGGTCGAGGTGTCGCGCGATCAGGGCGAGGTCGAGGGCTTGCTCGCCACAGCCCGCCTGGTGCTGGCCGGGGCCAGTGTGATGGCGCTGGTCGCGAGCCTGGCCGCGGGGCTGCTGTTGGTGCGGCAGGTGGCGCGCCCGGTGCGGGAGGTGGAGGCCGCGACGCGCGCCATTGCCGCCGGCGAGTTCGACCGGCGCCTGGCGGCCACGCGCAATGACGAGATCGGTCGCCTGGCACAGAGTGTCAACCAGATGGCTGCCGATCTGGCGCGGCTGGAAGCGGCGCGCCGCGATTTCATCGCCCGCATTTCTCACGACCTGCGCACACCGCTGACGGCGATCAAGGGGTTGGCGATCAATATGCAGGACGTCGCCCCGGATGAGATGGTCCCTTCGTTGGCGATGGTGGATGAGCAGGTCGACCGCTTGATCCGCCTGGTCGACGACCTGCTGACGCTGTCGCGCCTGCAGCGCGGCGAGATGCGCCTGCGGCAGCAAGTGGTGGACCTGGGCGCCGTCGCCCGCGCTGTCCTCGTGCTCGCTCTTCCCCAGTCGGAGCGGCGGGCGGTGTCACTCGAGATCAAGTTGGACCGGGCGGCACAGCCGGTCCGTGGCGACGGCGACCGCCTGCAGCAGGTGGCGATCAACTTGATCGACAACGCGCTGCGGGTGACGCAGCCGGGCGGGCATGTGCATGTGGCCGTGGAGGCGCGGGACGGAGAAACGGCGCTGGTGGTGACCGACGAGGGGCCAGGGCTGACCGAGGAAGAAGCGGCGCGTGCGTTCGAGCCGTACGTGCGTGGGCCGGGTGGGGGCGCGGGGCTGGGGTTGGCCATCGCGCGCGAGATCGTGGCGGCACACCGCGGGCGGATCTGGCTGCGGCCGCGGGCTGAGGGGGGGGCGGAAGCAGGGTTCGCGCTCCCGGCCCTGCCTGAAGGCCCTGCCGTGCGCCGCGAGAAAGGCCTGAAGCCAACGCTTCTATCTGTTCTGGTTCTTCTGCTTCTGGCCACCGGCTGCACTGAGCCACCCACGACGCCCTCTCCCGCCAGAGTGGATGAGGGGGATCTCGTGATCCCGGGGGTCCCGGGCGAGGGGGGGTACCCGACACTGGCCGACTTTTGGGAGGGGCGCGCCGAGTTTGTCGTGGAGGTGCGCGACACGGGCCTGCCGCGCGGCGAGTCGGACACGGTGGTGATGGGCAATGGTGAGCTCTGGTCATACCTGCACGCGAGCGACCGGTCGGCAGGGATCGTGGACCGGTGCGGCGATCCAGTCGAGTTTCCGGGGTGCACCGTGCTCTACAAAAGCACCGATGGCGGGCTCACCTTTTCCCCACCCGATCCGCCCACCTGCCTGTTCGAATGTGCCACCTGCCCATGCCAGGCGGACGTGGACCACGTGGTGCAGCAGCAGTACCCGCGCGTACACTATGACGGCCAGGCGCTCTACCTGGTGTACGAGTACCTGGGGCGGGTGATGCTGCGCCGGTCGGCCGACGGCCTGACCTGGAGCGCGCCGCAGCGGGTGGACGAAACGGGCATCTGGAAGCAGTGGCTGCGGAGCTGCCCGTTCGAGGAGCGGATCGGGCGGCATCCCTACGTGCGCTACGATTACGAGTGCCTGGCGGGCGGCCCACCGGGCATCTGGGTGGAGGATGATGTGGCCTATGTGTTTCTGGCCGTGGGCCAGAATCCCGGCGGGATGGGGTGCTACTTTGGGCCGGCGTGGGCTGGCGCGGACAAGTACAGGCCATGCTACTACAATCCACTCTTCTCCGGCGCAGCCGAGTATGGACCGCTCGACGTGAGCGGCCCGGCGGCGAACCCCTATTTCGACTTTCGGACGATCAGCTCGGCCGAGGTGGTCAAGATCGACGACAGGTATTATATGCTCTACGAGGGGATCCGCGGCCCGGAGCCGGGCGAGGCGGGCGACAGCCAGTTCGGGCTGGGGCTGGCCCGCAGCGTGGGGGACCGGATCGACGGACTGTGGGAGACGTACCCCGGCAACCCGATCCTGCTGGACCTGCCGGGTAACATCGGGCTGGGTCACGCGGACCTGGTGGTGATCGAGGGGCGGACGATCCTCTACACCGCGCTGGAGCGCCACGTGCGCAGCCGGCTGGCGCTGGTGTGGAAGCGGTAACATGGCTGTAACATGGCTGTCATGGTGGGGCAAAAATTCCGTGGTAAAGTGAACCATGATGCGTGACGTCACGCATCATGGTTCACGTGTTACGTACCATGGAAGGGAGGGAAGGTGATGAAGGGCAGAATGTGGGGGCTGCTGGTGTGGGTGCTCGTGGTGGGACTGGTGGCAGGGTGTGGGCAGCGGATCACGGCGGAAGAGATTGTGGAGCGGATGCGCGAGACGCTCGACAGCACGCGCGACGCGCACGCCGTGGTGGTGGCCGACGCGCAGGTGCAGGGCATGGCGCTCGCGGTGACCCTCGAGGTGTGGGAGCAGGCGCCGAACCGCCTCCGTGTGGAGGTGCTCGACGCGTCGCTGCCCGAGTTCGATGGGATGGTGATGGTAACCGACGGCGAGCAGGCATGGCTGTACGAGCCGGCGAGCAACAAGGTGAGCGTGGGAGAAGCGGGTGTGATGGACATGCCGCTGCCATACGAGGTGCTGGGCCAGCTTCAGGAGGTGGTCCAGGGTATCCTCGACACAAGCAACGTCGAGCTGGCGGGTGAGGAGACAGTGGCGGGCCGGGAGGCATACCGGCTGGTGCTGAGCCCAAAAGAGGAAGCAGATGGCCCGTTCGTGATTCCGGGTCCGTGGCAGGCCATGCTGTGGACCGACAAGGAAGAGTGGTACGTGCTCAAGGCCGAGGTCGAGTCGGAAACGGTGGGCAGTGGCAGCCTGGAGGTGCAGAGCTTTGAGCTGAACTCGGGGTTGGCGGATGATCTGTTTGTCTTTCAGGTTCCAGAAGGTGTTGAAGTGGTCGACGTGGCCCAGGCCAGGTCGGGGCCGTTGACGCTGGAGGAAGCGCGGGAGCAGGTTGACTTTCACTTGCTTGTGCCCGGCTATGTGCCTGACGGCGCGACGCTGATTGAGGTGGGCTGGATCGGCGATGCCGCTGACCCCGAGTACGATGCCATCGTCCTGCACTACAATCACGCTGCCAGCGCCTCGTTTACCATCCTCCAGGCGGTTCCCGCTCCAGAGGCGCAGGATACGATCGACGCGCCTGGCGTGGAGCGTGTCGAGGTGACCGTGCGCGGCCAGCAGGCGTGGCTCGTGACCCAGGCGAGCCTCGACCGGCGCTTTGTGGCATGGACGGAGAATGGTGTGTACATCAACATCGGCGGGCAGATCGGCCAGGAAGAGCTGTTGAAGGTCGCCGAGTCGTTGGAGTAGTCATCATGTTCCTTGCCGTCGCCGCACGGTTGTTTTCGGAGGTAGAGGTTGAGTGGGCCTGAAGTAGCACTGGGAACGGCCGGTGTGGTGGTGCTTGCGACCGCGCTGGCGGGGGCCGGGGTGTCGGCGTTGGGCAGGCAGCGATCGCGCGTGCAGGCGCTGACCGGCATGGCGGCGCTGAGCGGCGGAGTGGCGCTCGTTTTTGCCCTGGCCGATGCCCTGCTCCTCTGGTCGCTGCCACGGCTCGGCCTGTCCTTTGGACCGGTGCGCGGGCCGGCGCTGGGGATCGTGTGGGTGGTGCGGCTCGGCCTGTTGGGGCTGTTGGGGCTGGTGGCGGTGCGCGCCAGGGAGCGCAGGTGGCGAGGCGCCGTGGCCCTCTTTCTCTTTGCCAACCTCGCCCTGACCGGCGGGGCGGTGTACGCCTATGTGGTCGAGCCACTCTGGATCGAGACCACCTACCTGGAGGTGACGTCGGGCGATCTGGAAACGACCGCCCCGCCCGTGCGCATCGTGCACCTGACCGACCTGCATGTCGAGCGCTATGGTCCACGCGAGGCGGCAGTAGTCGAGCAGGTGGCGGCCCTCGAACCAGACCTGATCGTGCTCACAGGCGACTATTTGAACATGTCGAATCTGTCGGACCCGGCCGCGGTGGCAGGCTTCCGGCGGCTCGCGGCGCAGCTCCACGCGCCGTATGGCATCTATGCGGTGCGGGGGAACGTGGACCCATGGCCCGAGCGGATGGCCGAGCTGGTGGAAGGGACGGGGATCACGTGGCTGGAGCAGGAGACGGCCGTGGTCGAGGTGCGCGGCCAGCGGCTGGCGCTCCTCGGCGTCGCGTGTAGCTGGCACGAGCAGAACGTCGCGTGGCTGGCACAGACGGCAGCGGGGGTGGCGCGCGACGAATTCACGCTCCTTCTCTTCCACTCGCCCGACCTGATCGCCGAGGCAGCCGGGCTGGGGGTCGACCTCTACCTGGCCGGGCATACGCATGGCGGGCAGATCGCGCTGCCTTTTTATGGGCCGGTGATCACCTTTTCCCGCTACGGCCGGCAGTATGCGCGCGGCGAGTTCCAGGTGGGCGAGACGACGATGTACGTCAGCCGTGGGCTGGGATTCGAAGGGGGGAGCGCGCCGCGGGCACGGTTCCTCGCCCGGCCAGAGATCGTCGTGGTGGAAGTGGGCGGGATTAGATATTGAACGTAGGAGGGCGTTTGGGCAGGGCAGAGGGGGCGCGGATTCGGGCTGTGGGGCTGGCGCGCGTGTTCGACATGGGCGATACGCAGATCGAGGCGCTGCGCGGGATCGACCTGGAGGTGAGAACGGGGGAGTTTGTAGCGCTGGTGGGGCCATCCGGGTCGGGCAAGTCGACGTTCCTGAACCTGGTGGGGGGGCTCGACAGGCCGACGGCGGGCGAGCTGTGGGTCGACGGGGTGGAACTGAGCGCGGGCCAGGAGAAGGCCCTGACCGAGCACCGGCGCACGCGGGTGGGACTGGTGTTTCAGAGCTTTAACCTGCTGCCGCGCCTGACGGCGCTGGAGAATGTGGCCCTGCCGCTGATGTTCGTCGGCGTGCCCGAGCGCGAGCGGCTGGCGCGGGCAGAGGCGCTGCTGCGCCAGGTGGGGCTGGGCGAGCGGCTGGCGCACAGGCCGACGCAGCTTTCAGGGGGCGAGCAGCAGCGCGTGGCCATCGCGCGCGCGCTGGTGGCCCACCCGGCTGTCATCCTGGCCGACGAGCCGACGGGCAACGTGGACAGTGTCACCGGCGCCGAGATCATGGCGCTGCTGCGCCGGCTGAACCGCGAGCAGGGGGTGACCCTCGTGCTGGTGACCCACGATGCCGAGGCGGCACGCTTTGCAGACAGGATCGTGCACGTGCGCGACGGCCAGATTGTGCCGGAGGGAGCGACGTGACGCTCCGGGACGTGATGCGCACGGCGCTGGGCAACCTGGCCCGCCACAAGGCGCGCACGGTGCTGACGATGGTGGGCGTGATCGTGGGCATCCTGACCATTGTCACGATGGTGTCGCTCGGCAATGGGGTGCGCGCCCAGATGCGCACCGCGTTTGACGCGGTGGGGATCGAGTCGATCCGGCTCTACCCCACCAGCGAGGACGTGGGCGACTATTCCCTGTTCGGCCAGCGACCGCGCACCAGGCTGCTCACGCCAGAGCTGGTGGGCGCGCTGCAGGCGCGCGACGACGTGGTGGAGGTGGTCCCCTACCTGAACCTGGCGGATGGGCTGCGGGCGACGATCCGGCTGGGTGGGCAAGAGGTAGAGGCGGATTTGCGCGCGCCGCGCCCGGGCACGGCCCGCGATCCCTTCGAGCTGCCGGTGCGCACGCTGGCGGGTGCCGGCCAGCCGCCAGCAGAGGGGGGCGCGGTGGTGGTGAGCGCAAACTTGATCGAGTCCCTCGGGTACGAGCGCGACGAGGTGGCGGGCGTGGTGGGGCGCGCAGCCGAGCTTGTGCTCTATGCGCCGCGCGGCGAATCGGAGACGTTTCCCGTCGAGATTGCGGGCGTGACCACAGAGCAGTGGGGTGACCTCACCCTGGCCGATGTGGATAGGCTGGCGATGCTCGAATGGTGGTACAACGATCCCGATTACCTGGCCCACCGCGGCTACGACGAGGTGCTGATCCGGACGCATTCGCTCAACGACGCCGTGCACATCGTCGACTGGCTCGATGCCCAAGGGTACGAGGTGCAGTCGATCAAGATGATGGTCGACCTGGCCAACCGGGGTATGACAATCCTGACCACGATGCTCGGCTCGGTGGGCGGGCTGGCCCTGCTCGTCGCCAGCATCGGGATTGCCAATACGATGATCATGTCGGTGTATGAGCGGACAAAAGAGATCGGCATTCTGAAGGCGGTCGGTGCCTCGCCAGCGCAGATCCGCGCGCTCTTTGTGGTCGAGGCGTCGCTGATCGGGCTGATGGGCGGCGTGGTGGGCACCATCCTGGGCTGGTTGCTGTGCAAGGGGCTGAACTGGCTGCTGCTCGAGATCCTGGCCTGGCAGGACGTGCCGATGGAGGGCACCTTTTTCGTCCTCACCTGGTGGCTGGTGGCCGGCGCCCTGGCCTTTGCGACGCTGGTCGGCCTGCTCGCGGGTCTCTACCCGGCGGCGCGGGCGGCGCGGCTGGTGCCGCTGGATGCGCTCCGGTATGAATGACCGGCGCAGGGGAGAA
>JAFGIA010000237.1 GCA_016929795.1 Anaerolineae bacterium
GCCCTGGCGGCGGCCAGCCTGGCCTACCTCCTGGTCGGCATCTATGGCTGGCGGGCATGGGAGCGCGCCCGATCACCCGGCGCGGCGGCAGCCTATTTCGCGGTCCAGCTTACGCTGGGTGCCTTTATCGTCTACTGGGGCTATGGCAGTGCCTGGCTGCTGCTGCTGCCGCTGGCCAGCCAGAGCATCGAGCTGCCCCGGCGGGGGACGCTGGTCGTTTGCCTCTTGTTGGTAACCATCATTGCCCTGCCCGGCCTCTTCCCGGCCCGCCTCCTGGCCTCCGGTTTGGTTCAACCCGAGGAGGTCGCCGCCGATACGTTTTGGACAGCCCTGGAGTTTGCGATGGCCCTCGTCTTTGTCCTCCTCTTCTCCGAGGTCGTCGTGCGCGAGCGCCAGGCCCGGGCGGCGCTGGACGAGGCTCACCAACGACTGGGCGAGGCTCACCAACGATTGGGTGAGTATGCCGTCCAGGTGGAGGATCTGGCCACGATCCAGGAGCGGAACCGCCTGGCCCGCGAGATCCACGACAGCCTGGGGCACCACCTGACCGCGATCCACGTCCACCTGGAGGCGGCGCGCACCACCCTGGGCGATCGGCCGGATCAGGCGCTCGACGCCACATTCGCTGCCCCTTCGACTGAGCTCAGGGCAAGGCTCAGTGCAAGCCTGGGCAAAGCGCAATCGCTCACTCAGGAGGGATTGGCCGAGGTGCGCCGCTCGGTGGCCGCACTGCGCGCCTCGCCGCTGGAGGGCCGCTCGCTGCCGGACGCTCTCGCCTCGGCGGTGGACGAGTGCCGCCGGGCCGGCCTGCCGACGGAGCTGGTGGTGGCGGGTGACCTGCGCCCCCTGCTGCCGGAGTCGCGACAGGCCCTCTTTCGTGCTGCCCAGGAGGGCTTGACCAACGCCCGCAAACACGCCCAGGCCAGCCGGGTCGAGGTCGCACTGAACTATGGCGAGGGCTGGGTGCGGCTGACTGTGCGAGACGACGGCCAGGGGACGGCGCAGATTGACGGCGGCTTTGGGCTGCTGGGCGTGCGCGAGCGGGTGCACCTGTTGGGCGGCCGGGTAGAGATCCACACCGCGCCGGGAGAGGGTTTCACGCTTCATATGGAGGTGCCAGGATGAGCCAACGAACCCTTCGGCTTCGCTCAGGGCAGGCCATTCGGATCCTGCTGGTGGATGATCAAACGCTGTTTCGCGAGGGGTTGCGCACCCTGCTCGCCTCGCAGCCCGACCTGGACGTGGTGGGCGAGGTGGGCGACGGCGAGGAGGCACTGCGCGAGGCGGCGCGGCTGCGGCCCGACGTGGTGCTGATGGACCTGCGCATGCCGCTGCTCGACGGGGTAGCGGCCACCCGGCGCTTGCGGGCCGCCCAGCCCGAGTGCCGCGTCATCGCCCTGACCACGTTCGACGATGACGAGTACGTCTTTGAGGCGCTGCGCGCCGGCGCCGTCGGTTACCTGCTGAAAGACGTGTCCTCGCCCAGGCTGTTTGAGGCAATCCGTGCGGCCGCGCGCGGCGAATCCTTCCTCCAGCCTTCGGTGGCGGCCAAGGTGGTGGCCGAGTTTGCCCGGCTGTCCGCCCCGGCTCCGACTCCCCTGGTCGAACTCCTCTCCGACCGGGAGCAGCAGGTCCTGCGCCTGGTGGCCGCAGGCGCGACCAACCGGGAGATTGCCGCCCGGCTGTGCATCGCCCCGGGCACGGTCAAGAACCACGTCACCAGCATCCTGGGCAAACTGGGCGTGAGCGACCGCACCCAGGCGGCGCTGAAGGCGCGAGAGCTGGGGCTGCTCTAACGCTACACAGACCCTGAAGGTCCCAGAGACCTTTAGGGTCTGCTCTTCCCTGTATGACCGTCACCCTCCGCAATAGGACCCCGAACATGACCTGTGGCACATCACAGCCGGCGCCGAACCTGCTATACTGGGACCGAGGAAATGAGCCGTGTCTTTCGACTGGTCCGTCATCAAGCGAGTCGTCCTGGCCGCTGTGGCCGCCGCCGTCCTGGCCCTGGCCGTCAACGCCGGCTATGGCCTGGCCTTTTCGGCGTCGCAGGGCGCGCCGCTGCCGGAGGCGCCCTACCTTATCCTGGGCCTCTTTCTGGTGGCCGTGGGCGCCATCGTGGGCGTGCGCCTGGCGGCGGGCAGGGGACCTCACTCCCGCTGGGCCGGCCTGGTCGCCGGCGCAGGGCTGGCCCTGGTGGTCGTCGCCGCAGCGCTGGTGCGGGGCGGCCTCGATTTCTGGCTGCCGCCCAATGCCTTCATGGCCGTGGTCGGCGGGGGGCTGGGGACCTGGCTCGCCGGGCGCCGGCCGGAGTGATGCACGATAGAAAAGGGGAGTCATGAAGACAAAAAGTGTTTTCATGTTGTTGCCTGTTTTGTTGATCTCGGCACTGGCCTGGGGGCCTGTGCTGGGCGCTGCGCAGACTGCTGGCGACGCAGCCCGCTCGCCGGCTGAGACAACCGTCGAACTGGTCGGCCACCTGGGCGGCGACAGCCAGGGCATCGTGGTCGCGGGCAGCTATGGCTATACGACCCTGGGCTGGGAGCTGGCCGTGCTGGACCTGTCCGACCCGCTGCATCCCAGGCGCATCGGGTAC
>JAFGIA010000030.1 GCA_016929795.1 Anaerolineae bacterium
CCCATGCCCGGCATCCGCAGATCGGTGATCACGAGATCGAACGACTCGGCCTGAAGCTTGGCGAGGGCCGTCTCGGCGACGGGGCTGATGTCGACACACGGCGAGCCGCGCGCAGGCAGCTCCAGTGCACGGCAGAGCGCCAGTGCAATCCGCGGCTCATCTTCGACGATGAGAATCTTTTTTCCTTCCAACACTTCCTCCCCTGTGAGGCGGCGCGCACAGAACTGCGCACCCTCTTTCCGTCACACACACCCATTATACCACCTTGCGCACATTGAAACATTGCAATATGCTTGCAATCAGATTGCAGCGCAAGGGAAAGCCCCGGGTAGCAAGAAACAAGGTGGCGGACTGGCGCAATTGAGGAGGATTGTGGTACAGGCGTGGCAGGGTGACCTGGCAACAACGGTACGGCAGTGTGGAACGGGCCTTGACATTCTCGGGTGCCGGTGCTACAATCATAGTGGACAACAGGAGGGGAGTGTGACCATGACCAAATTCATCGCCCTGCGCAGGATGCCGCGAGCAGCAGCCATGGGACTGTCGGACCTGTCGATGGACGGCAAGCGATCGGCCATCGTCAAAGAAGCGCCCCAGGCCGAGCAGTCGCGACAACTGGAGCGTATCGGCCTGTCAAAGGTCGCGGCCGAGCAGCGCGCGCCGGACGAGGGCGACAAGTATCAGAGTTTGAGCTATGTAGGTGCGTACGTCGTCGAGACAACCGACGAGGCGACCGCGCACGCTGCCCAGCAAGTGCTCGAGCCCGAATACCACATCATGCCCGACATCGAGATGGGCCTGCCCTACGCCATGCTGGCGCGCCGCTACGAGCGCCGGCCCCGCCGAAAGCAGTATTGGCCCGACGAGAGCGGCGTGGCACAGGCACATGCCGAGGGAATCACGGGCAAGGGTGTCCTCGTCGGCGTGCTCGACACAGGCTGCGACGCCGACCACCTGGAGCTGCGCGACAAAGAGATCGAGTTCCGCTACGTCCCGCTCCGCCCGACACCCGAGGCGGTGCGCGCGGTGCGCGGTTTTGACACCAACGGCCATGGGACCCAGGTCACGAGCATCATCGCCGGCAAGAACGTGGGCATTGCGCCCGATGTTGACCTCATGGTCGCATCCGTGATCGAGAGCGAAACGGTCAAGACCAGTCTGGAGCGTGTGGTGATTGCCCTCGACTGGATGCTGTCTCAGTTTCAGCGCGAGGAGTACCTCGGCAAGTCCACGATCATCAACCTGTCAATCGGCTTCCGGCCCGAGTGGATCAGCGCCACGCAGCTCAGGTCTGTGGTCGACGGCGTGCAGCTCATCATCGAGACCCTGGCCGTCGACTTTGACGTGCTGCCCGTCGTCGCCATTGGGAATGATGGCCCCGGCATCGTGCGCGCCCCCGGCTACTTTGCCGAGCCGATGTCGGTCGGGGCAGTCGATGCCAACCTGCAGCCGGCGTGGTTCAGCGGCAGCGGAGTGTCTCCCGTCACTCACGAGCCAGAACCGGACATCACCGGGTATGGCATCGACGTGTTATCCGCGATCGAGCGGAACGCAAAGGGACACAGCCTGTACGCGCTCAACAGCGGCACGAGCATGGCTGCGCCCTATGTCACCGGCATCGCTGCCCTGGTGGCGCAAAAGAACCCCGGCCTGCAGGGGCTGGCATTGAAACAGCACCTGCTCGATCACGCCCTGCCGCTGCCGGACGCCGGCAGCCGGGCGGGCGCTGGATTGGCGAGGGTATGCTAAAGTGACTGGAAAAAGAGGGGCGGGCGGCTTTCAGCCGTGGCACTCGTCCAACATTCCGCCGGGCATGATCAGGGTCATGCTTACGCTGGAGCGGCCATCGCACGACGAGCTGCGACGCTACAATCGCCGCGAAAAGTACCGGGCGCTCAAGTCGAGCGCCAGGGGGATCCGTGACGAGCTGATACGCTGGATCGACGAGCAGGGCCTGTCGGGTGACGTAGCCCAGGTCGGCGAGCCGACGGCGTTCAACACCCTGTTCGTCACCTCGACGCGCCAGGCCGCCGAGCTCCTGGTAGAAGCACCGGGTGTCGTCGGCGTCGCCCCCACAGGTGACTTGCCCGTGGAGCTCCGCTGGCTCCCCGAGCTGCCCCCACCTGACGACGCGGGAGAAGGGGAGAAGTAAAAAGTGACAGGTAGCAGGCCGCGCCTACCTGTCACTTGTGAGCTGCTGCCTGTTACCTGGTCGCGATGATGCTCGGCACCCTGGCGGCGACCTCGCGCCGCACTGTGGCCAGCCGCTCCTGCAGCTCCGGCTGCCCACGCTCTGCTACGTCCTCGCTCAACATGTCAATGATCTGGAGCAGTTGGTTGTTCACCAAATCGGGCGACTCGTCGAGCATCGCCTGGCGCTGTGCAGGATCCTCCATCTCGACCAGCCGGTTGATAAACCGGATTTCGGGCGGCTGGCTCTCCTGAATCAACTGCAGCAGGACGTCGGCGATGCGCTGCATCCTGTCCGCGTCCTCCTCGCGCCCGGAGTGGCTGGCAACGTCGATGTTGCGCGCCAGCACCGACAAAAAGAGGTCGTCGATGCGCGGCAGGTTGTCACGCACTGCCTGCTCGATATCGTCACTCGCCAGGATCTCTTCAATGACGGCAGCCGCCTCCTGGGTGGCGCGCCGCATCTCGGCGTCGATCTCGTCCGTGATCTGCAGGATCGTGTTCCGCAGCGCGTTCAGCGTGTCGGCCTTTGCCTGGTCGCCCGCCTCTTTGGCGCCGGTGATCTGCTCTGAGAGCTGCTGGAAAAA
>JAFGIA010000238.1 GCA_016929795.1 Anaerolineae bacterium
ACCAGGAATAGGGTATTCCAACTGCTTGTCGGGGTTCAGGAACACTAACTGCTCGTACCAATGCTCGATCAGCAAGTGGTATCGACTGCTTGTTAGCCACCACCGCCAGAGGCCTGTCGGGTCGACATAGCCCACCGGATCATTGCCCGCATAGACATAGGTTCCGAGTATAGTTTGGGGTTGAGTTGCGCTACCCTGCCACGGATCTCGACTGACAAACCTTCCTGTCCCCGGCTCGTAGTACCGAGCCCGCAGGAAGAGCAGGGCACTGTAGGCCTCCCACCGCTCCCCGGTGAAATTCACGCCTCTCGGTCAAGCCGCTCTCAATTTGCGGCGTGATGCTGTTAAGGTACCACTTCTCTGTGAATTACTTCCTTATAGAGGGAGGATCGCCGTTAACCAGACACAGATGCACTTAAGGTGTTAGCAGTCGCTCAACGTCCCTAATCAAAAACGGCAGGTTTGGCTGCTCGAACGAGATCTCCGGCGCCGGAACACGATGATGCTTGATGTCAGGAGCGATGTGTTTGTGATGGGGGTGTGTGTTGGCCAGCGTGGGATCGTCTGGATGCCCGGTCGGATCGTACCACCACACTCGTTCGTCTGACTTGTCCAACTCATAACTGTAGCTACGGATTGTGCGAGAGTTCAAATCGAGCAATTCCCACACATCGAGTACATACCCTTCTTCAAAGAACAGGCAGCCTTCCACTTCTGCCGCAAACGGTCCAATGGTGTACACCGTGAGTGTCGAAGAGCGGATGGAGGCAAACTGACTGGGTAGGCCGGCAATCTGGGCACAATACTCTTCAAAAGGCGGCAGCACGTCACGCCTCGGCAGCGCGGACTAGATGAGGCCGCAGAGAGATGGGGGCGCCGGCCTTGGCGCGGCGGACCTCGAGGAGTCGCTCTCGTAGCGCTACTGCGTAGGCCCTTTGACGTTCCTGGCGCAGCTCGTAGTAGCCGACCCAACGGATCAGATCGCGACTTTGCTCCACCTCACCCAGTCGGTATAGGGTGTACAGATCCTCGGAGAGCAGTCCGTACTCTTGCTCGAGGGCTCGCAAACGTTCATCTAGACCGTGAATATCCTGCAAGACTTCGTCGAGAGTCATCACCCGCTTCCTTTCCGCGCGATACATCGACCTACATAACCTGCCTTGCGCATAGCCACATCTACACAACCAGGCAACAGAAACTGCATCCATTATACTGAAAGCTACGGTGCCGGTCAAATCGGCGTGTACGACACAAACATGGCAAGTTGGGTTGAGCGATCCGTTGCCGGCGGTGGCAAATAGAAGGCACAAAGAGCCACTGACCGCTAGTTGCCGGTGGCGGATGCCTGAATGGCCCGGTTCGCCGCAATGGAGAATACATTCACTTCGCTCCGTCTAGGCGTAGGCGTCGACGTCGTGCATCGTGATGGACGCCGGCGGCTTGCAGGCCCAGGTGAAAAAGCCTTGACGTCACTCGTGTAGTGAACGTGCGTCGACGTGTGAGGATTGCGGCAGCGAAGCCACTTCCGGCAACGGTCGATCTCGGGGAACATGGAACACCTGCTGGTGATAAGATGCGGTCATCTTGTCACCAGCAGGTGTTTGTTGAGAACTATTCTCGGGCTGACAACAAATCCTCTCGGCATAAGCCTCCCCCGTCCCAGAAACCTCAATTCCGAGCGTTTGCGCCATCTACTCGTCTTCAAGAACGAAAAAGCTTGAAGTAGTGTCAGAGGAAGGAAGCATATGCATCAGAGCAATCTCTTTGGAGCTTTCACGATACTGGGGTGACGTGTTCCCTCTGTACCAACAACGGCAAGGATTACCTCGTCTTTCAGCTCAAGCAATCGGTCTGCACACGTGTCGTAAAACAAATGATTTCCCCCACCGCCTCCGGATCTCGCACATACTTCTGCAGTGAGGCGGCAATAGTGCATCTCAGCTAGATGCAGGTGGATTCCTCTGCCGGGCGTACGCTTAATTCGCCACGGAAGCCATGGGCTCTCGTAGTGATAGTCGTCTAGTCTCTGGTATACTTGACGCTATCTACCGTCTGCTCGCAAAGTGATTTCCTCAATGGTCCCAGCAGCAGTGTAAGTAGCTCTCCAAGTACCGACCAAATCCCATTCTCTGAAATCCTTTGGCGGTAGCGTACAGCCATTCTCCTCTCTCTGTCGGCCCAGCAGTAATGGTTGAGCAGGCTGTCAAGAGAAGAGCGAGCAATGCTATGTACGCCCGAGTGTACACCAACCTTGTCATTGAATCCCTAGCTCGGTTTGGATATCCGGCCACAAGAGCAGTACGAAAATGTCCGAGTTTCATAAACTCTGCCCGCTGGAAACGAGGCGCAAAAGCATACCTCCTACAACACCCCCTCCTGCCTGTACATCACCTCCCCACCCACCACCGTCGCCACCACCTCCGTCTCCAGAATCTCCATCGGCTCGATGCCAAAGATATCCTGCGACAACACCACCAGGTCCGCCAACTTCCCCGGCGCCAGCGTCCCCTTGATCCCTTCCTCGCCACTCGCGTACGCCGCCCCCGCCGTGTACGCCCGCACCGCCTCTTCCACGCTCACCCGCTGCTCCGGATACCACCCCTCCGCCCCCGGTGACCCATCCGCCCTCCGGCGCGTCACCGCGGCGTGAATCCCCGCGATCACGTTCAGCTCCTCCACCGGCGCGTCGCTCCCAAACGCCACCACCGCCCCCGCGTCCAGCAGGCTCCGCCACGCGTACGCCCCCGCGCTCCGCCCGCCCCACAGCGCGTCCGCCAGCAGCATATCCTGCGTGGCGTGGATCGGCTGCATCGACGCCATCACCCCCAGCTCTGCCAGCCGGGGGATGTCCGCCGGATGCAAGATCTGCACGTGCTCGATCCGGTGCCTCAGTCCCGTCCCCTCTCCTGCCCGGCGGCTCGCCTCGATCGCGTCCAGCACCTCCCTGTTCGCCCGGTCGCCAATCGCGTGCACGAACGCCGCGATCCCCGCGCGGCTCGCCTTGCCCACCATCTGCCGCAGGTGCTCGGCGTCCGCCACCGCGATCCCCACGTTGTCCGGCTCCCCCTCGAACGGCTCCAGCATGTGCGCCGTCCTCGCCCCCAGCGCCCCGTCGGAGAACAGCTTGACCCCGCCGATGCGCAGCCACTCGTCACCAAACCCACTTTGCAGCCCCGCCTGGATGGCGGCATCCAGGTTCTCCTCCGGGATCTGCATCAGCACCCGCATCTTGAGCTTGCCCTCGGTCCGCAGCTTCTGAAACGCCCGAAACGCCGCCGCGCCTTCCATCGTGTGCACGCCCACCAGCCCATGCTTGTGCGCCCGCCCCGTCGCGGCCTGGATCGCCCTGGCGCCCTCCTCCGGCGACGGGTCCGTGAACAGGCGGCTCACCAGCTCCATCGCCGTCTCTTTCAAGATTCCCGTCGGCTCGCCGCTCGCCGGGTCGCGGTCGATGGCGCCGCCCGCCGGATCCGCGGTGCCGGCCCCGATGCCCGCCAGCTCCAGTGCGCGGCTGTTCGCCCACCCCACGTGCCCGCACTTGCGCCGCAGCCACACCGGGTGCTCCGGCGCGGCCCGGTCCAGGTCGTGCCGCGTGGGGAAATTCCCCCCTTCCCACAGCGAATGATCCCAGCCCCGTCCCTTCAACCACTCGCCTGCCGGCGTCGCCGCCGCCCGTGCCGACACCCGCTCCAGCACCTCCGCCAGCGTCGGAACCGCCATCAGGTCGATCTCGATCAGGCTGAACCCGTACGACATGAAATGGAGGTGGCTGTCGATGAACCCCGGCACGATCGTGCGACCCTCCACGTCGATCGCCGCCCCGTCCGGGCCGAGCAGCGCCCGCATCTGCGCATCATCGCCCACCGCCGCGATCCGCCCCCCGGCGATGGCGACCTCCCGCGCACGCGGCCGGGCCGCATCCATTGTGTGCACGTTGCCATTGTACAACACCAGGTTGACCATCATCTCTCTACCCCTCCCTCGTCGGATTGTTCCCGCGCAAGACTCTCCACGCCGCGTGATACCTTCGCAGCCGCTCCACTTCCTTCTCGCCCAACACCCTGAGCCGCCGGATATCCATATTGTCCGCCAGGTCGGCCAGCTTCACCCGCCTCGCGATCGGATTCCCGGCGGCCCGTTCGACGAACGCCTCGTACGTCTCGCCCTCTCGCCGCGTCAAATGGTCGACCGCCTCCACCACCTCTTCCGAGAACCCTTCCCCGCGCAGCCGCTCCAGCGTCCACTCCGTCGAGTCCTCCACCACGTCGTGCAGCGCCGCCACCGTCTGCTCCGTCTCCCCCTCTACCGCCATCATCACCCGCAGCGGATGCAACACGTACGGCTCGCCCACCTTGTCCACCTGCCCCAGGTGCGCCTGCGCCGCGATCAGGATCGCCCGATCCAGAGTGCCCATCTTCTTTCCTCCCCTCCCTGCCTGGTGCCATTATAACATTGCCCCTCGTAAAGGGCAAGACACCCATCGCCACCATTGTCAGAAAAATTCGAAAATTCCCCCCATAACTTGACGTCAACGACTCAACACTTCCGTTTTTTATGCTATAATAGAACGTGGCACACGACGACGTGCCCCGCACCCGCCTCTTTCCGCCGTGCGAGTGCCATAGCTCATCGCCTGTTCAGGAGCGAACAGAAAGGAGTCACCCCTGCCTCGTAACCCATCCAAAACACCTTGTTCCCACCCTGGCTGCCGTGCCTGGCCTGTGCGCGGCGCCGACCCGCCCCTCTGTGCCACTCATGCCGGCCGTCACCTTCATCCCGGTCCCGGCAAGAAGCCTGGCGCGCCCGTGGGCAACCACAACGCCCTCACCCACGGCTACTATAGCGATGTCGTGCGCGACTTTGCCGGCGAGCCCGTCCCTTCCACCGCCGGCGTCAGCCTCGACGACGAAATCGCCATCGCCCGTGTCGCCCTGCGCCGCATCCT
>JAFGIA010000239.1 GCA_016929795.1 Anaerolineae bacterium
ATCAACACCATCGGCCCCCACTGGGATGGCAACGAGGTCTGGCTCATCCTCGCCGGCGGTACAACCTTTGCCGCCTTCCCGGACTGGTACGCCACCCTGTTCAGCGGCTTCTACGTGGCTCTCTTCTTGCTGCTGGTGGGGTTGATCCTACGCGGGGTGGCCTTTGAGTTCCGCTCCAAGGATGCCCACCCTGGCTGGCGCCGCCTGTGGGATGGGTGCATCTTTGTCGGCAGTTTGGTGCCCGCCTTGCTCCTTGGCGTAGCGTTCGCCAACCTGGCCAAGGGAGTGCCCATCGACGGCAACAAGATCTATACCGGCAACCTGCTCACCCTGCTCAACCCCTACGCGCTCCTGGGCGGGCTGACACTCGTCGTCGTCTTTTTGCTGCATGGCGCCAATTTTCTCTGTCTCAAGCTGACCGGCGAGCTGCATGAACGCGCCCGCCGACTGGCCCGCCGGCTGTGGCCGGTGTCGCTTGTGTTCCTTGCCGCCCTGATGATAGCGATCCTGGTCGTGACCGATCTCTATGCGCGCCTCGGCATCGCCTCCCTCCTCCTTCCCATCGGCGCGCTGGCTGCATTGCTGCTGGCCGGCTACGCCACCACAAAGGAGCGAGAAGGATGGTCCTTTGTCTTGGCCGCGCTGGCGGTCGTCCTGATTCCGGGCAGCTTCTTTGTGACCATGTTCCCGCGCCTCATGATCTCCAGCACGAATGCCGACTACAGCCTGACTATCTATAATGCCTCGTCATCTCCGTACACGCTCAAGGCGATAAGCATCGTGGCCCTGATCTTTGTCCCGATCGTGCTGGCCTATCAGGCCTGGTCTTACTGGATCTTTCGCCAGCGTATCCAGGCCGAGCCCAAGTCGCTCACATACTAGGCCGCGGAGGAAGCTCAGGCTCACCCCGGGATCGTGAGGCAGGACGTGTTTGTGGACGATGATCCGAAAAGCCGGGCTGGACCTGGCGGGGAGTGACGAGATCTGGACAGCCTTTTTGCCAGCACACCTGCCTTGTGGTATAATGGATCGTAGTTGAGGAGCCTCTTCATCAGCGAATCGTGGGAAGTGGCAGAGGCACTTCGATGACCGGGCTTGAGCGGACAGGCGGCTGGCTTGCCGCCAGCGATGGGTGGTCATGCCCCTGGCTGTTGAGGTCAGGGCGACATAAGAGAGGTGGGGGGCGCGCATGCTTTCCACTCCGCTTGCAACCAAGCTCCATAGGCCGCGTGCAACTTCCAACCTGGTACCTCGCCCCCACCTGACCCAGCGCCTGGACGAGGGGCTGCGAAATGGCCATTGCCTGTTCCTCGTCGTTGCTCCAGCGGGTTACGGCAAGACCACGCTGGTCGCAGATTGGCTGACCAAGACCCGCACTCCCTCAGCCTGGCTCTCACTGGACGAGGCCGACAACGACCTGCTCCGCTTCTTTACCTACGTCGTGGCCACTCTGCAAAAGACGCTCGGCCCGCAACTGACCCAGCCCCCGCCGGAAGCGTTCCCCATGACGCCTCAGTCACCGGAAGCGTTTGTCCATGCCTTGATTAACGACCTCGCCGCAGTGGAGCGGCCGATCCTCCTGGTGCTGGACGATTATCATGTCATCACTGCCGGGCCGATCCAGGAAGCGATGGTCTTTTTGCTGCGCCGCGCCCCAGCGAACCTGCACCTGGTCGTGCTCACCCGCGCCGACCCGCCCTTCCCGCTGCCGCGCCTGCGCGTCCGCGGGCGGATGACTGAGATTCGGGAGCGCGATCTGCGCTTTACGCGCGAGGAAATGGCGGCCTTTCTCAACTCCCACCATCGCTTGAATCTTGGCGCCGAGCAGATCAAGACGCTCGAGGCGCGCACCGAAGGCTGGGCCGCCGGGGTGCAGTTGGCGGCATTGTCGCTGCAGGGGTGCAGCGCCGAGTGCGCCGCGGAATTCATTCGCGCCTTCAGCGGCAGCCACCACTACATCGTGGATTATCTCCTTGAAGAAGTGCTCAACCGCCAGCCGGACGCAGTGGAAGAGTTCCTGCTCCAGACATCGATCCTGGAGCGGATGTGCGCGCCGCTGTGCGATGCGATCCTGGCTGGGGGAGCGGGAGGATCTGGCCGTATCGGGGAAGGAGATATGGCCTCTCCGTCTCAGGGAATCCTGGAATATCTCGAACACTCGAACCTCTTTCTGGTTCCACTGGACGACGAACGGCGTTGGTATCGCTATCACCACCTGTTCATTGAGGTGTTGAGCGTCATGCTGCGATCCGCCTCGCGGCCGGATCAGGTTGCCGGGCTGCACCGCCGTGCCAGCAACTGGTACCGGCAGAACGGATTTGTCGCCGAGGCGGTGCACCACGCACTGCAGGCCGGCGACTACCAACAGGCAGCCGAGACCGTCGAGAAGAATGCATGGTCGATGGTGCGGCGCGCCGAGCTTGTCCCCCTCAAGGAGTGGATTGAGGCGTTACCCGGCGAATCGGTCTCGGCGCGCCCGTGGCTGCGTATCTATTACGCGTGGGCCTGCCTTTTTTCAGAATCGGAAGTGGCAGAGGCTCAGCTACAGGCGGTGGAACAGCAACGACAGGCAAGTGACACGGCCCCGGTGCCGGCGGAGAGGGCGGGCCATGTCGCGGCCATCCGGGCCTGGATCGCCTACATGCGGGGCGACCCGCAGGGCGCGGCAGCCTTCTCGCGCCAGGCGCTGGCGCTTTGCCCACAGATGGACCCGGCCGTAGGCTGTGGGTTGATGGCCATTGCGGCTGAAGGGTGCCTGGCACAAGAGGACCTGGCCGGATGCGCACGTGCTTTTGCCGAGGCCGCGGATCTCGCCCGCGCCAGCGGCAATGTCATGCTTGAGGTCCTATCACGCACCTCGTTAGGGTCACTGAGCCGCATGGTGGGTCGTCTGCACGAAGCGGAAACGACCTACCAGGAAGCGCTGCAGACAGCCATGCGGCACCAATCGCCAGTAGCGGGGCAGGCGTACGCCTGCCTGGCAGACGTGTATCTGGAGTGGAACGACCTGGCCTCTGCCAGGCAGTATACAGAAAAGCTGATCGAGTCGAGCGCCATGTGGGGAGTTGCGGACGCGCTGGCGTGTGGTCATCTCCGTTTGGCGATGGTGCTCCAGGCACAGGACGAGTTCCCTGGCGCGAATCAGGCCCTGGCCGAGGCAAGCGAGGTGATGCGCCAGCACCCCCTCGAGATACGCTCCACGCCGTGGCTTGGGGCGATCCGGGCAAGGCTGTGGCTGGCACAGGGCAAGCTGGACGATGCCCGCCACTGGGCCGAGACACGCGGGCTGAGCGTGGAAGGGGCATTCGATCTGAAACACGAGGTCGAACACCTTGCCCTGGTGCGCATCCTCCTGGCCGACGGCCGCATGGATGAAGCCACGCGCCTGTTGTCGCGCCTCCAAAACGCCGCGGAAGCCACAGGGCGGTATGGGGACCTGGTGGGAGTGCTTGTGCTGTGGGCGATGGCATTCGACATGCAAGGAAACAGCGGATCTGCACTGGCTGCACTGGAGCAAGCCATGCGCCTGGCGCGTTCCGAGGGCTATATGCGCGTGTTCCTGGATGAAGGCAAGCCAATGGCCATCCTGCTCAAGTTCGCCATGACCAAGTGGAAAGATCCCGATCTCCTTGCCTACGCCCGCCGGCTGTTGGCCGCCTCCCACCGGGAGGAAGCAGAACGCCCGGTCGCTCCCAAGACCGTGCCAGGTGGACCGCTGATCGAGGCGCTCACGGCACGGGAGATGGAAGTACTGCGCCTGGTGGCCGGCGGGTGGACGAACCAGGAGATTGCCGACAAGCTGGTGATCTCGGTGCGCACGGTCAAGAAACACATCGAGAACATCCACGGCAAGCTCGGGGTGCGGAGCCGTACCGAAGCCGCAGCCCGCGCCCGCGAGTGGAACCTTCTGTAGCTGCAACCCTCCCCCCCTGTGCTCCCCACCCTCTGAATACGCCCCTGAAATACGCCCTCTGAATACGTCCCAGGGCCACTGACACTACGCCCGGTTGCCGGCTATACTGCGGGCATAGACTGAAATGCGGGTCTGATGCTCTAGCAGAGAAAGGGAGGGAGACGAACGATGAACGAATCGAATGAAATGGTCATTCAGACAGAGGGCCTGAGCAAGGCCTTCGGCCCGGTTCACGCGCTCAAGTCGCTGGACCTGCGCGTGCCGCAGCACTCCATCTTTGGCTTCCTGGGTCCCAACGGCGCAGGCAAGACCACGACGATGAAACTGCTGCTGGGTCTCATGCGCCCGACGAGCGGGGGAGGCACCATCCTTGGCCAGGATATCGTCCGCGACAGCCTGGCCATCCGCAGCCGCGTGGGGTATCTGCCCCAACAGCCCCGCTTTGTGGACAAGATGAGCGCCCGCGAGACGCTGTCCTTCACGGCTCGCTTCTTCTTCACGGGGCCCCTGTCCAAGATCGAGGCAAGGGTTGAGGAGATGCTGGACCTGGTCGATCTGCGCGATAAGGCAGACCGCCCGGTCAACGGCTTCTCCGGCGGCGAGCGCCAGCGATTGGGGCTGGCCCTGGCGCAGGTCAACTACCCCGACCTGCTCATCCTGGACGAGCCGGCCGCGGCCCTGGACCCGATCGGCCGCCACGACGTCCTGAAGGTGATGGAGCGGCTGCGAGCGCACACCACCATTTTCTACTCGACCCACCTCCTGGATGATGTGCAGCAGGTGAGCGACACCGTGGCGATTCTGAACCATGGCGAGCTGGTGGCGCAGGGACCGATCGAGGAGCTGCTGGCCGGGGGAGGCGAACCGGTCTACACACTGTCGCTGAAGGGCGACGCGCGCCGCGCCCGGACCCGCGTCGAGGCCCTGCCGTGGGTATCCGGCGTCCGCGAGGTAGCGCACAACGGGTATGTGGCGTGGGAGATCAGCGTCACCGACGATCAGGCCGCCGAGGCCCAACTGCTGGGTCACGTGCTGGCCGGCGAGGCGCTCGTGGTCGTCGAGTTCAGCCGCAAGAAATTCGAACTGGAAGAGGTATTCCTGAATATCGTCGAGGGAGGAAAAGATGGTCGCTAACACAGAGCTGCAACGAGTGAAATTGAGTGGCTGGCGTACCGGCCTGGCCAACCTGCTGCGCAAGGAGAACCGCGCCTGGTGGGGCACGCGCCGCTGGCTGGTGCACAGCGTGCTGTGGACCGTCGTCGTCAACGGCGTGGTCGCGGCGGTGGTGTTCCTCCTGGCGCCCATGGTCACCGGGGAGCCCGTCGACCTCGGCATCGAAATGCTGTTCAAGTTCGGAGGCATGGCCCTGACGATCGGCAGCATCGTCCTGGTCCACGATGCCACCATCGGTGAGCGCCAGGCAGGTGTGACCGAGTGGCTCCTGTCCAAGCCTGTATCGCGGCCGGCCTATGTGCTGTCCAAGCTGGTCGCGCACACGCTCACCATCCTGGTCATCCTGGTGGGCCTGCAGGCCGTGCTGGGTTATGGTCTGCTGTCGGCGGTCGCGGGCGAGCCGTTGCCCGCGGCGAGCTTCCTGGAGGGTGTGGCGGGCCTGGCGATGAGCGTGCTCTTTTATCTGGCGTTGACGCTGATGCTGGGCGTGCTGACCGCCAACCGGATCGCCCTGCTGGGCGCGTCGCTGGGCGTGGCGCTGCTCGGGTTTGTGGCCGTCCCGTTGGGCGCCACCGTGAGCACGTGGGTGATGCTGACGCCCTTTGCGCTGATCCATGTCCTGCCGGCCGTCGTCCTGGGGTCGCCCCTCCCGCTGTCGGTCTGGGTGCCCATCGGCATCACAGCCTTCGTATCGGCCCTCTTTGTGGTCGTGACGCTCGCCCGGTTTGAGCGGCTGGAGTTCTAGCAGTCTGCCGGAGAGGTGCTGTCATGTTCGTGGTGGGCGCTTGAGCGCCGGAGAAATGCGCGGAAGCGCCCACTACGAACGAGCTCTCCGACACCCTGCTAACAGGGGGCCGTGGGCCAGGCGAGGTGCTGAGGAGAAGGGGATGGCCGTACAATCAACATGGGTGGAAAGCCCTGGTGCAAACCACTGGTGGAGGGAGGAAAAGATGGTTGCCAACACAGAGCTGCAACGAGTGGAATTGACCGGCTGGCGCACCGGCCTGGCCAACCTGATGCGCAGAGAGAACCGCGCCTGGTGGGGCACGCGCCGCTGGCTGGTGCAAAGCGTGGTGTGGGCACTGGTCGTCAGCGGCTTGCCCGCGCTGTTGGTGTTCTCGATGCAGATGGCCGAGACGATGGGGTTGGACGCACCTGCGTTGGAGCCTGGGGATTCTGTCACCGTGGCTGTCTTTGTGCTCTTCTGGCTGGCATCGATGGCGCTGCCCGGCGGCGCCATCGTGCTGGTGCACGACGCGGTCATTGGCGAGCGGCAACAGGGTGTGACCGAGTGGCTCCTGTCCAAGCCCGTGTCGCGCCCGGCCTATGTGCTATCGAAGCTGTTCGCTCACGGGCTCGGCGTGCTGGTTATTCTGGTGGGCTTGCAGGCCGCGATTGCCTATGGCCTCCTGTCGCTCTTCATGGGCGAGCCTTTCCCGCCGGGACGCTATGTGATGGGTGTGGCGGGCGTGGCGGTGCATAGCGTCTTTTACCTGGCGTTGGCATTGATGATGGGTGTGCTGACTGCGAATCGAAACGTGGTGCTGGGTGTGTCGCTGGGCGTGCTGGTAGGGGGGTGGGTGATCAGCATCTTCCTGGGCACGGTTGGGATGCTGACGCCCTGGTCGCTGGTGACTGCTTTGCCTACCGCCGTTTCGGGCGAGCCCCTGCCGGTGTCGGTCTGGGTGCCCATCGGTGTGACCGCCGTCCTGACGGGGGTCTGTGTGGCCGTGACCGTGGCCAGGTTTGAACGGCTGGAGCTCTAGGTGGGGACGATGAGTACGCAACGTGGGAGCCAATTACCGCGGTACGAGATTCGGTTCGAGGGATACCTGAGCGCGCACCGTGCGCAGATGTTCGAAGGGATGGAGATGGTCCAGGGGCCGGACGGCGAGACGGTGCTGACCGGCCCCGTGCTCGACCAGGCAGCGCTGCACGGAATCCTGAACCGGATCCGCGATCTGGGCGTGCCGCTGCTATCGGTCAGGCGGCTATCGCCGGATGAAGCCAGTACCGAGATCAACGGAGCACCCTCCCTTCTCTCTTCCTAGAGAATTCTTCTGACACCCGGCAGCTTGCGGACGAGGTGCGCGATCAGAAAGCAGAGGGCCACGGCTACCGGGGTGACCAGCAGGAACTTTAGACTGAGGTCGAGCCGGATGACGCTCAGCGCGATGGCCAGTGGGACGATCACGAGCGGATGGAGGACGTAGACGGCATAGGACGCAGCCGACATGGAGCGCAGCAACGGGCCCTGGCGATCGAACCGGTCACGGCACCAGACCAGAGCCGTGATGACCATCGCCGTGCCCATGAACCCTTCCCACAGCGAGTAGGCCAGCGACAGCCAGTTCAAGCCGCCAGAGACGGCAGGGTCCATGTCGCCGCGCAATGCCCCGGCTGCGACTGCGATGGCCGGGAAGAGGGGGACCAGGGCGAGCGCGGCCCATCGCCAGCGCCGGGCCTGGGCCGTGGACAGCGTGGTGAACCACGAGTGGCGGTAGGCCACCAGCCCAACCACGAAGAAGGCAATGTATTGCGGGAAATGGGCGGGCTCCTGGTGAAGCGGTTCCCACCACCAGCCCATCGGCGCCCAGATGCGCACGACAAAGGTGGTGAGGCCGAGGAGAAGGGCGAACAGGGCGATGGATCGGTTGGACGGCAGAGGGGCAGCGGGCGCGTCCTGCCGCACACCGCCCGCTTTGGTGAACAGCCGGACCAGGGCGTAGACGACCGAAAAGACCAACAGCGCCTCGACGAACCAGAGCACGCTGATCGACGCGCTGGTCAGATCTGGGACATGGGTCGGAACGTACTGCACCAGAGAGCCTACATAGCCACCGTGGACTGCAGCCCAGTAGGTGACGAGCGGGTTGATGACGACGGCATAGAAAACCAGGGGGAGGCCCAGGCGCTTCAGGCGATCGGCCAGAAAGGGGCCAGTGCCCTTGCGGTCATACGGGCCGGGGGTAAAATAGCCAGAGATCATGTAGAAGAGCCCGAGGAGGAAGGATGCGCCGATGCCGAGCAGCAGCAGGGCGACGACTGCAAAAAGTGTGCTGACCGGCCCCTCTTCGTGATAATACCAGTCACCAAGTGGCGCGCCGTAGGTGATCGCCATGTGGCCGGCGATGACGAGTGTGATCAGCCCGACGCGCATGTTGTCGATGTAGAGCAGGCGCGCCTTGCCTGTGGACACGGCGGGTCGTGCCGCCGCTGGCGCCAAGTCCGTCGAGACACCTATCACCCCTTGAGCCATGATCCACCTCCCTTGTTATAGAACACGATCCGCGTAGGGTATCTTGCGAATCAGGCTGCTGAGCCCGAAGCAGAGGAGCACAGCCACCGGCGCGACGAGTGCGAACTTGAGAAGCGGGTAGAGCGCGATGCTGCGCAGCCCGGACGCCAGGTAGACAATGAGCGGAGTGTGAATGATGTAAGCGGTGTAGGCGTTAAAGTAGGACTGGTTGGTTGCACAGAACCAGCCGCCGAGGGCACTGGTGACCGCGTCCTCCCGGTGCTCGTTGTAAGGCCAGTCCCCGGTTCCCGCGTAGGTGATCATGAGATGGTGCAGGATGACCAGGATCGTCAGAAACACGCGGATGTTGTCGACAAAGAAGAGGCGCGCGGCGCGGGCCCGCACGCCTGCGACCGGCACAGCCTGGCCTGCCGGCAGGGCCGCCGGTTCGACGGCTGGCTGCTGGACGACGATCTGCTTCTCCATGCTATCTTCTCCTTCCGATTCTCTACATACGTGAGAGTCCAACCGTCTCAAGCAGATGGCAGGATACGTGGCACCTCCATGGGCTGAGCGGCAGGTGCTTTGGGCAGAGGCTTCATCCCGAACAAGAGACGCAGTATCCTGACGCGCTTGATGCCGAGTTCGGTGAGCCCGATCGACAGCGCGAATGCCCCGAGGAGGACGATGACCAGCTTGAATGTGATGCTCGCCTCCCACTGGACAACAAAGTAGGCGACTGCCAGGATCGCCGGCTGGTGCACCACGAAAAACGGCAGGAGCGTCGCCTGGCCGTAGCGCAGCGCCTTGGTGTCGCGGTCCAGGTGGCGCATGGCGATGGACAGCATGAACGCCGTCCAGAACCAGCCACAAGCCGCAACGAACCCCCACAAGAGGAACTCCAGGGGCGTGCGGGGCGCCTGCTCGATGTCGAACGACTCTATCGAAGCAACGATCGCGATTGCCGCCAGGATCGCCACAGTCCCCATTGCCAGGAGGATGGCCCAGTCGCGACGAATCGCCCTCAGAAAGCGCGCATCGGCAAAGAGCGCGTAGCCCAGGACGAAAAACGTCCCGTGGGAGAAGAAATCGGCCCAGCTCTGCTGCTCGGGGAAGAAGGAGTGGAGGCAGACTCGGACCAGGACCACCGGGAGGACGAAGAGGAGGATGGCGCCCCGACGCTCGCACAGCCCCGCCAGGCGCGACAGGGCAGTCCGGCCCGATTCCCCTTTGAGCCAGGTGAAGAGCGGGAGGGCAAGGAGCGAGAAAGCGAACAGAAAGCCGAGGAACCACATGTGGTAGCCAAAGGCGCCAAAGTACTTGGGGCCGACCGGCGGCAGGCGATCGATCAGGAAGTCGCGGAAGGAGCCCGCAAAGACGCCGGTCTGGCTCTTGTGGCTCCAGGAGAGGTAGAGTTGGACCGGACCAAGCAGGAGCGTGCCGGTGAAAAAGGGGACGAGTAGCCGCAGCGTGCGCTCGCGTGTGAACTGCGCGGCGGTGCGCCGCCGCAGGGCAAACCAGCTCCCCGCCCCCGACACCAGGAAGAAGAGCGGCATGCCCCAGGGGAAGAAGAAGCCCTGGATCAGCAAGATCAGGTCGCTGCGCTCGGCGTTGTTGATCTCGAATTTCGTGGGCCCAAAGACATTGATCGCGTGGAACATAAAGACGCCCAGCGTGGCGAGGACGCGCAGCCAGTCCAGGTAGTGCAAGCGCACCGCCACCTGACTTGCGCTGCCGCCCCGCGTGGCAGCCACCTGGCTCTGTCCAGTCTCACGTTTCATCACTCACCTCCCTCTGTCGCAAATCGCCTGCACCAGGCTTTCTAGCCGCGCCCCCTTGACAAGAAAGAGGTCCGCGCCGGCCTCCATTGCCTGCTGCCGGGCAGCCTCGTACCCGTGCACCGTCAGCGCGACGACACGGCAGGAAGCGACGCCGGCCTTGATCTGCCGCGTCGCCTCGTAGCCGTCGAGGACCGGCATTTCCAGATCCATCAGGATCACCTCAGGGTGAAGGGCCTTGGCCATGTGCACGGCCTCCTGTCCATCCGCCGCCACGCCCACGATCTCGATGTCGCCGGCCAGGGGCAGCAGGGTGCGCAGCTCCTGGCGTACCTGTGGACTGTCGTCGACGATCAACACCCGCCACCTGGACCTCTCTGTACCGCTGGTCGCGTTAGGAACCATGGATAGAACGCCTCCCTTCTGCCTGCCTCCAGTATACAAAAATCCCGGCCAACGCACATCGGGCGCTGGATGGGACTTGGACGGGCTAGAAAGCAGATTCTCTTCTACGCTTGGAGACGGAGGCGATCCTTCCTGAGGCGTAGGGCTGGAGGTGTATTACGGATTCTGGGGTGGGCGCAACTGGGCGATGAGCGTGCGCAACTGGCCGAGGGCGCTGCCGGTCATCTCTTCCAGGCGGTCGAGCTGTTCAGGGACGCGCGCAGGATGACGCGCCAGCAACAGGCGCGCCGACTGGCTGGTGAGCGTAACGCCAAAGATCACCTGGCCGACCGAGTCGTGGAGCTCGCGCGCCAGGCGGTTGCGCTCGCGCGCCGCGGCCAGCTCCTCGGCCTGGACGGTATACTCTTGCAGCTTCTCGTGGGCCTGTTCGAGGTCCGCCAGCAAGGCCTGGCTTTCAGCCTGGGCGGCCTGGGTGCTGCTGTAGAGCAGGTCATACGACAGCAAAAAGCCAGCCCCGGCCACGAGCAGCAGGTCGAAAGCCAATCCGGCGGCCCAGCCGAGGCCGAGGATCAGGGTCGCGGTCAGCAGCGTGGCAAAGAGGAGCATCCAGGACACGGCCCCCCGCCGCGAGAAGGCGTGCAGCGCCTGCACGCTGAGCGGAATATAGAGGACACTCGTAAAGTCGAGAAATGGGCGCAGGTTGGACAAGGCCAGTACCAGGGCGGTTTGTAGGGGAAAGTATACGAAATGGAACCAGCGGACGCGCGTCGAGAGCGCTGGCTCCAATATGTATAGCAGGCTGTAGGCTGCCAGCAGGAGGATGGCGACCAGTCGCAGCGCGCCCCCATAGAAGAGGATCACCCGCATGGCCGCCACGCTGGTAACGAGGAACCCAACCAGGTAGCCTCCCTGGTAGGGACGTGCAGGCGGCACCCGGCTCACGTCGCACCCTCGGGCGGATTCTCTTCGACCCGGATGCGTGTGCCGCATCCAGGCCGGGATTCGATGGACAGGCTCCAGCCGATCTCGCCCGCTCGTTCGGCCATGCCAGCCAGGCCGATATGGCCGCGCCGGCCGAGGGCCAGCTCCGGATCGAAGCCGAGTCCTGCATCCTCCACCTCGAGCAACAAAGCCCCGGTTGCCAGGTTGAGGCGCACGGTTGCCTGGCCCGTGGCGGCATGTTTGGCCACATTGGTGAGCGCTTCCTGGGCGATGTGATAGACCGCCTCGGCTATCGGCTCGGGCAGCGGGTGCCGGACATCGGGGAGGGCCCCGGCCCCCTTGTCCGTCTCGCCCTTTACTTCTACGGTCACCTGCAACCCATCGCGGGCCTGCCGCTCGGCAGCCAGCCGCCGCAGGGCGGCCGGTAACCCTTCCTCGGCCAACGACGGCGGCCGCAACTGTGAGACCAGGGCTTGAATCTCGCCCATCGCGCCGGCAGCCAGTTCCTCCAGCCGCTCAAGCTGGCCTGAGGCGAGATCGGGTTCTTTTGCCAACAGGAGGCGAACGCTTTGCACAGTGAGGTTCATGCTGAATACGGTCTGGGTGACCGAGTCGTGCAGCTCGCGCGCCAGCCGGCTGCGCTCCCGCTCGGCGGCGAGGGCCTCCACCTGTGTTGCATAGCCCTGAAGCCGGCGATGGGCGACCTGCAGATCTCCCAGTAGGTGCTGGTTGTGCGCTCGCACTGTCTCGGCTCTTTGCACCTGGTGGGCGTAGCCACTGAACAGGAGACAATAGCCTGTGTTCAGTACGGTCATCGTCAGTCCAAAGACCCAGCCTTTTTCATCGATCAACATCGGTCCAGCCATTGCCAGAAAAAAGAGCCCTATGCAGAGAAACCCAAATCTCCGCCCGAAGAAAAAGACCGCCTGCAGGCTGAGTGGAATGAATAGGAGGCCGAAAAAGTCCAGGATGGGGGGGACAAGTAGCAGCCCGACTACCAGGCCAGCCTGCAAGAGCAGGTAGGCAAGCAGAACCCACGATTCACCCTGGAACAGCCCTCCGTCGCGACTCGGGACGAAGCCCGAGTGCTCGGCCAGGGACAGGTGCAAGGCCCCGTGCTGGCCGAACCGGGTCTCGGCGAGCACCAGCAAGAGCCCGTACATCGCCAGGAGAACCGCAGCCAGGCCAAACCCTGGCTCGTTTGCCAGGCGCACCAGGCCACGTAGCCCCACCGCGGCATAGATCAAGTAGACACCCACGGTGCGCATCAGGCCTCGTCCGGAGCCAGTCCATGGCGCAAAGCGTAGATGGCCGCCTGGGTGCGGTCCTCCAGGCGCAGTTTGCTCAGGATGCTGCTGACGTGGGTCTTGACCGTCTTGTCGCTGATGACTAACCTGTCGGCGATCTCGCGGTTGTTGAGGCCCTCAGCGATCAGGCGCAGCACCTCCAGCTCACGTTCCGTCAGATCTTCCGGGAACGGGGGGCGCCGTGCAACTGCCGGTTCTTCTTCGGCCGCGACCGCCGACATCAACTTTCGCGCCACCTCCGGGTGTAGCTGGACCTGCCCGAGATAGGCAGCGCGGACAGCCCGGACCAGGTCATTGGGTGCGATATCCTTGAGCAGGTAGCCCTGGGCGCCGGCGCGGATCGCCGGGAACAGCCTGTCCTCTTCGCCAAAACTGGTCAGGATGATCACCCGCGAGTGGGGACTGCTCTTGATGATCTTGGGCGTGGCCTGGATGCCATCCATCCCAGGCATGACCAGGTCTAGCAGGACCACGTCAGGCTGGAGGCGGCGGGCCAGGTCCACCGCTTGGATGCCGTTGGCCGCCTCCCCGACGACCTCGATGGGCAGCGCAGCCGGGTCGCTGAGCGACCCGGCGCCATGCGGCGCATCGTCCTGTAGTTCCAGGAAGGTACGCAGCCCCTGGCGCACCACGGCATGGTCGTCGACGATCAGCACCTTGATGGCACGTGTTGGATCAGGGAAACGGCCAGGAGAACCGAAAATGTCTGTGCTCATAGTCCTCGCCCCTCCAGCCGGAGGCCCCGGACGCGGCCCCACGGCGACCCAAGCTGCTCCCCTACTTTGCTTTTAACTCCTCCAGATGCTTCCTGGCCCTATCGCACCAAACCGGATCGGTGCTGAGCTGTAGGAACTTGCGAAAGTCGGCGATGGCCTTGTTTCTTTCCCGCGTCTTTCTGTGGGTGAGCCCCCGGTTATAGTAGGCCGCCGCGTACTGGGGATTGAGGGCGATAGCCTCGTCCAGGTCGGCGACGGCCGCCGGCAGGCTGCCCAGGGCTTCCAGCGCGACTCCCCGGTTCAGGTGAGCGATGGCGTCCTGCGGGTCAAGCTCAATGGCCCGGCCGTAATCGGCGATGGCGGCGGGCAGGTCGCCCAGGGCTTTGCGCGCCAGGCCGCGGTTGTGGAAGGCCCTGGCGTCCTGGGGGTCGAGGGCGACGGCCTGGTCCAGGTCGGCGATGGCGCCGGGCAAGTCGCCCAGGGCCTTGCGCGCGAGGCCACGACTGTGGAAGGCCCTGGCGTCCTGGGGGTCGAGGGCGATGGCTCGGCCATAATCGGCGACGGCCGCCACCAGGTCGCCCTGGTCGTAGCGGGCGGTGCCGCGGTTGTAGTGGGCCTTGGCATCCTGAGGGTCGAGGGCGATGGCCTGGTCCAGGTCGGCGATGGCCGCCGACAGGTCGCCTTGCTCGTAGCGGGCGATGCCGCGGTCGTGGTAGGCCTTGGCGTCCTGGGGATCTAGGTTGATGGCCTGATTCAAGTCGGCGATGGCCGCCCCCAGGTCGCCCAGGCACTTGTGCGCGATACCCCTGTTGTGGTAGGCGGCAGAGTTCTGGGGATTGTGGGCAATGGCCCGGCTGTAATCGGCGATGGCCGCCGGCACGTCACCCTGGTTATAGTGCGCATTGCCCCGGTTGAGGTGGGCATTCGGGTGTTCAGGATTGAGAGCAATGGCCTGGTCGTAATCGGCAATGGCGGCCGGCACGTCACCCTGGTTGTAACGCGCGACGCCGCGGTCGTGGTAGGCCTTGGCCTTGTCTGGGCCATCCGGAAAGAGGGCAATGGCCCGGTCATAGTCGGCGATGGCGGCCGGCAGGTCACCCTGCTTGTGGTGGGCGCGGCCGCGTTTAAAATGGGCCGTGGCATCTGGAAGGGCCGGCTCGCTGGCCAGCCCTGGTGGTGCATCCGGCATCTGTGGGGGCTGGCTCGCCAGTAGAAGCTGCGACTCAAATCGGGCATATTGGCGTGGATTGTGGCTCTCCACTTCGGCCAGAAACTCGGGCCAGAGGAGCTGTGTCTCGCAGTACTCGACGACACGATCTACCATTTCCTGGAACCCATGCCCCGGGCCAAACAGGTGGACAATCGGTCGGAACTGGAGGCGGTCCCAGCAGAAGCGCCGCAGATCCTCGGCGCCAAAGGCTGCCAGCAGCAGCGCCCGGATGGTGGCGCTGTTGTACCGCTGCATGTCGTTGCTCATCTACCAGGCCTGTTCCAGGTCGGTCATGAACTCGGCCACCGTGGCATATCGTTGCCGGGGGTCCGGCCGCAGGGCGGTCAAGACGGTCAGATCCAGCGCCGGCTGGACGGCCTGGTTCAGGTGACTCGGCGGGGTGGGCGGCTGTACACCAAAGGCCGGCGGGCATTGCCCGGTCAGCATCTCGTAGAGACAGGCTCCTAACGAATACAGGTCACTTTGCGGCGTGGCCGCGCCCGCAAACTGCTCGTGGGACATGTAGCGCGGCGTCCCAATGCGGGTAGTGGCTGCCTGGTTCTCGCCCACAATGGCCACGATCCCAAAATCGGCGACCTTGGTCTGCCCCTTTTTGTCCAACAGGATATTGGCCGGTTTGATATCCCGGTGGATGATCCCCTTCTGATGGGCATAGGCCAACGCCTGGGCCGTCTGGTGCGCAATCGTGATCGCTTGCCGGGGCTCGAGCCGGCCATAGTAGTGTAGTGCCCGATCCAGGCTGCTCCCTTCCACCAGCTCCATCACCAGGTAGTAGTAGCCCAGCGCTGAACCGGCATCGTGGACGGTCACAATGTGAGGATGGGAGAGCTGGGCCAGAATGCGTCCCTCCTGCTGGAAGCGGTGGATGAAATCGGGCGTCTGCGTCAGCCAGGGAGCCAGGATCTTGAGGGCCACGTCCCGTTCCAGGGTTTGGTGCCGGGCACGATAGACGGCGCCCATCCCACCCTGTCCCAACTCTGCCCGGATCTGGTAGCGGTCCAGCACAGTACCAAGGGACGGATATTGGCTCGGCGGCGCCGGGGGACTTGGGCGCGTCGGCTCTTGAGGATATGGGCTCCCTGGCCTCGGAGGATATGTGTGTGCCGGCTGTCCGGAATGTTGGCTCGTTGGGGTCGGGGCACGCGTGCGCGTCCGCTCCCCAGAAGGTGGCCGGTCTTGGTGCGCTGTGGCGGCGCGGGTGACCGACCGGGATGGCGGGGAGTGTTTCGCTTGTGACCCGGGTTTCGCTCCCACTAGCTTCCACACCAGAATTCCTATAGCCACGATGAGGATCGTCGTCAACAGAAAAATACCCCCAACCATGACCAGGTCGGACGGCACCGGCGATGGGGCAGGGGTGGCCGTGGCTGTGGGCCAGCCGGGGGGTTCCGTTGGCGGCTGTGAGGTTGGGGGCGGCACGGTCACGGGTACGGTAATGATCACCGCTGTTGGCGACGCGCGACGGGGTGTAGCGGTGGGCGCAGTCGTGGGCGCCGGTGGTAGCGGAGTAGGCGGTGGCAGAGTAGGTGGCGGCACGGCTGTGGGCGCCAGTTTATCCGCCTGCGCACTCAGAGAGAACTCGATGTCCGACTCGCCCTCCTTCCCCTCGCAAGTAAAGTACCAACTGACCTGATTGCCGCCATCCTTGACCGTGCGCACCCAGAACGACTGCTGATCATTGTACACCACGATCTGTCCCGGCATAATCACCCGATAGAGCATCGGGTCCTCGTTACACAAACCCCATAGCGAAAAGGGCTTGATCCGGGTATTTACCCAATAGCTCTTTTTGGCACCGCTCTCCTCGTAGCGCCCCTCAATCTGCAAGTTCGCGGTGGAGCCGATCAAGCAAGAAATCTGGCCCGGAATCTCGCTGAACGACCGGAAGTCAAAGATGGCCTGATATCCCCTGTAGCGGCTATCTTCGTAGGGCAAGGTCGAGGCGCCACACTCCTCAGCGTCCCGTCGTGCGTCCTCGAGCTGTTGCTGTTGATCGGCCGCCGCCTGCGGGTCGTCCTGCTCCTTCTCTATGGCCATAAGAATGACGTTACGCCCACTCCCATCCTCCCAGACCTCGGTGGTGATTTGCTTGTAGCCACAGCCCAGGACAAACAGCGCCAGCCCCATGGCCAAGATGAGCAACAACTGGCCCAAGCGATCTGAAATGCTCCTCACCTTGTTCCCTCCCCATCTTTGCGAGTCCGTCTCATCTGCCGGGCCATCAAGCCGGCCCCCACGATCAGCAGCACCAGGTCGAGGCCCAGGAAGGCGAATCGGGACTCGAGCGCGGCGTAATCGCCGCGCAGCGCGCCAATAGCCAGCCGGCTGGTGGTGTAGAAGATGAGGAACAGCAATGCCAGGAATCCGGCAAAGGGCTTTTTCCTCCTCCCCGTCCACAGGAGAGCGAACAAGCCCAGGCCCACGGCGCTGTACAAGACCTGCGTCGGGTAGCGCAACGCCCAGCGCCCCTCCAGGTCGGGCAGAACCAGGCCGGGAAAGCCCGTTGTCTCCCGGCCATAGCAACAACCGTTAAGCAGGCAGCCCCAGCGCATAATGCCCTCGGCCAGGGCCGCTGGCGGGGCCAACAGGTCGAAAAAGAGCGCCGTGCTCACATCTACCCGGCGGCTGTAGATCCAGATCCAGCCCAACAGGCCGCCCAGCGCGCCCCAGGCCACCTCGCCGCCCACCTGCCAGAAGCGCAGCCAACGCCCCGGTTCTGTTGAGATTTCTGCCGCGTGCAGGAGCATGTAACCCAGCCGTCCTCCCACCAGGCCGCACACAATCGCCCCGGCACAGAACCCATAGATCGCGCCCGGCCGCAATCCAGACTCTTTCCACCCCTGGCGCAGCACCAGGAAGCCGGCCACCATCCCCAGCAGCAAAAAGGCGCTGTAGGCGCGCACGGGAAACGAGCCGGCATAGAAGAGAATGGGCTTCATCTTGTCACCACGCGGCGATTCCCTTGCCCCTCCTGCGCGCGGGGCCAACGGCAGGCTTGCCGCGCCATACGTCGGCGGCGGGCGAGATCTCTCTTTACGGCGCGAGTGCGGTGGTCACCACTGCCGCCCAGATCGTTGCCCCGGCTGGTGCATCCGCCAGGGATTGCTTATGTTTGGCTACGCTACAAGTATACCACTGGGCGGGTGAAAAAGCAAGGGGGAACTGGGCGCCTTGGGGCTGATGATCAAGTTATCCAATCTTGACAAACAAAAGAACACGTGGCATAACAGTCAAGATTGCACACCACGGGGTGAATGGGTGTGAGGGGATGATGGCGCAAGATAGACGACGAATCGTTTTCATCGGTGGGGTGGCTGCCGCGCTGCTGCTCGTCGCGTCGCAGGTCTACGGCCGGCGCGCGCGCGAGCGCGTGGTTAGCCACGAGGGACTGGACGACCCCGACGTCGTCCAAGCCTTCAACTGGATTGCCACCTTGCCGCACATGCGCCTGCTGCGATGGCTCGTCATCCGGCGAGCCGTTGCCTTGCGGCACACAGGACAGGCAGTGGACCTGGGAAGTGGCCCTGGCTACCTTGTCATCGAGATGGCACAAGCAACATCTGGCCTGCACGTCACCGGCATCGACCTGTCCGACGAGATGATCGATGAAGCAGAGAGGCGTGCCCGGCACTCTGGCGTGCAGGATCGTGTCGCTTTCAAAAAGGGCGACGTAGCGCACATCCCCTTCCCTGACCATTCCCTCGATCTGGTGGTCAGCACGCTGTCGCTGCACCACTGGGGCGATCCGGTTGGCGTTTTGAACGAGATCGCCCGCGTCTTGAAGCCCGGTGGGGCATTCGTCGTCCTGGACCTGCGCCGCGACATGCCCGCGCCATTCTACGTGTTGCTCTGGACGGCCACCCGCTACGTCGTGCCGCGGGCTTTGCGCCGGGTGAACGAGCCGCTTGGCAGCAGAGACGCGGCGTTTACCCTCCACGAGGCGGCGGATCTCGCTGCACGATCGCGGTTGACCGGCTGGCGCGTCGTCCGCGGCCCGCTCTGGCTGACCGTAGAAGGAAGCATGGACCAGCTCCTTTCCGCAGAGACGCCTGCCACGCCGCCGCTTGACACAGCGAGGTGATGTGCGATGGACACTCTGCTCCCCGTCAAGGGCCTCTTTTTTCTCCTCGGCACGGCTGGCCTCGCCTACCTGTCGCGCGCGTCGCTCGCCGCGCCACGCTCCCACGGCTTCTACCGCTTTTTCGCCTGGGAGGCGATCCTGGCTCTCTTTTTGCTGAACGTCGACGTCTGGTTTCGCGCCCCGTTTTCGTGGCACCAGATCCTCTCCTGGGCCCTGTTGGTGATCTCGGCTTTGCTGGTCATCGGCGGCGTTCGCCTGCTCACCCACAGCGGCGCGCCTGACGCGGCGCGCGACGACGTGCCCATGGTGGCTTTTGAAAAGACGACGAGGCTCGTCACCACCGGCCTCTATCGCTACATCCGCCACCCGCTCTACAGCTCGCTCCTTTTTCTGACCTGGGGCATCTTTTTCAAGACCCCCTCCTGGCTCGGCGGCGCACTGGCAGCCGCGGCGACCCTGTGCCTGGTGGCGACGGCCCGCGTCGAAGAGGCGGAGGACATCCGCTTCTTCGGAGAAGAGTATCAGGAATATATGCGACACAGCCGCATGTTTGTCCCATTCCTGTTCTAAAAGCTCGGGGCGGCGCGCACGCCGCCCACAGATCACCCAGGGAGGCAACATGAAGAAAATCTTGATCGTATACGCAACCTGGACCGGCGTAACGCGAACTGTCGCCGAGGCCATGGCCGAGGCACTGCGCGGCGACGGCGTGGACGTCGAGGTGCATCCTGCCAAGGAGGTCCGCGACGTCAGTCCCTACCAGGCTGTCGTCGTAGGCGCTTCCGTGCACATGGGCCGGCTGACGAGGGCGGCGCTCAGTTTCATCAAACGCCACCAAAAGACGCTCGACCGCGTGCCTGTGGCTTATTTCGTCGTCTGCCTGGCGCCCGTAGCCGAGACGCCAGAAGAGCGCGAAAAAGCCGACACCTACCTTCAAACGTTGAGCGACGCCGTGCCCGAGATCAGGCCCGTGGACACAGCCGTCTTTGCCGGCGCGGTACTGGGCGACACGGACGAGTTCAAGCGCCTGCCCTTCTTCCTCCGCTTCATCGCCGGGGCGATGGCGCGCGACACAAAGGATTCCCGCGACTGGGACGCCATCCGTGCGTGGGCAGAGGGGCTGCGCCCCAAGCTGCTGGGGGGATGATCGTGCCAAGATGGTGAGTTTGTGATACAATAGTGCCATCGAACATCGCGGAGGCAACGTGATCGGCACGCGGCTCAACGAGCGCTATCGCCTTGAAACGCTCATCGGCCAGGGCGGCATGGGCCAGGTGTACCGCGCCCACGACGAGCAGACGGGGGAAACCGTCGCCGTTAAAATCCTATCACCCCGCCCTGGCCTGCACGATCCACAGCGCCGCTTCCGACGCGAGCTCCGCACCCTGTCATCGCTGAGCCACCCCCACGTTGTCGCCGTCCGCGATCATGGCCAGGCCGATGGCCAACCTTTTTTCGTGATGGAGTATGTGGACGGCGGCGACCTGCGGGGGTTGATCCAGGCGCAGGGCAAAGGGTCAAGCCACGAGGAGATACTGCCGCTGGCCCTCCAGCTCTGCCAGGCGTTGAGCTACATCCATGCTCAGGGCGTGGTCCACCGCGATCTGAAGCCGGAGAATGTGCTCGTAGCCATCGAGGAGGGCAGGGAAGGCAAGCCCTTGCTCAAGCTGACCGACTTTGGCCTGGCCCAGTTAGCCGGTCCCGACGTGCGGCTCACCCAGGCTGGGGAGATGATGGGCACCGTGCTCTATATGGCCCCCGAGCAGGCCCGCGGCCAGGTGGTAGACCTGCGCGCCGACCTCTACGCGATGGGTATCATCCTCTATGAGGCACTGGCCGGCCGACATCCATTCCAGGGCGACGACCCCATTACCATACTGGTGCAGCAGATCGGCGCTTCGCCGACACCGCTCCGCCACTTTGCCCCGTTGGTCCCCAAGCCGTGGGAGCAATTGGTAGTACGCCTGCTGGCCAAGGACCCGGCCGACCGGTTTGCCTCTGCCGAAGAGGTATTGGTCATCCTGCGTGGATGGGCCGGCGCGATCTCGACCGATCATCTGCTGGCCCCCCAGCCCGCCCGCGTCGACCTGATCTTCCAGTCGCCGCTGGTGGGCCGCGAGGCCGAGTTGTTCCGGTTGCGCCAGGCACTCGAGGCGTCGGGGCAGGGCGACGGTCCGGTGGTCTTTATCCAGGGTGAAGCCGGCGTGGGCAAAACGCGGCTGGTGCAAGAGCTGGCGACAGTCTCTACCGCCCCACAGGGGTCACCTGGTGTGCGACTCTGGCTTGGCAAAAGCTACGAAGCCGAGCGCCTGCCCTACCAGTCCTTTGTCGAGATCCTGCGCCTCTGCCTGCGGCGCACCGGCCCATCGTGGCCGGCGCCCTATCGCCTGCAGCCGCTGCTCACGCTGCTGCCCGAGCTAGGCAGCGATCCGGCGCTGTCCACGCTCCCGGTCCCGATCGCCCTCGACGCCGAAGCAGAAAAGTACCGCCTCTTTGACGCCGTCGCTTTTGTCCTGGTCGAGATGGCGGGCAACAGGCCCACCGTTCTCTGCCTGGACGACGTGCAATGGGCCGATGCCGCAAGCCTCGAACTCCTGGCTTTCTTGAGCCGCACGCTGGGCAGCGCACCGATCCTGCTCTGCGCCCTCTACCGCAGCGAGGAGGTTCCACAGGATCATGCCGTGCTTCAATTGCAGCGCCAGTTGAATCACCAGGGCCGGGCAGTCACTCTGGATCTGGAGCCGCTGGATCGTGTGAGTGTCAGTTGGATGGTCGGCGCCATGTTCGGCGAGCTGGCTGCTGCCGAGCGGCTGGGCGGCATGATCTACCGGGAGGCCAAAGGCAACCCATTCTTTGTCAAAGAGATTGTCCAGTCATTGGTCGAGGACGGGCTGATCTACCGCGCCGGAGGTCAATGGCAGCGCCGTACAACCGATCGCTGGGACGTGCCGGCCGGCATCCTCGACCTGCTCGACCACCGGTTGAGCCGTCTCGGCGAATCGGCCCGTCGCGCGGTGACCGTGGCCAGCGCCATCGGGCGCGAGTTCGATTTCGACACCCTGCGCCTGGCAGGGCGGTTTGACGAAGACACACTGTTGGATGCCCTGGACGAACTGGTGCGGGCCCGTGTGCTGCACGAAGATACAAGCCACCGCATCGAGCGTTACGATTTTAGCCACGACCAGATGCGCAAGATGGCCTATGCCCGGCTCAGCCCTTCGCGCCAGAGGCAGCTCCATCGCCACGTGGCCCAAGCGCTGGAACAGATCCACCAGGCGGACCTCGACCCGGTGGCTGGCGAGATGGCCCGCCACTACGAGCGCGCCGGCGACCTGGCTCAAGCCGTCACCTGGGCTGAACGCGCTGGCCAGGCAGCCGCGACCCGGATCGCCCTGGAAGAGGCGCTGGAGCACTATCAGCGCGCCCTCGACCTGGAAAGGGAACTCCCCCCCGACGCCGAGCGCCGCTACCGCCTCTCAGCCCTGGCCGTCGGTGTGGCGCATTCGGCGGGACGGCCCGAGATCGTCGATCTGTTGAGCCAGCAGATGCTGGAGATGATCGATCGGCAGGGCCCGGCCTGGGAGTCGCGGCGCTGGCCGGTGCTCAGAGAAATAGCCCAGTCGTACCAACAGAGGGGCGAACCGGCCCTCTTTGAAGCAGTGTGCACCCGCCTGGTGGCTCTGTCGGCAGAAGATACAACGAGGCAAACGTTCTCCTATCTGCTTTGGGGGCTGGCGCTCAAGGAAACGGGCCGGATGGACGAAGCGGAAACAAGGCTGCGCCACAGCATGGCGCTGGCTACCGGGATGGGGAACCAACGGTTGACGGCCATCGCGCGGCGGGAGATAGGCAACATCCACCTGTGGCGCGGTGACCTGGAGCAGGCCCGGGCACATCAAGAAGAAGCCCTGGAGATCCTGCGTTGCATCCCGGAAACCCCCGCATCCGACATAGCCTTTTCGGCCCTCGACCTGGCAGAAACACTGTACAACCTGGGTTGCTACGCGGAAGCCGCAGTGCGCCAAACGGAGGCATTGGACATTAGCCGCCAGATCACCTATTTCTGGCTGGAAATGTCCGCACTGGGCGAATTAGGGCGGACCCAGATCAAGCTGGGACAGTGGGGAGCCGCCCACACCGGGCTGCGGCAGGCCATCGAGGGGAACCGGCGGCTGGGGGAGCGATTGGAGCAGGTGACCTATGCCCTGGCCCTGGCCCGCGTCGAGCGTCACCTGGGCCACGCGGCCGAGGCCCGCGCCCTGGCCGTCGAGGGATTGGCCCTGGCCCAGCGCCGCCAGTCGTCGCTTGACGAGGCCCGCGCCCTGGCCGAGCTAAGCCTGGTTGAGATGGGGTTGGACCACTCTGACGCGGCACATGCCTATGCCACCGAAGCCCTCCACGCCGCTCGTCAGGCCCCAACGCCGGCGGGCATCGTCGCCGCCCGGCTGGTCTCGGGCCAGCTAGCCCTGGCGCGGGGAGACGGGCAGGCAGCTGCGGGCGCAGCCGCGTGGGTGCTGGAACAGAACAGAGGCGTGCGCCCCCAGGATCAAGCAGAGGCACTGCTCCTGCGCGGGGTGGTCCAGAGCGACCAGGCTGACCTGCATGCCGCCTGGCGCGTGGCTCGGGAAGCGAAGGATCAGCCGATCGCCTGGCGTGCCGCCCTGGCCCTCGCCAGCCTCCATAGACAGATGGGCGATGGCGACGGAGCAAGCGAGTGGCAGCGGACCGCCGAAGCCGAGATCAAGGCAGTCGCTGCCAGTTTCGACGATCCAGAGCTTGCTCAAGCGCTCCACAGCCACGCATCGCGCTGCGGCCCCCCTTTTTCAGCCTGAAACAGGCGCTCCAGGACACGACACACGGCGAGGCCGACCCGGCAGCGGTTTTCTTGGGCGCCACGTCCCGCGCCGTAACCAGTCTCCCACAGCCCATCGGCGCTCTGGTTGGTGAGAAACCACTCCAACCCACGGCTTACATCGCGGTCGTGGCGGTCAAAGCCAAGCAGAGTCAGGGTGTCGAGGGCAGTGAGCAGGCTCGTCCACCAGAAAGGGAACTGGAACTTGAGCCAGTACGACGGCGCTTTGCGGTCGTTGTACTTGTCGCCCTGGAAGAAGCGGCTTTTGAGCGCATGCCCGGCAGCAATCACTGCCGGATGGCCGCGATAGGCGGGGTGTGCGGCAAAAGGGCGCAGGGCCATGCCGGTTGCCAGGTGAGCATGGGGCCGGGCGCGAGCGGGCGGCACAGGGGCACCAAGCCAAAATTCGATCGTGCGCTGCTTCGACGGCACAGCCTGCGCCGGCACAATCCAGCCGCCGTCGTCCTGGCGCACGGAAAGCAGCCATTCCAAGCCTTTCTCGATCCGTGCATCCTCTTCGTAGCCAGCCTTCACGAGCAGCTCCAGAATCGCGCCATGGTAATAAGGCATGTACTGGTTGCCGATGATGCCCCGGATGTCGCCCTCATCTGTTTGATAGGTCAGCACATATTCGGCGGCTTTTACCAGGGCGGGATGGCCGTGGTGAAAGCCGTACGTCTCGACCAGCACGCGCAGGGTACGATACGTTTCGAGCAGATCGTACTGGGTGCCAGTTTCGGGATCGTACGACTTGCCAGGGTAGCGCCACGAGCCATCCGGTTGCTGCCTGCGGATCAGCCGCACCGGCTCGGGCGCATCCCACAACGATTCGAGCGGGCCGGCTGGCTCACCCAGCAGGTCACGGCGCACGAAATAGTGCAGCGCCGGATCGTCCCACGCGAACAGCGTGGGCAGGGGATTCACGTTCAGCACGTCGAACCACGCGCCGCTTTTGGGCTCACTGTCTTCCATCACACCCTCCCCATCTCCCCATACTGACTCGGGCTCCTCTATGTTATAACTGCGCCTGGGTGAATTGTCAAGTATCGAGACTCGCCACCGGCCCGAGCCCATGCACGCGGTGATTTTCTGTCACCCAAACGACAGACTGGAGTCAGGTGGATTCAGATCCACGGAGGTACACTGGGCTCTGGAGGGAAACGATGAAAACATTGGTGGTTTACGACTCGGTCTATGGGAACACTGAGATTATCGCGCAGGCCATCGGCAGCGCCCTTCCTGGCGAGGTGCAGGTGGTGCGCGTGGGCCAGGTAAGCGCTGCCGACTGCATGGCGGTCGATCTGCTGGTCGTTGGCTCTCCAACGCACGGCGCACTGCCCACCGAGGCAGCCCAGGCCCTGATCGAGAAGATTGGGCCGCCGGCACGTGAGGGCACATGCGCGGCAACGTTCGACACGCGGCTGACGTGGGGATTCCTCGAGCGCTGGGGGGGCTTCGCGGCGGAGAAAATGGCTGCCAAGCTTGAGGAAAAGGGCTGGACGATGGCAGGCACACCGGGCGGCTTTTTCGTCAAAGGGCTCAAGAAAGGACCGCTCAAGCGAGGGGAAGCCGATCGTGCTGCTGCCTGGGCGAGGACGCTCTTGACACGCGCAGGAAGTATGGTATAATAGGCGGTAGAAAGGGTAGACAGGAACCGAGACGATGAATATATGGCACGTAACCCTGGCGCTTCTTCTTGCCCAGCTCCTCCTTATGAGGAGCCATCGCCGCTTGGGAGAGGCAAGAGTAAGAGCCATGTAGTCATTCAGATCACGAGATCGACAGGCCTCCCAGGCGGGAGGCCTTTTTCTTTGTCCTGGCGACGGCACAGCCCGGTCCCCAGCCGAGATACAATACTTTCTGAAAGGAGGTTGGCAGCATGGACACAAGTAGAAAAAGAGGATACGAGCCGCAGGCCATCGAAGCCAAGTGGCAGCAATTCTGGGCGGACACGCAGATCTACCGCACGCCGGCTGACAATGACCGCCCGACATTCTACTGTCTCGACTTTTTCCCCTACCCGTCGGGCGCCGGCCTGAGCGTGGGCCACTGTCGCAATTACGTGCCCACCGACGTGATCAGCCGCTACCACCGCATGCGGGGGGCCGCGGTGCTCCATCCCATGGGCTGGGACGCCTTTGGGCTGCCGGCCGAGAACGAAGCGATCGACAAGGGCGTCCACCCGGCAGACAGCACGCGGCGCTATGCCGCGAACTATAAGCGACAGATGAACCTAGTCGGGGCCTCGTACGACTGGGCGCGGGAGATCAATTCGAGCCACCCGGACTATTACCGGTGGACGCAATGGATCTTTTTGCTGCTTTACGAGCGCGGACTGGCCTACCAGGCGCTGGCCCCCGTGAACTGGTGCGCGTCGTGCCAGACGACCCTGGCGAACGAGGAGGTAGAGGCGGGTACCTGCTGGCGCTGCCACCAGCCCGTGGTGCGCCGCGACCTGAAGCAGTGGTTCTTGCGCATCACAGAGTACGCGGAAGAGCTGCTGTCGGCCATTGACGACCTGGACTGGCCGGAGCATATCCTGGCCATGCAGCGCCACTGGATCGGGCGCAGCGAGGGCGTCGAGTTCGAGATGAGGGTGGCAGACCACGAGGAGATGCGGTTCGCCGTGTTCACCACGCGCCCCGACACGGTGTACGGCATGACGTTTGCCGTGCTGGCACCCGAGCACCCGCTGGTGGATCGGATCGTGGTGCCTGGACAACGCGGCGCCGTCCAGGCCTACGTCGACCGCGCCCGGCACCTGACCGAGATCGAGCGCCTGAGTGCCGAGCGAACACGCGAGGGCGTGTTCACTGGCGCGCACGCAATCAACCCGGTGAACGCGCGCCACGTGCCCGTGTACGTCGCCGATTACGTGCTGATGGGCTATGGCACCGGTGCGATCATGGCGGTGCCTGCCCACGACCAACGCGACTATGAGTTTGCACAAAAATACAGCCTGCCCATCGTCGAGGTCATCCAGCCGCCTGAAGGCTCGTGGGGCGCGGGCGCGGCCTACGAAGGCGACGGCACGATGATCCACTCGGGACCATTCGACGGCCTGGCGTCAACCACCGCCTGGCAGGGGATCACGGACATGATGGCGGCCGGCGGTTACGGAAAGCGTGCTGTCCAGTACCGGATGCGCGACTGGCTGATCAGCCGCCAGCGTTACTGGGGCGCGCCGATCCCTATCGTGCACTGCGAGGCGTGTGGCACGGTGCCTGTGCCGCGCGTCAATCTGCCGGTGCTGCTGCCGCACATGCCCGACTACCTGCCGCGAGGTGATGGGCGCTCGCCGCTGGAGAACCTGCCCGACTTTGTGCACACCCCGTGCCCGGCGTGCGGCAGGCCGGCGCGGCGCGAAACCGATACGATGGGCGGGTTCGCGTGCTCGAGTTGGTACTTTTTGCGGTTTGCCGACCCGGACTATGAGGAAGGCCCGTTCAACCCGGAGGCCGTGCGACGCTGGTTGCCCGTCGACCTGTACGTGGGCGGCGCTGAGCACGCCGTGATGCACCTGCTCTACGCCCGTTTCTGGACCAAGGTGCTGGCCGATGCCGGCATGATCGACTTTCGTGAGCCTTTTCCACGCCTGGCCAGCCAGGGGATCGTGCACGCCGCCGACGGCAAGCGCATGTCCAAGAGCCGCGGCAACGTCGTCACGCCCGACGAAGTGGTGGCGCGCTACGGCGCCGACGTGCTGCGCGTCTACCTGCTCTTCATGGCCCCCTTTGACCGCAACGTCAACTGGGATGAGGAGGGGATCGTGGGTGTGGAACGCTTCCTGCAGCGCGTGTTCCGCCTGGGGCAGATGGATAGCTCGGCAGGTAGACAGGGTGACAGAGAGGCAGAAAACAGGTTGGTAAGAGGAACACACAAGGTAGTGCGAAAGGTGACGGAGGATGTCGAGGCATTCAAATTCAACACAGCCGTGGCGGCGATGATGGAATTCAGCAATATGCTGAATGCGCACGTGGAAGCCCATGGCGTGACCCCGGCATCAAAAGACGCAGTCGACACCGCCATCCGCTTGATGGCGCCCTTTGCGCCACACGCGGCGGAAGAGCTGTGGGCGCGGCGGGGCGGTACCTATTCGGTGCACCAACAGCCGTGGCCAACGTACGACGCAATGCTGACTGCCGACGAGACGCTCACCTTGATCGTGCAGGTGAACGGCAAGGTGCGAGATCGGATCGAGGTTCCCGCAGGTATCGATGCAGCGGAGGCTCAGCGCCTGGCGCTGGCGTGCGAGCAGGTCACCCGCCACCTGAACGGGCACCCGCCTCAAAAGGTGATCTTTATCCCTGGCCGCCTGGTCAACGTCGTCGTCGGGTGATGCGAAAAAAATAGGGGGGCTCGAGCGAGCCCCCCTATTTTCCTCACAAGGAGGAGAAAGGAGTGCCTGTAGTATACCACACACCGTCCAGGATACGGTAAGCAAGATCACAATCTGGACCGAACTGGTCCAAATAATCTGGGCAGGTTCGATTTCTGATCGATTTGCCCGGCGCCACGGTTTCAGGTATAATTCCCGCCGAGGGGGAATGCGTGCCTCAGAGGAGGGAAGGAACTTGATCGATCGATCGAACGACCGACCACCATACATTGTCGTCGAGGGGGCTATCGGCGTCGGCAAGACAACATTGGTGCGTATGCTGAGCGACCATCTGGACACAGAAATGCTGCTCGAAGTGTTCGAAGAGAACCCCTTCCTTAGCAAATTCTACGAGTCGCGCACGCGCTATGCGTTCCAGACCCAGATCTTTTTCTTGCTCAGCCGCTACAGGCAGCAACAACAAGTGACCGAGCGGCTCACCCGGCGGCCTCTCGTCGCCGACTATATGTTCGCCAAGGATCGGCTCTTTGCCCAGCTCAACCTGGCTGGCGACGAGTGGGACGTATACGAGCAGCTCCATGGGGCGCTCGCCGAGCAGATCGCACGCCCCGACTTGATTGTCTACCTGCAGGCCGATACCGACGTGCTCATGGGCCGCATCGCCCAGCGCGACCGGCCCTATGAGCGGGCCATGGAGCGCGGCTACATCGAATCGCTGCGCCTCGCCTACAAAGAGTTCTTTGCCGGATACCGAGACACACCCGTAATCGGCGTCGACACCAACCATCTCAACTTTGTCACCCAGCCCGCCGACTTTCAGTACATCGTCAGCAGGATGCGCACCGCCCTGGAGGAAGGGGCATATCAGCAAGTCTTGCCACACCTAGACGGGGCCAGGATGGAAGGCAGGAGCCACAGCAACACCACCCTGGCCGATTTTCAGCGCTTTCACGTCGAGCTTGACCGGAGCAAGGGCTTTATCACCGACCTCTACTTTAACTACCTGTGCCTGAGTGAAGAGGTAGGTGAGTTGGCCAGTGAGCTGGCCGAGTTGTGGCGAACAGAATTGCGTGAAGCCGCCCGTGGGCAAGAGAGAGCAGTGGCACGATCGGAGGCACTCGCGACGCGACAACCCCGGCTGGAAGAGGAGCTGGCCGACTGCATGGCCTATTTGCTCAAGATTGCCAACTATGCGGGCATCAATCTGGAAGCTGCCTATTGCGCCAAGATGAAGCTCAACCAGGATCGTTCGTGGGCACGCTGAAGGCCCAGTCAGTTTCCACATCTGGGCGTGCCCTTAACTCTAAAGATCATTATGTGTAAAGGGTAATAGAGTATCTATTCGTAGTCGTAGTAGGGGCTGGGGATATGTGGACTTTTAATCTACCGTGTGCCCGCTTGCCCTTCCTTTGTGGTTGCCGCCCTTTCAAGCACAAGGGATGCGGTTCACGGTCACGGGTTGCCTGTGGACAGGGCCGAGGAACGTGTGTGGACAGGCGCTCCCATCTAGGGCTGGGCCTTGCCCATGCCTCTGCCCGTGGGGAAAAGGTGCATCTGGCAGGGGGAAAAAGGACGCACTTTTCCACGATCCTGGCTGGTTTTCCACAGCCTTTCCCCCAGTTATCCACAGGTTGCCGCGCAGCGGAGCATCTCGATGAAGAAAAAAGGCGCACGCTCCTTTGAGCCTGGCCGCCACCGGCGGGGCACCGAGGCCCGTCTCGTCGCCGGCGGCTATCTCATCCTGATCGTGATCGGCGGCGCACTCGTCTGGCTGCTGTACGGCCGGGCGGCGGCGCTGACTGCCGTGATATGCCTCCTGGCGATGGCCAGCATCGTCGTGTTGTTGTGGCTGATCCTCAGCCTGCTGGAGCGATGGGTGGGCGAGGATGAGCTCTGAAGCGTGATGTGGGCTGGCGTGAGGGGAGCCATTAGCGAAGGGTGCCCCTATCCCCTGTGTCGACGTCCAGTCCGAGTGCCCAGAAATATTCTGCCGGGCGGGCGACGACGATCACGCGGTGCGAGTTGCCAGGCCACTCGTAGGGCCAGCAAGTGACGAGGGTCAGGCGGTGGTCGCCTGTCGGCAGGATCCACTGCGCATTCTTTTTCCGGGCGGCGAGTGGCACGCCGGTCTCTTTCAGAATGTATTTTTCTGTGACCCAGTAGTCGTACGGCTGGCCATCGGCATACACCGTCACTCGATCTCCTGGCTCCAGATCCACCACGTAGCGGAATACCTTGCCGTCGACGTTGTGATGCCCCGACAGGACCACGTTTTCCCCGTGGCCTGGCAGGGCCGAGTTGACATGCCAGCCCGCAGCGTCTTTGGGGACGATCCACTCGGAAAGAAAGGTCCCCTCCCGGTCTACCATCTGCCACGTCATGGTCGTTACCTTGGCGTCGAGGCCGATGGGCTCGGCCACGATGCGCGTCGGTGGGTTGGCCGCCGGTGGTACGGTAGGCCGTGGCGTCAGAGTGGGCGTGGAGGTTGATGTTGGGCTCGGCGTCGCAGTCGGCAGCGCCCGGGTCGGCAGCGCCAGAGTCGGCGGTGCCTGGGTGGGGGGGGGGCCACCTGTGGAGTCAATGGGAGCTTGGGGTGGGGTGCGCGTGGGGGTAGGGAAGGCGGTCGGCGTGTGGGTGGGGGGCGGCGTGTCGGTGGGCGTCGCACTGGCGCGCTCTACGAGCGCCGTCACGGCGAGGACCACGGCGCCCGCATCGGTGAATTCTGGCTCTGGTGGCCGGTTCACCCACTGGCGCACGCCCCAACCGATCCCGGTCAAGATCATCAACACGCCGAGGATCAACAACGCCCTCGAGAGGGCAGGAACATGTTTTCTCATACCCACGAGTTTATCCAAACGACAACCACTTGTCAAACCGCGCGCTGCTTTCTGCGCATGGCCTTGCCATCGGTTCCCCTTTATGATATAATCAGTATCATCTCAATAACTTGGGGGATGCAGGGCGGATTGGCAATCCGCCCTGCATCCCGCCCTGACTTTTTGAGATGATACCACAATCAATAGGTCAGATAACTATTTTCACGAGGAGGTATACCTATGTCTGTTGTTGAGCTTACCTATCACGGCCATTCGAGTTTTAGCATCGCGGTGGACGGCACCACCCTGCTCATCGATCCCTTCCTGAGTGGGAATCCTGGAGCGGATGTGGGGCCGGAAGATGTAGCGCCTGATTACGTCCTTATCTCTCACGGTCATGGCGACCACCTGGGCGACGCTGTGGATATCGCGAAACGCACCGGGGCAACCACCATCTCGAACAACGAGATCAAGCTTTGGCTGGAGGCGCAAGGGATCGAGCACGCGCACCCGCTGCACATCGGCGGCGGCTACAATTTCCCCTTTGGGCGGGTCAAGCTGACGATTGCCCATCATGGCTCGGCGCTGCCCGACGGCAGTTGCGGCGGCGCGCCGGCCGGGTTTCTCCTCTACCTGGCGGGAAAAAAGATCTACCACGCGGCCGACACCGGCCTCTTTTACGACATGAAGCTGATCGGCGAGGAAGGGATCGACGTGGCGATTCTGCCCATCGGCGACAACTTTACCATGGGGCCCGACGACGCGCTGCGGGCGGTCAAGCTGATCGAGCCACAGGTGGTGCTACCGATCCACTATGACACGTTCGACATCATTCACCAGGACCCGAAAGAGTTTTGCCGGCGCGTCGAGTCCGAGACCGCGACCCGGTGCGTGATCCTGAAGCCAGGGGATACATACAGCTTGTAGTGAGCGGCCAGACAGAGGCCCTCTCCCGAGGTGAGAGAGGGCCTCGTTTGCTTTGTTCCTACCGTGCTTGGGATTAGCCCAACGAGCCGAGTGCTGCCGCCCCGCCGCCGATGACGAGGCCGACGCCGAAGGTGATGGCGAAAGCGATGACCCAGGCGATCAGGACGGTCAACACGGCCTTGCCCGTATCGAACTCCATCGATTCGCGCACGGCAATGATGCCGGCGATGAGCGCCAGAATGGCTCCGATGAGTGAGGCCAGCCACCCCAGGCAGGGGATAAAGCCCAAGACGCCCAGCAATTGCGGGGCCGACGCGTAGCCGAGCACGCGCATCATCTCGGGGATGCTGCTGCGGCCGCCAAACAGCTTGGCGCCGATAAAGTAGGTGAGAACTGCCCACCCGATCCAGCCGACGATGACCGACATCAGCCAGCTCACGATCAGGCTGACGAAAAAGCTTTCGGCAGCAAAGGCTGAGCCGAGGGCCGATAACAGCGTCACGACGATCACAATGATCGCCGCTTCACCCATGGCATTCTCGTCTTCGGCAATCTCCCTGTAGACGTTTGGGTCTAGACGGATGGCACGCAAAATTCGATCGATCACTTTTCTCTTTCCTTTCTTGTCTGTGTGAACCGAGTGTCTCTGACTCCCATGCGCACATTCAGGCCAAAGCTTTCTCTACCCGGTCACCTCCTTCCACACGCTCCACTGCTTTTGCCGTTCCGATCTCTTTACGAATAGAACACCGTTTTGTTGCGCTGGTTCCGCAAGAGATGGGGCTCTACTCTTCTCGGCCACGCTACTGTGACAAACGCTCGATGTGCGCGCCCAGTGCCTGCAGTTTCTCCTCGATCCGTTCATAGCCGCGGTCGATCTGGTGGATGTTATAGATCACGCTCGTGCCCTCGGCGCACAGGGCGGCCAGGAGCAGGGCCATGCCGGCGCGGATATCAGGGCTCGACAACTCTTCGCCGTGCAGGCGCGATGGCCCGACGACGACGGCGCGGTGCGGGTCGCACAGGATAATGCGCGCACCCATTGAAATCAGGCGGTCGACAAAGTAGAGGCGGCTGTCAAACATCTTTTCGTGCACCAGCACAGTGCCGCGTGCCTGGGTGGCCACTACCAGGATGATGCTCATCAGATCGGAGGGGAATCCGGGCCAAGGCGCGTCGTCGATCTTGGGCACCGCGCCGCCCAGGTCGTCGACGACTGCCAACACCTGCTCGCCGGGCACCACCAGGTCGTCGTTCTCGATCTCAAAGTGTACGCTCAGGCGCTCAAAAACGGTGCGGATCATGCCCAGGTGATCGGGTGCGGCGTCGACAATGCGAATGGCACCGCCTGTCACGGCGGCGAGCCCCACAAAGCTGCCCACCTCCATAAAGTCGGGGCCGATCGTACCTTCCCCGCCATCCAGGCACTCGCGGCCCTGGATGCGCAGCACGTTCGAGCCGATGCCCTCGATCGGCGCGCCCATGGCATTGAGCATGTGGCACAGCTCCTGGACGTGCGGCTCGGAGGCGGCGTTGCGAATCACCGTCTCGCCTCGGGCCAGGCAGGCCGCCATGACGGCGTTCTCTGTGCCGGTGACGCTCGCTTCGTCGAGCCAGATGTGGGTGCCGTGCAGGCGATCGGCGGCCAGTTCCAGCCGGTCGTTGTGTTTTACGCTCGCACCGAGCGCGCGCAATGCCATGAGGTGCGTGTCGATGCGGCGCCGGCCGATCCTGTCGCCCCCGGGCAGCGCCAGCTCCATCTTGCCTGTGCGCGCGACGATCGGCCCGAGCAGCGTCAGCGATCCCCGAATCTCACTAAAGAGCCTGGGATCGGGGGCGCTGTTGAGGCCGCCAGAGGCGTGGATTGTGACAGAGTGGCTATCGTGGCGTGTGACGGCGGCGCCCAGATCCGCCAGGAGGGCCAGCATGGTGCGTACGTCGCCAATGTTGGGCAGGTTGTGCAGCGTCACCGGCTGGTCGGTCAAGAGTGTCGCCGCCAGCATTGGCAGGGCGGCGTTCTTGTTACCGCTGGGCACGACGGTGCCCTGCAATGGGATTCCGCCCTCGATTACAAATCGCTCCATGATCTCACCTGTTTCTCTCCTTCACGACGAGGAGCGTGTCGCCCACGGCCAGGCCCAGCACGTCGGCCGCACGGCCCCCGCGTATGGCAATCTCCAGGTAGCCACTGCTGCCGCGGTAGGCCAGCGCCTCGCCAGGCGGCACATCTCCAAAGGTATTGTGCAGGCCTACAATGCGCGTGTCTCTGATCTGTAGCACGAGGTCTGGCGCGGGCACGGCCAGCGCCTCGATCGGCATATTCGTGATCGCGTTGCCAAAGTGGTCGAGGTGCACCACCTGCGCCTGCCATGGCCCGGCGCCTTCCAGCCGCACCGGCCTCGCCTCCAACTGGCACAGGCCTGCCGGGTCGATCTCTTCACCGATCTCGGCCAGCGGCACACCCGAGGCCAGGTGCGCCGCCACGGGGGCCAAGATATCGCGGCCATGAAAGGTGGCGCTCACGCGCGGTCGGTGATAACGCGAGGGGGTGAGGTGCACAGCCTGCCGGGGTGGATCGCCTGCCAGGGCGAGGGTCAGCACGCCGTTGTCTGGCGCCACGTATAGGGCGTGGCTGGACGCGACGGCGATGGCACGCCGTGCCGTGCCGACGCCGGGATCGACGACGACCAGGTGTATCGTCCCGGGCGGAAAGTAGGGCGTGGCCGTCGACAAGAGGTAGGCGGCTTCGCGGACTGCCTGCGGGCGCACGAGGTGCGAAATGTCGACCAACCGGGCGTCGGGGCAGAGGCCGAGGATGACGCCTTTCATCGCCGCGACATAGGCGTCGATCTCGCCAAAATCAGTGGTCAGCGTGATCACGGGCCGGGTCATGTGCTTATTGTACCCCAGGCTGTGGGCTACGTCAAGGGGGGCGAGCCGGCGACCGGCCCACGATCAGCCGGCGCTACGCGGAGGCTTGTTCTGCTCGGAAGGAGAAAGGGCCACCGGCACGGTGAAAGAGAAGGTGCTGCCCTGGCCCGGCTCGCTCTCGACGGTGAACTCACCGCCATGCAGGGCCACCAGGTTGCGCGTGATCGACACACCGAGGCCGGTGCCTGGCTGTTGCTGCACGAGATCGTGGTCGGCGCGGAAGAACTTTTCTTCCAGCTTGATGATCTCTTGGGGCGACATGCCGATGCCGGTGTCGCTCACGGCGATGCACACGTGGCCCGGGGGCACGCTTGCCCGGTCGAGCCCATCGACCACGATCCGGATCGTGCCCCCCTGTGGCGTGTACTTGTAGGCGTTGCTCACCAGGTTGGTCAGGATCTGGACCAGGCGCTCACGGTCGCCGAGGACAGGCGGGAGGTCTTCCGGGGCCTCGACCTGCAAGGTGTGATGCCGCGCCTCGATCTCGGTGCGCGTATTGATCAACGTCTCCTCGACGATCTCTTGAATGCGGACCGGGGCCAGCTTGAGGTGCGTGCGGCCAGCTTCGAGCCGGGAGATTTCGAGCAGGTCGTTCACCAGTTTGCCCATGCGATCGACATTGTTGTTGATGACCTGCACGAACTGCGTCTGGGTGTCGTTCAACGCTCCGCCAATGCCCATGGTCAGCATCTTGGCATAGCCCTGCATCGCGGTCATGGGCTGTTTCAGCTCGTGGGCGACAAAGTCGATGAACTCGGACTTGGCGTGATCGGCTTCCTTGACCCCCTCGTAGAGGCGGGCATTCTCGATGGCGGCGGCGGCCTGGTTGGCCAGCGTCTGGCAGAGTTGGATCTCGGTTGGGGTGAACGCGCGCTGCTCGTGTGCCTGCACCAGGGCGAGCAGGCCGATGGTTTTGTCGCGGACAACCATCGGGACGATCATGGCCGATTCCACGGGGCCGGGGGCGCCCCACGCCAGCACGGCGGGATCGTATCCGCCCTCTGGTGCCGGGATCTGTACAGGTTGACCGGCATCGAGCAGTGCGCGCAGCGCAGGGTTCTCGGCCAGTGGGTGAGTTGTGCCTGTCTCACCTGGCTGCCACCTGTCAGAATCGACGGCATAGCTGAGGCGGGTGAGCAGAACATCATCCTCGTGCTCCCAGGTGGCGATCGTGCACCCGTCAGCATCGAGGGCGCGGGTAACATGTTCGGCTGTGGTGTGCAACACGCGCTCCAGGTCGAGCGACCGTGAGACGGCGACGCTCGTGTCAAAGAGGAGCGTCATTTCGCGCAGCCGCCGCTCCACTTCCTGGTAGAGCCGCTCGTTCTCGCGCGCGTATTGCTCTGTCTGCTGGTAGAGGCGGGCGTTTTCAATAGCGATGGCCACCTCGCTGGCGATGGTGGACAGGAAGCGCTCATGATCTTGGCCAAACGCGCGCGGTTGATAGTCCTGCACCGATAGCACGCCCACGAGCCGGCTGCCGGCCACGAGGGGGACGCCCAGCCAAGATTTGGTCGGAGATCCGATCAGGATGCCGGTGACGGGAATGTCGCCCATCTCGGCGTCCCAGTCGCGAATGAGGAGTGATTGGCGGTTACGCACGATCCAAGACATCAAACTCGACTCGGCCACGACCGGTTGGCGGAAGGGAGGCTGTCGCTGGCCTCGCTCGACATAGATGCGAAAATCGAGATCATCCTTCTCTTCGTCATAAAGTCCGACTAAAAAGACCGGGGGGTCCCACACAACCCGGATGCCCATATAGACCGCCTCGAGGACTTGGTCGAGGGCCAGGTGTGCGTTCACCGTGAGCCCGATCTCGTACAAGAGGGACATGTCTTCGGCGCGGCGCCGGCTTTCTTGATAGAGGCGCGCGTTTTCCATGGCGATGGCCGCTTGCTGTGCAATGCCCTGGCATAGGGAAATCTCGTCGCGCGTAAAGCGCCGCCGGCGGCGGCTTTCCCACAGCTCGACAAACCCGACCACCTTGTCGCGCAGTTGGAAGGGGATGTACAGCACCGTCTGGGCGCCGTAGGTCAGCATGTGCTCCCGCTCGGAATCATCAAGGTCGGGGTCGTCGATGTGGCCCACGTCAAAGCCACAATCGCGCAGGCGCTCCCAGAACTCCTGCCCGATGTCAAAGTAGGTCATCCCCAGGTCCGATATCCGCTCGGCTGCTGCGGCGTGCGGGCTGATATATTCGGCCAGAACGGACGCACTGTCGGCTTCAGCCTGGTAGTCACAGATATAGGCGCTCGTAGCATCGACGGCGCGTGCCATCTCTTCCGCGATGCGGTTCAGCACAACGCGCAGGTCGAGCTCGGCCGAGATTGCCTCGCCGGCGGCGCGGAGCGCCACCTGCTCTTCGAGTCGGCGTTTTGTCTCGGCGTGGAGCCGGGCGTTTTCGATGGCCACGGCGGCGTGCGTGGCCAGGCGCTCGACGAATGCCAGGTCTTCCTGATCAAACTTGCCCAACTCGGGGCTCTCCAGGTTGATCATGGCCACCACGCGCCCTTCGCGCTTGATCGGGACGGAAAGCTGCGCGTTGGTGGACGGCAGAGCGGCAGCATAGTCGGGGTCCTGGCTGACGTCCGCGACCAGGATGGGCTCCCCAGTGCGCAGCACGCGGCTGACGATCCCAAGGTCGAGGGGCCACAGCTCTTCTTTATAGCGCTCAAAGAATCCGGGCGGATACCCCCGGCAGGCGAGGAGCAGCAGCCCGCCCTGTTCCTCGTCCACTTCGGCCATCACGCCGGCAGGGGCACCTGTCTGGCGCATGGCCCACTCCAATGTCATGTCCATCACCAGGTCAAAGTCGAGCGCTGCATTTAGCTCACGGTCGATGGCCTGCATGGTCGACAGCTCTTCCACACGGCGGGCCAGGGCCTGATCGGTCTGCGTGTAGAGGCGCGCGTTCTCGATCGCTACGGCTGCCTGCGCGGCAAAGCTGGTCAGCAGGTGCGCTTCGTCCGCCTGGAAGGGGGACTCGTCGCGGTGGTTGATTACTTCGATCACGCCCACGATGCGCCCGCGATGGATCATGGGCACGCACAACACGCTGCGTGTGATGAACCCGCTGTCCATGTCTACCCGCCGGTCCCAACGCGGATCGGTCTGCACATTGTTCACGATCTGGGCCTGCCCGCTCTCGGCGACGAGGCCGACGATGCCCTGGCCCGCGGGCAGGTGCCGGCCGATCAGCGCCTGGCTGTCAGGCCCGCCGAGGACGACCTGGAACACCAGATCGCCCGACTCGTCGTCTACGAGCAGGAGCGAGGCCGCCTCGACGTCGAGCAGCCCCAGTACCTTGTTCATGATCATGTCGAGCACGCTGGGCAGATCGAGAGTCGAGTTGATCGTCCGCCCGACCTCGTTGAGTGTGGCCAGCTCGGCAGCGCGCACCTCCATCTCGCGATAGAGCCGCATGCGGTCGATGGCCACCGCTGCCTGGTCGCTGACAGCGCGCACGATCTGCACCTGCTCGTCGGTGTAGCGGTAGTCCCTTCGAAAGCTCGAGATGTTCAGCACGCCCAGGACGCGCCCGCTCCGCCCGCTGGCGCCAAGCGGCATGCCCAACCACGCCTTGGCGGGGCGCCCGCCGAAAGGCAACCCTCGCCGCTCGCACTCGGATATATAGTCAGCGGTGACGATCGGCTCGCCTGTACGGACGATCTGGCTGGTGAGTCCTGTGCCCAGTGGCCAGATCTTGTTGTCTGGTTCGCGCCGCACCCCCTCTTCAACATAATATGCCATCTCGAACTGGCGACGCACCGGGTCGTAGAGCGCGACGTAAAAGTTGTCGACTTTGAGGATGAGGCACATCTGTTCGTAGATCAGATCGAGCAGATCCTCCAACTCCTTGCGCAGGTCCACCGCCTCGCCGATCTTGCGCAGCACGTCGAGTCGCACGACCTGCTGTTCCAGGTTGTCGACCAGGCGTGCGTTCTCAATGGCGATGGTCGCCTGGTCGACAACAGCGGCCAGAAAGGTGAGGTCATCCGGGATGTAGGGCTCGCCCGACAGCCGGGGGCCGAGCGCCATGTAGCCGGTCAGCCGGTCACTATCCCTCTTGCCCCGCATCGGCAAATAGAGGACCAGCCCAAGCGCCTGGGCTTGCTCTTCCTCTGGGGTGGGGGGCACGGGAAAGAGCATCGCGCCTCCCGTATCGATCAGGTACAGGGGGCCACCCTTCTTGATCAGCCGAGTTGCCAGGGGCGTGTCACCAGGAAAGCTCGTGTCGCGATCGTCCGGGGCGACATAGTTGCGCGCCATCTGGAGCAGATAGCGGTCCGACAGGGGATCGTGAAGAAAGACGAGGGCTGGAGCCGAGTGGACGACCGGATCGATCTGGGCCAGGAGCCGATCGAGAATGTCCGGTAGCTCGAGTGGTGTGGTGACCAGGTCGCGGCTGAATTGCTCCAGTAGCTGGCGATAGTCCAGCCGTTGGCGGTCGAGTAGCCGGTCGACCATGCGCTCGACGCCCTCGCGCAGCGGATTAAGCACAAAGAGGAGGACAATGATGGCCAGCACGAGAGCGACAGGCTCGCCCTGGATCTCGAACCCTATGGTTTGTCCCAGGACTAGGGCGACGAACGCATAGATGCCGACGACCCCTGCGGTGAGGATCGAGTAGGCCAGGCCGCGCGTGATGAACAGGTCCATACCGAGCAGCTTGTAGCGCAGGATGGCATAGGCGACGAACAGCGGAAAGATGATCAGGGGCGGCATATAGAGGGTGGGCTGGAACGAGATCGTGACTGGCACGCCAGCCAGGATAAAATAGATCGTGATCGGAGCAAAGCTCAACAGGGCACCGACGAGGATGATCCGCACTTGCCTGCGCGTCACTTCGGAAATCGAGTGGACGCGGGTGTAGAGCATGATCAGGAAAAAGACTACGACCGCCGCCCCGAGGGCGGCATAGCTCCAGCGCCAGGGAGTGATATAGGCCCACGGATCGGTGGGGGAGTAGAGGCGGATCTGGCTGATCAAGATCACCGGCGCGGCCAGCGCATAGGGCACAAAGCGAATAGTGGGCCAGCGATTGACAAACGGCCCGCGCTCGGGAAAGACGAGGGCCAGGTGGATGAGAGAGGCCGCTGCGAGCGGCAGGGCGGCGGTCCACACCCGGCTAAAGAGGTGCGTTGTGTCGGCGTCAAACAGCAGGCTGACGCCGAGCGTTACCGCTGCGCAAAAGAGGGCAAAGCTCTGGCCTGTTGCCCGGTCCCCGCGGTGAAAGAACACCCATCCGCCGATGATCAGGTACACCAGCGCGATGCCATAGGGCAGCCAGAAGAGCGTGATCCAGTCACGCACGGGAAAGGTCTGGACGGTGATCGGGCGTGTTTGCACCCCGCCCCCGCTGTCTGGCCGGGCTGCGAGCGTCACGTCCAGGACGTCACCGGGCGAGGCCAGGTCCATCCACTGCCTGACGTCGCGGCCCGATTCGACTGGCTGGCCCTCGATCTCGGTCAGGCGCCACAGGGCGTCGCTGCGAAACGACGTGTCCCAATCTTGGCCCATGACATCGCTGATGACGAGGGTGTGTTCCAGGAAAAAGCCGGGGAAAGGATGCCGGATCCACTGCCACGCGACAACGGGCGCCACCAGATCGACGGCCAGCGTGCCGAGGAGGAGCAGCAGCACCGTCAGGCGTGTCATGCTGTGATATGAGACTTTGTAGCCGGAGCCACCCATGCGCCGCGTTTCCATTGCCCGTGCCCGCTACACTGATAGGTCGAGTGTATCACAGGCGGCGCTTTGTGTCAAGCGTGCGTGATGCGCAAAGTAGGGCAACCGCGTCTGCCGTTGCGAGGGCCCGTCGTTGGGGCCCGTGATCCAAGGTGGGGATTGCTTTGCTCGCTAGCGCTTGCTCGCAATGACAACCGCCATCAGGGATCGTCAGGGCGGCGGCAACTCGGCCACGTCGATCACCTCGCCCTGGGTGATCTCGACCAGGTGCTCAAAGGCGATGGGGAACACGGCGTGGCCACTGCCGGCAGCCGCCCATACCCTGTCAAACCGGGCCAACGACGCGTCGACCAGGGTGCGTAGGGGGGGGGCATGTCCGACAGGTGGCACCCCACCCACCTCGAACCCTGTGTGCGCCAGCACTTCTGCCGGGTTGGCGATGCGAAACTGCTTTTTGCTCAGCCCCAGGTAGGCGCGCACGCGCTTGGGGTCGGCGCGTTGATCGCCCGCCACCAACACCAGCAGCGGCGTGCCCCCCGCCAGAAAGATCAGCGACTTGACAATGCTGCCCACAGGCGCGCTCACCGCGGCGGCCGCCGTCTCGGCCGTGCTTGTATCCGCCGGCAGCTCGCGCACCCGATCGGGAGCGAGCCCTGCGTCCTCCAGTGCCTGCTTCACTCGCTCAACTGCGTTCATGACCTGACCGGGGAGCGAGGGGCCAGGGCCATGCGCCTCTGTTTATCTGCCCGCTCCCCCCATCCTCCAATTCCTGATCCCTTAACTCCCCAATTCCCAATTCCCCATCGGTTCTACCCGCACCGTCCCGGCGCCCAGCATCTCGCGCAGCCGGCCTTCCAGGGCCAGGCAGTGGCCGGCGGTGTCGTTGGGAAACTCGATCTGGACGTCGCCATTTCCACTGTGTCCCACGTAGAGGCTGAACCGGTCCGATCCAGGGTATTCCTGGAGCAGATCGAACACCTGTCCCAGGCGGCGGATTGTCTCTTCGACGTCGGCCCGGCGCGGGACGATGATATGCATGTGCACGCTGCCGTTGGCTGCCTTGCGCTCCGGCTGGGCGCCTGTCTCGTCGAGCGCCTTGACGGTCGTGATCTCGTTCGTCACCGAGTCGGCAATGATGCTCGGCTCGCGGCCGCGCAGGCTCACCTTGCCGCGCACAACGACCACCTGCTCGGGCTGCCACATCTCGGCCGTTGCCTCCCACAGGCTCGGAAAGATGACGACCTCGACCGTGCCCTGCAGGTCCTCGATCTGGGCAAAGGCCATCGCCTGCCCTTTTTTGGTGGTGATGCGCCGCACAAAGTTGATCATGCCGGCGACGGTCACGCTTTGCTCGGCCATCGTGTCGTCGATCTGGCCGGTGAGGACCGTGATCGCATTCTCCAGGTCGGCCCACACGCGGGACAGGGGATGGTCCGAGATGTAGGCACCCACCAGCTCCTTTTCCCAGGCCAGCACCTCGCGACGCGACACGTCGGATACCTCGGGCAGGGTAGCTTGCAGGCCGGTGGGGGCAAAGGCCGGCATGTCGAAAAAGGTGCCCTGCTGCACGGCGCCGTGCACCTTCTGGCTCTCGTCCATCATGCGGTCGAGGATGGCCAGGAGCTGGGTGCGGCTGCCGAACG
>JAFGIA010000240.1 GCA_016929795.1 Anaerolineae bacterium
GCCATCCTCTTTATCCCACTCTGGGTGTGGGTGGCGCAGCGCCTCGACAAGCGCCGCGCCTTCCTCCTCGGCACCGCCTCGTGGGTCGCCGTCCTCGTCGGCCTCTTTTTCGTCGGCCCCGACCAGGTCGGCCTCGCCTACGCCCTGGCCGCCCTCGCCGGCTCGGGCATCGCCACCGCCTACGTCCTGCCCTGGTCCATGGTGCCCGACATCATCGAGTACGACCAGGTGCGCACCGGCCAGCGCCGCGAGGGCTCTTATTACGCCTTTGCCTCCTTCTTTCAGAAGCTGGCGACAGGCGCCGCGCTGTGGGCCATGGGACTGGCCCTCGCCGCCACCGGCTATATCACGCCGGCGACCAGCGGCGACGTGCCGCTCCAGCCACCGGCCGCCGTCGAGGCCATCCGCACCTTCATGGGCCCCGTGCCCCTCGTCCTCCTCCTCCTCGCCATGGCCTTTGCCTGGCGCTACCCCATCTCGCGGGAGCGCCACCGCGCGCTGCTCGACGAGCTGGCGGAACGTGATGCGTGATGCACGGCGCCAAGTCTCTCCGCAGTTGTCATTGCGAGGAGCGAAGCGACAAAGCAATCCCCTGCTGCGCTTTGCAATCGAGGTGAACCATGCCCAACATCGACACCCTCGCCCTCCACGCCGGTGAAGCACCCGATCCGGAAACCGGCGCCCTGCGCGTGCCGATCCAGATGGCGGCCAGCTTCAGGCTGCCACGCTTTGGCCAGCGCCTGTTCGACGCGCTTTTACTTGAGGGCGACCGCCCGCCCCACGCCTACAGCCGCTGGAGCAACCCGACGCTGACCGCGCTCGAAGAGCGCCTGGCTGCCCTCGAAGGGTTCGACGCCCGCCGTGGCGGCCGGCGCGACGTGCGCCCCGTCGCCGCCCTCGCCACCGCCACGGGCATGGCCGCCATCTCGGCCCTGCTCCTCACCTATTTACGTCAAGGCGATCACATCGTTGCCAGCGAAGTCTGTTACGCCGGGGCCGTCGAGCTCCTCGGCGAGTACCTCCCGCGCCTGGGCATCGGCGTCAGCCTGGTCGACACCAGCGACCTCGACCAGGTGCGCGCCGCCCTCCGCCCCGAGACGCGCCTCGTCTACGTCGAGACTCCCGCCAACCCGATCCTGCGCCTCGCCGATATCGCCGCCCTGGCCGATCTCGCCCACCGTGCCGGCGCGCTGCTCGCCGTCGACTCGACCTTTGCCGGCCCCACCATCCAGCGCCCCCTCGCCCTGGGCGCCGATTACGTCGTCCACAGCCTGACCAAGTACCTCAACGGCCACGGCGACGCCCTGGGGGGGGCGATCATTGGCCCCGCCCAGGGCATCCGCCGCATCCGCAAGGAGATGCTCATCCACCTCGGCGGCGCCATGAGCCCCTTCAACGCCTGGCTCATCCTGCGCGGCCTGGCGACGCTGCCGCTGCGCATGGCGCGCCACAGCGCCAACGCGCTGGCAGTCGCCCGCTTCCTGGAAGCCCACCCCAGGGTGACGCGCGTCGTCTATCCCGGCCTGGAGAGCCACCCCCACCACGACCTGGCCCGCCGCCAGATGTCCGCCGGTGGTGAGCCCGCCTACGGCGGCATGCTCACCTTCCAGCTCAAGGGCGGCCTCGGCGCGGCCATCACGCTGGCGGAAAAGATCCGCCTGTTCCAGTACGCCACATCCCTCGGCCACGCCCACAGCCTCCTCTTCTACTACCCCACCGACCTCTACGTCGATGCCGTCTCCTACCTCGACGCCGCCCAGAAGGCACGCATCCGCGCCTGGATGGGCGACGGCATCGTCCGCACCAGCATCGGCCTGGAGGACCCCGCCGACCTGATCGCGGATCTGGACCAGGCGCTGCGCGCCCGCACGCTCAAGGGCATGCTCGGGCCGTTGGCCTACAAACTGCTGTCGTGAATTCTCACGTCTGCGGTGTAGCTCGCAGGTCTTGCGCCCTTGCCCCTTGCGTGCAAGCCATTTCGCTCTTGTCAATTCGCTTTACTTGTGTTATACTGAGTTACAGCGGGCCGGTGCAAAAGCCGGAGGTTCCTCAACTGCGACTCAATCTGATACATCGTACATCGAGTTGCGCAGGAGGGAAGGATGAGTAGCTCATCCAGCGGTGGGGCAACGAACTGGCAGGGGCTGGTGTTTGAGCAGCGTCTGGCTGTCGAGTATTGTGTGGACATGCTGCTCGGCGAATATGCCGGCCTGCCGCCCGGGCATTTGAGCTCCATTCAGCTCCAGGCCCCTGCAGTCATTGACGATCTAGTTCTCAAATTCGAGAACGGCACTCTATGGGCAAGCCAAGCCAAGTCTGGGCGCACATTGCGCCTGAGGTGGGGCAAGACCGAACGATTTTGTGATGCTTTGCAGCAACTGTACGCCGGTGCACAACAAGACCCGATCACTTTGGATCCGAATTCCCAGGACCGGGTCATTCTCGCCGTGAACCACCGTGCGGATCCCCACCTCTACGATTTTGCCGACTGGCTCGACAAAGCGCGGCACGCAGCGCACTGGCAGGATCTTGTCGCGGTCTCGGCAGCACACAGACCCAACAAAACGAACTCGGAAGCAGTGTGGTGTGAGAAACTCCCCGCCTTGTTAGGAGCCGAGCAGAACGACGTATTCCTGCGCTTTGTGAAAAAGCTGTATGTAGAGCGCAGGTGGCCCCATCACTACTGGTGGAACTGGCTCCGGGGTCGTCTATGCTCGATTGGAGTACCGGATGAGGCGACAGCCGACACAGTTCTCGCCGTTCTCATGGATCAGGTAGCAAACGTCGCGCCGGTCCAGGGCGTGTTGAATCTTGAAATGCTGCAAGCTGCCGGCCAGCACCTCCCTGGCTTTCCGCGACCCGGCAATGCGCCCTTTTGCATCTTTCGTCAGCCGCACAGAGATGAGATTTGCACAGCACTCGAAATGCCGGCTATCAAGATGACCCCGACCGTTACGCGACCGGAGATGGACCTTGCCCTCGCATCGGACGAAGGGTGGTTGATCACAGGCAAGCCCGGCAGCGGCAAGAGCGAATCACTTGTCATCCTCGTGGCATGCGAACCACAAACACCGGTGGTCGTGATCCGGCGGCACTTTAATGCTGACCACTGGAGCCAGTTGACTGCCGCACCAGTATCGTTAAGTTATTTGCAAGCTACCCGGGAGGTGATAGCCCGGCAGCTTGCTGTAGGCCATCTCGGAGGCCCAATTGGTAAC
>JAFGIA010000241.1 GCA_016929795.1 Anaerolineae bacterium
CACTTGTGTAGGGCGTGTCAGCCCGATTCATCGGGCGCTGCTCCGTAGACGGGGCACTTTATGCCCCGTCGTTCGTGCGGCCACGATATCCCTACAAACAAGGGATGCACCAGCCGGCGCGCAATCGCTGGACAAAAGAAACGGTTCCCGGTATACCAAAGGCGGACTTGACCCAGACACCAGCCTGTGGCATCTCACGCAGCCATTTGCCCTAAGGCAAACCCATCGTGGCCAGCACAGACTCCACTTCATCCAGGAACTCGGCCAGATCGACAGGGCGTCTGCCTTCCACACTCGTGTCGTGTATCTGGGGCGTGGCAGTCACATGGCGATGCCACACACCACCCAGTTGGTCACGGGCATAGACCCTCCGTCCACCATAAACCAGGACAAGGTTGGTGGTGTCAAAGCGATCGTTGCGATAGACCTGGACAAAAAGATCGGGCGCGATGTTCAGCCGAGCCTTGAGCAGCGTCTGGCTTTGATCCACAATCTCGAGGCGCGTGATATACTGTCGCTTGCCGGCTTCCAGATAGACAGCCACCAGGAGATCGGCGACATTCATAACTCGTGGAGACACTCCAGCCGCATGATCTCGGCTTGCATATCATCTATGCCTGTGACCGCCATTTCCCAGTCAAAATAGTCCTGCTCGATATCAAAAGGCGGCTCCGAGTCCAGGACCCTCTGGCGAAAAGCTTGAAAATCAGTGTCATACTTGGCTTCAAAGTGGCGCACCATCGTGCGATACTTGATCAGGTTTTTGCGAGCCCGCTCCAACAGTAGCTCAGCCAAAACCTCATCGAGCTCGAGATCAGGGAACAACCTCTGCATGCTTTCCTTTAGAGTGATCGAATCAATACTCACCCTATGCTCCACCTGCTCTTTCCAATGCACCAGCATCAAGGTCCACAAGGTCAAAAGTATTATACGCTCCACCTGCCAGGTTGTCAACCAGGGAACTGCAAGATTGAAAATTTGGCCATCCTCTGGTAAAATAGGATCGGAAGGAAGGAAGGAATGGCGGCCATACCCCATATCTAGAGGAGGACGCAGTGACGCCCGAGATCATAACCGTATTGGCCATCCTGGGGGGAGCCATCCTGCTCTTTGTGACAGAGCGGGTGCGGATGGACGTGGTCGCCGTGCTGGTACTGGTCACCCTGGCCGTCGCCGGGCTGGTTACCCCCGCCGAGGCGCTGTCGGGCTTTAGCAACCCGGCCGTAGTCACCGTCTGGGCGGTGCTGATCCTGAGCGCCGGCCTGGCCCGCACCGGCCTGGCTGGCCTGGTGGGCCGCCAGGTGTTGCGCCTGGCTGGCCAGAGCGAGGTGCGCCTCATCCTCGTCATCATGCTGGCCGCCGCCGCGCTGTCCAGCATCATGAACAACGTGGGGGTAGCCGCGTTGCTGCTGCCGGTCGTGGTCGATATTGCCCGCAGCACCGGCCGCCCTCCCTCACGGCTGCTCATGCCCCTCGCCTCGGCCACCCTGCTGGGTGGAATGCTCAGCCTGATCGGCACGCCCGTTAACATCCTCGTCAGCGAGGTCCTGCAGGAGTATGGCCTGCGCCCCTTCGCCATGTTCGATTTCGCCCCAACCGGCCTGGCGGTGTCCCTGGCCGGCATCGGCTTTATGGTTTTGGCAGGACGCTACCTCCTACCGGTGCGCCAGATCAAGCGCCTGCCCCAGGGTGAGCCGGTCGACCTGGCCGAGTTCTTTGGGCTGCGCGAGAGGCTCTATGCCCTGCGCCTGCCGGCCGGCTCACTGCTGGCCGGCAAGACCCTCCTGCAAAGCCGGCTGGGGGCCGTGCTGGGCCTCAACGTCGTCGGCATCCTGCGCGAAGGCACAGTGCGGCTGGCCCCGCCGCCTGACGCGCTCCTCCAGGCCGGCGACAGGCTACTGGTAGAAGGGCGTCTCGACCGGCTCGACGAGTTTCGCAACGGCCGGCAGATCGTGGTCGAAAAGGAACCGTTGGACGTGGAAAAGCTCCTCTCGGCCGAGATGGGCTTGGCCGAGGTGCGCTTCACCGCCTCCTCCTCGCTGCCGGGGCAAACCCTGGATCAGATCGGGTTCCGTCCCCGCTTTGGCGTCGTCGTACTGGCCATCCAGCGCGGGGGAGGCACCTTGCGCACCCAATTGGAGCAGCGCCCACTGCAGCGGGACGACGTCCTGCTGGTGGAAGGCCTCCACGCCCAGCTCGACGCACTGCAAGCCGAGCCCAACCTTGCCGTCAACCGCATCGAGACGGCTGCGGACTACCGGCTCGAGGAACGGCTGATGCTGGCGCAGGTGCCGCCTGGCTCGTCGCTGGCAGGAAAAACGCTGGCCGAAGGCCGCCTGGGCGACGCCTATGGGCTAGGGGTCATGGGCATCGTGCGCGAGGGCACGACCCACCTCCTGCCCAACGCCGACGAGCGGCTGGAGGTGGGTGACCTGCTGCTGCTCAAGGGCCGGCGCGAAGACATACAGACGCTGGAGGGCTTGCACAGCCTGGAGGTGGAGGGCCAGGCGGTCGCCGACCTGGCGGATCTCGAGTCGGAGCACGTCGGCCTGATCGAGGCCGTGCTCTCCCCCCGCACGACACTGGCCGGCCAGACGCTGCGCCAGATCCACTTTCGCGAGAAATATGGCCTCAGCGTGCTGGCTATCTGGCGCGCCGGCCGGGCCTACCGCTCAGGGCTGCGCGACATGGCCCTCCACTTTGGCGACGCGCTCCTCCTCTACGGCCCGCGGGACCGGGCGCGGATGCTGGGAGCCGAGCCCGACTTCCTGGTGCTCACCGAGGCGGCCCAAGAGACGCCGCGCCGGGAAAAGGCGTGGCTGGCCCTCCTGATCATGGCTGGCGTATTGGTGCCCGTCATCGCCGGCTGGCTGCCCATCGCCATCGCTGCCGTAATGGGCATGGTGCTCATGGTCCTCACCGGCTGCCTGACCATGGAGGAGGCCTATCGGGCGATCGAGTGGCAGGCCGTCTTTTTGATCGCCGGCATGTTGCCCCTTGGCATCGCCCTGGAGCGCAGTGGCGCCGCGCAGTGGGTGGCTGGCGGCCTGATCGCGGTAGCCGGTGGCTGGGGCACCGTGGCCGTGATGGCCGGCTTGGGCCTGATCGCAGTACTGGCCTCGCAGGCCATGCCCAACCCCGCCGTCGCCGTGCTGCTGGCGCCCATCGCCATCCGCGCCGCGGCCGACCTCGGCGCGTCGCCCTATCCACTGCTCATGATGGTCGCGGTAGCGGCCTCGGCCGCCTTCCTCAGTCCGGTGGGTCACTCCAGCAACCTGCTCATCATGGGGCCAGGCGGCTATCGCTTCACCGACTATATCCGCGTGGGCTTGCCCCTCACCATCATAACCCTGCTGGTCGCCTTGCTGATCATCCCCCTGGTCTGGCCCTTCTGATCACCGCCCCCCCCATTGTAGGGGCGCACGGCTGTGCGCCCCCCCCGTGCGCCCCCCCCGCGCCCCCCCGCCGTGCGCCCTGCCGCTACAACCCCGAGCGCTCCATCAGGTACAACAGCAGGACAATCAACACAAACAGCGGCGCAATAACGACCCAGTCATTGACCTTGAAGAGCCGCGGCAGGGTCAGGTCGCCAAAGTAGCCCCGTTTCAGAATGCCATCCCGCGCTCGAGGGTAGACCACAGCAAAGAGCCACGATCCAAGCAGAATGCCGGCCAACCCCCCTATGGCCGCATCCAGGTAGCCGTTGCCGATCGCCCCCGCAATCGTGCCCGGGCAGTAGCCCAGCAGCGCAAAGCCCAGCCCAAAGATCAAGCCGCCCACCGCATTCTTGCCCCAAGAACCCGGTTTGGGATCGAGCTCGATCCAGCCCAGGCTCTTCATCACGTGGATGCCGATCATCCCGGTGGCCACGGCCGAGAGCATAATCTTGACCACAGTAAAGTCAGTCAACAGCAACTGGCCCAGGATCACGTCGTACTTGGTCACGCCGCCCTTTTGCAGCAAAAAGCCAAAGACAATGCCGAACAGAAACCCCCAGGCCAGCGACAATCTTGTCTTCATCTTTCCTCCCCCCTCAAGCGATAACGGCCAAGAGGAACTGGGCCATTAGGATGCCGCCGATGAAGAAGCAGATGGCCGAGATCCAGCTCGACACGGCGAGCTGCATAGTGCCGCTGATGCCGTGCCCGCTAGTGCAGCCGTCAGCCCAACGGGAACCAAAGCCCAGGAGGACGCCGCCCACGAGGGCCGCGACCAGCCGGAGCGGCACACTCGTCCCCAGGGTGGCCGCCCATTGGGAGGGAATCCACTGCCAGCCGAAATCGCCGGACAGCAGCGACGAAACCAACGCCCCCACGATCATTCCCACGACCAACATCCACTGCCAGTCCACAGCCGGCTTGAACTCCTGGTAATAGGGCCGGGTCTCGACCTTCGGGCCGCGCAACAGCCTCTCGATCATGCCGGCCGACCGGGCGAAGGAGGTAGAGCAGCCGATGGGCTTGTGTGAAATCAGCCAGGTGAGCCAGCTCAGCACCCCGATGCCAATGCCCACCGCATAAGGCGACCAAAAAGTCTCTGCCAACCAGTTCATGCCTCCCCCCAATCCTCTTCCTCGGCCAGATCGAAACTGATGGCAAAAAAGCGCGACCCATGGGGGTTCTCGCAGACGTTGCACTGCTTGGCATAGCCTGCGGCGCTGTACCCGGTCATGCCGCCAGCCACGTTGTGCACCTCCCGAAAGCCGTGCCGCTTCAGGATACTCGCCGCCAGGCCGGACCGATTCCCCGTGCTGCACACCAGGAATGTGGGCTTGTCGGGATCGAGCTCCGTGTAGCGAGTGCGCAGCTCCGGGGCAGGGATATTGATGGCGCCGCCAATGTGGCTGTCCTGGAACTCTAATGGGGCGCGCACGTCCACCAGCACAATACTCGAGGTGCCGGTCACCCTGTCGTGCAGGTCTTGGGCAGAGATCAGATGAATATCGGACGTTGGCAGCCCGGCTGTGGCCCAGGCAGCCATCCCGCCGGCCAGATAGCCGACGACCCGATCCACCCCCACCCGCCGCGCCCACAGGGCCGCAGTCAGGGCGTCGCCATAGTCATCGGCCACGAGCAAGAACCGCTTGTCCGTAGGCAGCACCCAGCCGGCAAAGGTGGGAAAGTTCCCGTTGAGGTCCAGGTGCCAGGCGCCGGGCACGTGCAGGCCGGCAAAGGCCGTGTAGCTGCGCACATCCACCACTTCCACGTCTCGATCTGCCAGGCGCTTGTGGAACTGCGCCGGCCTCAGCTCCTCCAGGGGCGGCAGATCCGCCAGCACGGCCGGGCCCTCGCGGTTGATGTCGCTGCAGCGACCAAAGTGATCGGGCGCCGGCGGCATATCGGAGGTCAGAGAACGGACAAAGTCGTCCCGGCCGAGCTGGAGCGCGGCGTTATAGCGGCGCTCGTAGCCGATCGTCGTCAGATACTTGGCGCCCATGGAGCGGCCGCACAGGGACCCGGCGCCGTGGGCGGGATAGACCTCGCAATAATCGGGCAACCGGAGCAGCTTGTCGTGCAGGCTGTCATACAGCTTGCCGGCCAGCTCGAGCGCCTGGTCGGGGAAAAGATCGGGCCGGCCGACGTCGCCCACGAACAACACGTCGCCCACAAAAGCGCCGATGGGCGTATCGCCCCGCGAGGTGTCGGTCACCACATAAGTGACGTGCTCCGGCGTATGGCCGGGGGTCTCGATCACCCGCAGCTCGACATGTTCGATCTTGACCATGTCCCCCTCAGCCAGGGGGACGTGATCGAACGCGCATCGGGCCGACCGGGGCGCATAGATCTTGGCGCCGGTCTCGCGGGCCAGGTCCATGTGACCAGAGACAAAGTCCGCGTGGAGGTGGGTCTGTATGATGTGGGTGATCGTCACACCCAGCTCGCGCGCCTGGTGGATATAAAAGTCAACGTCGCGCTGGGGATCGATGATAGCACAGCTTGTCTTACCGGCCAGGATGTAAGAACTGTGGGCAATCTTGTTCACAAAAAAGTGCTTCAACAACATGGCGTCTCACTCCTTCCCTTGGTCTTGTAGCAGCCAGGACGACAGGCGTCAGCCCAAGGCGAGCTCACCCACCTGCCGGGTCAGGCGTTCGGCCTCGTCGAACCCGGCCCCCATCGCTTTCAGATTCATCTCCTCGGTGCCTGCCGGCACCCGCTCGGTCATCGACTTTTCCAGCGCCTCGCGGCCCACCACGCCCGTCAGGCCCGCAATGAGGCCCAGGCCGACCATGCTGGCCGTGATACGCCGGCCCGTCACCTCTTCCGCGATCTGCGAAATGGGCACCGTGACCGCGCGGTGGGTCGGCACGCGGCTGACATTGTTGCTGTCGACAATGATCCAGCCATCGTCTTTGACCTGGCTGTAAAACTTGTCGCACGCCTCCTGGCTCATGCACAGCAGGCAGTCTGCGAGCATCACCTTCGGAAAATCGATCTCACCATGCGCCACAATCACCTCAGAGGCGCTGGCCCCACCCCGTGCCTCCGGGCCATAACTCTGCGTCTGGACGGCGTTCAGGCCATCGTGCACCGCCGCCGCTTCGGCCAGGATCACCCCGGCCAGGATCATACCCTGCCCCCCTTCGCCCGCGAGCCGGATCTCGTACCGGTCCTCCAGCACGCGCCGTGCTTCTTTCCTCAGCCGGTCCATCACTCCTCCCTTCGATGGCTCATACCCACCCGCGCCGCACCTTGCGCTTGCGCGGGGGCGGCGAGCCGTGGGCACGCTCGATCACCTGGTCGTAGAGCTCAGTGTATTCAGGCAGGTCGGCATCGCGAAACACCCCCCGCACGATCTTGGCGCCCAGATCCTCCTCCTCCAGCTTTTCCGCAGCGCGCTGGGTGATCCCCCTCTCCTTGAGCACCTGCATCATAGCAATCGGCGACTTGAGGTCATTCGCGCGGCCAAACGTCGTGTGGCAATAGCTCACCGCCTCGACCACGGCAAACCCTTTCTTGACGATCGCCTGTTCCATGAGGCGATCCAGCTCAGTGACGTGGAACACGGTGCCGCGCGCCACAAAAGAAGCGCCGGCGGCCATCGCCAGGTCGACAATCGGAAAGGGCGGCTCGATATGGCCGTACGGCGCCGTCGCCGAGCGCGCGTCGAGCGGCGTCGTGGGCGACGATTGGCCGCCCGTCATGCCATAGATGTTGTTGTTGACGATGATAGCCGTGATGTCAATGTTGCGCCGGGCGGTGTGAATAAAGTGGTTGCCGCCGATGGCCAGTGCATCGCCGTCGCCCATGACCACGATCACTTCCATCTCGGGGCGGGCCAGCTTCAGCCCCGTCGCAAACGCCAGCGCCCGGCCATGGGTGGTGTGCATCGTATTAAAATCCAGGTACACCGGCATGCGGCCGGTGCAGCCGATGCCCGAGATCACAGCCACGTCATCCTGGTTCAGCTCCAGCTTTTGCACCGCGCGGAGCAGGCTGCCCATCACGATGCCGATGCCGCAGCCGGCGCACCAGAGGTGTGGGAACTTTTTGTGGTGGCGCAGGAACTCATACGCGCCCTGGTCGTGTCTTTTCACGCTGCTCCCCTCTCTTTCAGGCCTGCTGCCGGCCGCCTGGGTGTCTGTGCCGGCTGGCTGCGCATCGCATCCACAATCTCTTCCGGGCGGACGATCTGCCCATCGGCGCGTCCGATGCGCAACACCTTTTGGCGGCCGACGACACGCTCGACCTCCAGGGCCATCTGCCCCAGGTTCATCTCAGCCACGATCACACGCTGGGCGTTTTCGCAGGCTCGCTCCACCGCTGCCTCGGGGAAGGGCCACACGGTCTTGAGCCGCAGCAGCCCCACCTTGCGCCCATAACGGGCCCGGGCGATCTTGACCGCCTGCCGCGCCGAGCGGGCCGTCGATCCATAAGAGACCACGATGGTGCGTGCCTCCTCGATCCCATCCGCCTCCCACATGGCAATCTCGTCCATGTGGCGCTCGATCTTGCGAAAGATACGCTCCACCCACGGCTGGATCTCGTCCAGGCGGCTGGTGGGAAAGCCGCGCGGGTCGTGCAGCAGGCCGGTGATATGATAGCGATAGCCCTCGCCAAAGGGCGCCAGCGGGGGCACATCGGATGGCGGGTTGCCAAAAGGCTCATACCACTCGGGGGGCACGGTGGGCATCTCCCGGTTCACAATATCCTCGGGCCGTACCGGGGGCAGATCCACCGCCTCGCGCATATGCCCCACCACCTCGTCCATCAAGAGAATAACCGGCGTGCGAAACTTTTCCGCAAAGTTAAAAGCAGTGACCGTCAGATCGAACGACTCGCGCACCGAAGCCGGGGCCAGGGCAATGATCGGGTGATCGCCATGAGTGCCCCACCGCGCCTGCATCACGTCGCCCTGGGCCGGGCTGGTCGGCAGGCCCGTGCTCGGGCCCGTGCGCATCACATTGACAATGACGCACGGGATCTCGGCCACCACGGCATAGCCAATATTTTCCTGCATCAGCGAAAAGCCAGGGCCGCTGGTGGCCGTCATCGCCTTGAGACCGCCCACAGACCCGCCAATGACCGCGGCCATGCTCGCGATCTCATCCTCCATCTGGATGAACTTGCCACCCAGCTTGGGCAGCTCGCGCGACATAAACTCGGCGATTTCAGACGAGGGCGTAATCGGATAACCTGCAAAAAAGCGGCAGCCCGCGGCCAATGCCCCCAGCGCACTGGCACGGTTGCCCTGCATCAGCTCCACCGTCACAAGTCACCTCCAGCCGGCAGTGCCCCTTCCTCGGCGCGCTGGGTCAGATCCTCCAGCTCCTCCACCTCTTCTTCGTCCAGGCGGCGCACCGTGATCGCCATGTCGGGGCAGTGAGTATCGCAGAAATGGCAGGCCGTACACCTGGCGCCATGGACGACAACAGGCCGGCCGCCGCCGTTCGCCTCGAACACACCCTGCGGGCAGAACTCGATACACAGGCCGCATCCCTTGCACCACGTGCCAAAGATCGTCACGTGCCCCCGAGGGCGGCTCTTTTGCTTTTTCTCTGTACCCTGTACGGCGGCCTCACCTGCCGCCTCTTCTTGACTCATGGGCTCCCCCCTTCTAAACAACTGGCGGGCCCCGGTCGCCCGCCCAACGATCCTATTGTATCATGCGCGCGTCGCCTGTCAAGATCGCATGCCACGCTTACCATGCCACCATCTAGATCACAATGTGATATACTCCACTGTGCGCAGAGGCAAAACCGGGTAAAATAGTTCATGCGTCAGTGCTGCCGCAACCCAACCATCACTCGCCCAACTATGAGGAGACACCATGCCCGAAACACACTATGACATCGCCATCGTCGGCGCAGGCATCGTCGGCCTGGCCACAGCGCTAGCCCTCACCTGCCAGCGCCCAGACCTCCACCTGGTTATTCTTGAAAAAGAAGGGCATGTCGCCGCGCACCAAACGGGTCACAACAGTGGCGTGATCCACGCCGGACTCTACTACAAGCCGGGAAGCCTCAAAGCACGCCTGGCCGTCGAGGGCGCGCGGCGCATGATCGAGTTCTGCCAGGAGCACGACCTGCCATACGAGCTGTGCGGCAAGGTGATCGTGGCCGTCGACCAGGTAGAGCTGCCGCGCCTGGAAGAGCTCTACCGGCGCGCCACCGCCAACGGCGTGCCCGGCATCGTGCGCCTCACCGCCGATCAGATCAAAGAGTACGAGCCACACGCCACCGGCGTCGCCGGCCTCTGGTCGCCCCACACCGGGATCGTCGATTACGTCATGATTGCCGCCAAGTACGCCGAGCTGGTCCAGGCAGGGGGCGGTGACTTGAGGCTCAACACCGAGGTCTTGAACATCAAGACCTTGCCCGCTGAGCTCGTAATCGAGACGACCCAGGGGCCGTTCCACGCACGGGGGCTGATCAACTGCGCCGGGTTGCAGAGCGACCTGGTCGCCAACATGATGGGCCCCACCCAGGGGGTGCGCATCGTCCCCTTCCGCGGCGAGTACCACGAGCTCGCCCCCGGCAGCACCCACCTGGTCAACGGCCTGATCTATCCCGTGCCCGATCCGCGCTTTCCCTTCCTCGGCGTACACTTTACGAAAAAGATAGGCGGCGGGGTAGAAGCAGGCCCCAACGCCGTGATCGCCTTTGCCCGCCAGGGATACACCATGACCGATGTCGATCCCGCTTATCTTGTCCGGCTGTTCACCTTTCCTGGTTTTTGGATAATGGCGGCCAAATATTGGCGCATGGGCCTGGACGAGATCTACCGTTCGGTGAACGAGCAGGCGCTGGTGCATGCGCTGCAAAAGCTGCTGCCCGACCTGGCACTGGACGATCTAGAGCAGGCGGGCGCCGGCGTGCGCGCCCAGGCAATGGATGGCAGCGGAAACCTCGTCGATGACTTTTCCTTCGTCGATGCGGAGCGTGCCATCCACGTGCTGAATGCCCCGTCGCCCGCCGCGACGGCCTCGTTGGTAATTGGCGAGGCCATTGCCGGCCAGGCACTTGCCACACTCGAACTGTAAAGGCCCAACATGGGCCTTTCACCGGTCCTGGACATGGGCAACAATTGCCACGCCCACCACCACCCCCAGCCCGCCGATCAGCAACAACCCTACGCCAGCCGCCGCTGCGACGAGCGCGAGCGGCACGCCGATCCCGGCACGCGGCGCCGTCCCATCCACACCCCCATTCCCCTGTCGCCCATCGATCCCGCCCGGACCATCGTTCGGTGGCGCCTCGCCCACCAGATCGACATCCGCCCCCACCGGCCCGCGCACCACGATCACCTCTCCCCCGTAGGCAAACACCACGTTCGTCCCACTCTGCAGGAACGGCCGGGCGGCAGGATCTGAGGCCAGCCGCAAATACTCGTCCGAGCCAAACTCGACCGTACGATCCACCGCCACGTTGCCCTCGATCCACTCCTCCGTCAGCGCGCCGTCGATCTCCCGCCCCTGCAGCAGCGCTAGATCCACCTGCTGGCCCCCCAGCCGCGCCACGTTGCGCCCCTCGTACGAGAGCACGTTGGCGCCAGCCGCCAGGTCCGCCTGCGTCGCCCCCTGGTACGCCTGGTTCTGCACCCGCGCCTCCACCGCCACCCGGCCCGACGCCAGGTTCAACTCCGCCGAGCCATACAGCGCCATATTCTGCGCCGACGCCGCCCCCGCGGCCTGCCCCTCGATCGCGAACGTGGTATAGGGCGTCACGATCCCATACGCCAGTCCCAGCTCGCGGATCTCGGCCGCGAGCGCCTCCGTCTCGCCCTCCACGCGCACCCGATCCATCAGCGCACCCGCCCGGCGCGTGGCCCACAGCCGGGGCACAAAATCGCGCCCCGCGCCCCCCTCGTCGAGGTGAAAGTGATAGACATACTCGTGCACCTCGGTGCCGGCACGGCCCCGCACGCGGACCGCCACCTCCTCGCCCTCCGCCTCGTATCGCCCGGCCACCATCAGGCTCGATCCGGCAAAAAGGTCAGGGAGCTGCTCGGGATAGACGTCGGCCACGTCCAGCCCCTCGAACTCGATCTCCACGTCAGTCAAGATCGGGTGGGCGATCTGGGCATAGAACTCGGTCAGCGCCGCCTCCACACTCTCGCCCGGCCGCACGTAAGTGACGCTGCCGCCATTGCCGGCGGCGAGGCCATCGAGCAGATGGGTATTGACGTCATAGCCCACGCCAAACACGTGCAGCCGCGCCTCGACCCGGGCGTTCGCCTCGCCCACCAGCCGGGCGATCGCCTCCTCGTCCGTAATCCCCTCCGTCGGCAGCCCGTCGGTGAGAAACACCACCAGGCGCGTGGCGCTGCCCCCCTCCGTGCGCCCCAGCACCCGCAGCCCTGCCTGGAGCGCCCCCTCCAGGTCCGTATTCCCCCGCGCCGACAGGTCGTCCACGTAATCCCTCGCAGCGCGCAGCGTGCCGTCGTCGACCCCCTTCAAGGTATCAGAGAATGCCGCGATCTCGTGGTCAAAGCTGACGATCGAAAAACGGTCATCCGCGCCAAGCTGGCCCAGGATAAATTGCAGCGCCGCCTGCGCCTGCTCGATCTTTTCCCCGCTCATGCTCCCCGAGCGGTCGATCACAAACACAAGGTCCTTCGGCAGCCCGTCCGTGTGCGCCGGCGCGACCTCCGGAGAAAAGAGCAGGAGAAAATGATCGTCGTCGCCGCCGGCGGCGCCGTACGACGTCCCTGTGAGCAGGCCGGCCCCAAAGCCGCCCTCCGCCGCTGCATAGTACAACTCAAAATCAGTGTCCGGGTTCGCCTCGGATACCTGCCACGTGACGCGCGCCCTGCCTGCGTCCACCCGCTCCACCTCCACATCGTGCCCCGGCGAGTAGATCGTCGCCAGCCCACCGCTTGCGCGCACGTCGACGGCGATCGACACCTCTTCCACCGGCCGGGCCGAATAGCGCTCCGTGCTCAGCACATACCGGTAGTGGTACAGCCCCCCTGCCGGCGCCAGCACCTCGTCGTACTCGAGCACCATCTCGCGCGACTCGCCCGGTGCCAGGCTCAGGTCGAGCGCCAGCGACTCCCAGCCCGCATACTGGAGTAGCGAGGGGTCCTGCTGTCGCACCACCGCGCCCAACAGCGCATCTCGCGTCACCGCCGCGTCCTGCCGCTCCACGGCCTGGCGCTTGCCATCTACAACCGCCTCAAAGCGCCCGAGCATCGCCTCAGGCGGCAGCGGAAAGAGGTAGCGGCCATTCACCGCCACGTCGTACGGGTTGTAGAACGCCTGCTCCACCCGCGTCACCGCGTGCCCATCCTCGATCTCGACCGTCACGTGATGATAGCGCACGGCGGGGTAATCGATTGCCCCGAGATCACCCGGCAAGATCATCCCATCGGCGCGCGCAGTAGGAGCCAGCAGGCCCAAGACGACACCCACAGCGACCAAAACTGGCCACAGCTTGCTCATCGGAATCCCCCCTTTTTCCCTTGGTGGCCGGCACTGCCCTGGCAGACACCATGCCGATGATTGTTTCCCGATTTTCATGGTTGCTCCCCCCCCCCCCCCCAAAACGCCCCC
>JAFGIA010000031.1 GCA_016929795.1 Anaerolineae bacterium
ATCTCTACTCGGCATTCCACACTTGCCCATTTGACACAACTCGAAGAATAGTGTATCTTCTTTGTAGATACAGAGAGGGTGGAGGTGCAGAATGGATACGGTGATCAAAAAGTGGGGAAACAGCCTGGCGTTGCGGATCCCAAAGCCGCTGGCCGATGAAGTTGGCCTGGAGGAGGACTCGGCGGTGAATCTTGTCTTGGAAGAAGGCAAGCTGGTGATTGTGCCTGCGATGGCGCCACGGTATGCACTGGATGCCCTGCTGGCGGACGTGACCGCTGAGAATTTGCACGACGAAGTGGATACAGGCGCCGCCGTGGGAGGCGAGGCGTGGTGACGAGTCAGGTGTATGCGCCCGAGCGCGGCGACGTCGTGTGGATCACGCTCAATCCTCAGGCAGGGCACGAACAGGCAGGCCGGCGCCCGGCTGTGGTGTTGTCGCCTTTGGCGTACAATGAAAAGGTAGGGCTGGCAATTTTTTGTCCAATCACCAGCCAGGAAAAGGGGTATCCCTTTGAAGTCAAGATCCCAAAGGGCATGGCAGTGACTGGCGTGGTTTTGGCGGATCAAGTCAAGAGCCTGGATTGGCGGGCAAGGAACGCGGAAAGAATGTGCGCCCTGCCGGCGGAAGTGATGACCGAGGTACTCGGCAAGCTCAATGTTTTGCTGGGAGAATAGCCAGTTACCCGGGAATCACCAGCCGGGCTGTCAAGGCGAAAGCTTTTTGTACGTTGTGTCCGGCAGTACTGGTACTGCCGCGAGCGCAAGTACTGCCCCTTATCAAACGGTTGCGCGCCTGGTCGGTCAGGTGATGACCGATCTGGCAGATGCCTTCGAGTCGTCGTAAGTGCCTTTCGATTGGGTTTCTCTCTTTAGCCTTTCGCCGTTGGAATGACCAGCCGAGCGTGGCCTGATCTCTTTGCCCTCACCTGCCTTTGATGGTATAATGCCGTCACAGGGACGGTGATCTTTTCTTCTGCTGGCGCGACCGGCGGGATGTGGAGCGTCCCAGAGGGATGTGGGGGCATGACGTGAGCTACAGTCCGTACGCGTTGCCGCTCTTTCTGGCTGCCGGCGCGATGGTCCTGCTGGCCCGCTATGGCTGGCGCCATCGGACCGTCCACCCTGCTGTCCCGCCATTTGTGGCCATGGTCCTGTGCGTTGCTGTATGGCTGGCGGCCTACGGGATCGAGATCCAGAGCACGGGCGTGGCTGGCAAAGAGTTCTGGGAGACGGTGATTATTGTCTCGCTCGCCTGGCTTCCCTTCTTCTGGCTGCTTTTTGCTATCCAATATACGGGCCACGAAGGGTGGCTGACAGGCCGCACCCTGCCGTGGCTCCTCCTGCCGCCGATCCTCACCACGGTGCTGACGGTGAGCAACGCGTGGCACCACCTGGTGTGGACGGCCATCACCCTCGACGACACAGGCCCTTTTCTGGCGACTGTGCCCCAACGCGGGCCATGGTTCTGGGTACACAATGCCATCACATATGGTTATATTCTGTTCGGCATGGGCCTGTTCATCGTCTTTAGTCACTCGGCGACGCTCTTTCGCCGGCAGGGCCTGATCATCCTGATCAGCAGCGCGATCCCGATGGTGGGCAACGCCTTGCACCTGGTGGGCGCGATCCCGGTGCCAGGCCTCGACCTGGGGGCCTTTGGCTTTGCGCTGTCAGCCGGGCTGGTCGCCCTCGGCCTGTTTCGATACCGCATGTTGGACGTGGTGCCGGTGGCGCAACGCATGGTGCTGGATCACCTGCACGACGGCGTGATCGTGTTCGATCCTTACGGCCGGATCGTAGATTTGAACCCGGCGGCGCAGCGGATGTTGGGCCTGAGGGAGGGCGAATGGGTGGGCAGGCTGGCCCACGAGGTCGTGCAGTGGCCCGAGGTGGTGGATCTGTGCCAGGCACCGGCCAAGGGCATAGCCGAGGTCCTTGTCGCCCTGGGCGAGGGGCAGCGCTGGCTGCAGGTTTCGGCGCTGCCGCTGATGACCGAGCGAGGGCGCTTGGGCGGGCGCATCCTGATCATCTATGACGTCACGCGGGAGCAGACGGCTGAGCGGCTACGCCAGGACCTGACCCACGTCACCGTGCACGACTTGCGCAATCCTCTCAACGTGGCGGAGGCTGCGCTGGACATGCTGGCCGATTACGCGCCGGAGGCGGTTGATGCCTCGTTGCACGGCTACCTGCGACTGGCCCAAAACAGTTGTCGGCAGGCCGCCGACCTGGTCACGGCTATCTTGGAGGTGAGCCAACTCGAGAGCGGCCAGATGCCGTTGCACCGCCAGCCGCTCGACGTGGCCAGGCTGGTGCGTGACGTCGGCCAGGGAATGAGCTTGCTGGCGGCTGAGGGGGAGCTGAGCCTGGCGATCGATCTGCCAGTAGACGGCCTGCCGGTCATTTCCGGGGACGTCGCACTCTTGCGGCGTGTCCTGGAGAACCTGATGGGCAATGCGATCAAGTTCACACCGCCCGGTGGAACAGTGACGGTCACGGCCCGCGTCGACGGTGACTGCCTGCACCTGGCGGTGGCTGACACGGGGCCTGGATTGCCTCCGGAGATGGAAGGGCGCCTGTTTCAGAAATTCTGCACAGGGGATGTGGGGAAGCGGGGCAGCGGGCTGGGGCTCGCCTTTTGCAAGCTGGCAGTGGAGGCGCACGGGGGCCAGATCTGGATCGAGAGCCGCACTGGTCAGGGGGTAGAGGCGCACGTGATGATTCCGCTGGGCGTGGGTGCGGAGTAGAGAAGGATTGGGAGGGCAGTATGCTGCTTTCCATCACATTCCTCGTCAACCTGGTCGTCCTGGCCGTTGGGCTGTGGTTGGGCCTGTACGTGGTAACCCGCAGCCCGCGCCGCTTGATCTCGTGGCTGACCGGCCTCACACTCTGGTCCTTGAGTGGCCATTTTCTGAACGTGTTGTTGGCTCTCGCGCCTCCTCCCACACCGGAAGGCGCCCCAGCCTGGCTGAATCCGCTCTTACAGTTCTGGGCGGGAAGCGCAGCGGGCGGCTCGAATGCCTGGCTTCAGACCTGGGCGTTCGTTCCGGCGGTCATATTGTGGCATCACGCTACCAGCCTGATGCGTTCGCCACAGTTGAGCTTCTGGCGCAGGGCGCTGCTCGTCGCCGGCTATGCGGGCACGATCTCCGCCGCTGTCATTCACGTCAACACACCCTTGCTGCTGGCCGCTTCTCCAACCGGGGACCCGTTGTACCTCAGCTCCCTGAAAGCGGGCGCCCTCTACCCTTTGGTGCTCGCCCTGGGGCTGGTCTACACAGCCATCAGCCTGGCCAACCTGGTGGCGTGCGCCCGGGCTCCTGTCGCCCCGATCTTGCGCAAGCAATTCCTCACCCTCGTCCTGGCGACACTGCTGGCCAGCTCGGTTGCGCTGCTGTCAGTCGCCGGATCAAGCCTCGGCCTGCGCGTGCCCATGGTCGCCACGTCGGTGCCGCTCGGCGCGGCCATGGCGCTCGTCGGCTATGGTGTCGCGCGTTACAGTGCCCTGGCGGAGGGGCGCACCATTGGCCGTGATTTCTATCATGCCGCCATTGCCACGGGCCTGACATCTGGCTGTTACCTTTTCCTCGCCTGGCTAGGCGTTCGCCACTTTGGCGTGCCGCCGATGGCCTATGCTTTCACCGTCATCCTGGCCGTCACCACGCATTTCCTGGTGGATGCTGCTCGCTACCAGTGGGACGCGTCGCTCGGGCGACAGGATCTGCGTCAGGTGCAGACGAGCTTGCACAGGCTGGCTGTCCTGGCCGGGGATCGGGAGGAGCTGGACCATGCTCTCTCTGCCACGCTCGAGTTGTTGTGTGCGTGCGCCCAGGCGATCTTTGGCCTGATCCTGGTGTTTGAGGATGGGCAGACACGGCTGGCCGCCGCGCATGGATGGACCGAGGAGCATCCCCAGCTATCGATTCAAGATCTGAGCGCTGACGATGTGCTCCATCTGCAGCACGGGCATTTCCCGCCCCCCTTGGCCGAGGCGGCGCTGTTGATCCCGCTCTATGGCGGCGCTGAGCAGCTTGGGGCACTGCTCCTGGGCCGGCCTGTGAATGGCGCGGGCTATGCGCCTGCCGATGTGGACCAGTTTCTCTATCCCAGCGATCGCCTGGGCGACATTATCTGGAACGCGCGCCGCCGGGCGGAGTACATGACCGAGGTGGCGCGAGGCGCCGGCACGCTGCCGCCCGAGGCCGTCAGGTACCCCGAACACGTCTCTGTCGAAGCGGTCGAGGATGCACTCAGGCACATGGCCGATTATGGTTACCTGGGTGAGCACAGCCTGGCCCGATCCAGGCTGGCAAAGGCGCGGATTGCGGCCAGCACGGTCACGCACATCGACCTGGGCAAGGCGGTGTATGGCCTGTTGGCCGATGCGATCGAAAAGCTCCGACCCGGCATCGCACCCACTGCCGATCCTCCGCCGCGCGAGTGGTACCCCTACTTGATTCTGCACGATGCCTACCTGGAGGGGACCTCCAATCGTGATATCATGTCGCGGTTATACATTTCCCATGGCACGTTCAGCCGCACCCGCCGTGCCGCCCTGCGCGCGGTGGCGCGTGCGCTGGAGGAGATGGAAGCGGGCGTCGACTGAGCAAGCATAGCCGCTGCCTGGATGGATGATCGCGCGGAACTCCAGGGGCCGCGCGTTGCTCTTTCCACTCTTTGCCTGGAAAAAGCGCCAGATTGACACTTTTTGGTACTCTTTTCTCTTGTTTTGGTACTCCAAAAGCTCTACTATGGCATCAACAAGGCAGCCACCACCGTACAACTGAATTGTCAAGAGATTTGGAGCCAAGAAGGGGGGAGAAATGACTGTCAGTGCATACACTCAATCGATCGCTTCTATCAAGCCGGCTGGGGAAGATGTGCGAACCTACCCGAATGCCGTAACACTCATCCGCTCCGTCGTGGGCCTTGCTTTTTTCACGGTGGCTGCCCTGGAGCAGAGCATGGTGTGGAACCTGGCCGGGCTGGCCGTGTACTGGAGCCTGGACTGTCTCGACGGCTACCTGGCCCGGCGGCTGGACCAGGAGACGCGGTTTGGCGCTCAATTCGACATCCTGGCAGATCGCTTTCTCATCGCCTTCTTCTATCTGAACTACCTGGACACGCATCCAGAAGCGGCGGCTGTGATTGCGCTCTATCTGTTCGAGTTCATGCTGCTCGATAACTATCTCTCCAACCAGTTCATGCGCTGGCCCATCCTGTCGCCGAACTATTTCTACGAGGTCGACCGCACGATCTGGCAGCTCAACTGGTCGCCGCCGGCCAAGTTTTTCAACTCGGGGATGATCACCATCCTGCTGCTCGGTACCGGGTCGATCTGGCCGGTGGTACCGGTCCTGGCCGCTCTGTATGGCATCAAGCTCTACTCGGCGATCAGGCTGCACCGTTTGCCACTGCCTGAGGGTTAACCAAGAAAAGGAGGAAAGGAAGATGAAACAGAGAAGGGGATTCCGCTGGACAATGTTCCTGGTCCCGCTGCTGGCGTTGGTACTGGTGCTGGCTGCCTGCGGGCCGGAGGAGACGCCTACCGAGGTGGCTCGGGTGAAGACGGAAACGGAGGTCCCGGCTGTGTCCAGCCCGGAGCCGCCGACCGCCACCCCGGTGCCACCTACTGCGACACCGATGCCGCCGACGGCGACGCCGGTGCCACCCACGGCCACACCGGTACCGCCGACGGCAACGCCGGTGCCGCCGACCGACACGCCTATCCCGCCCACCGACACGCCGGCGCCGACCCCCACTGCCACCGCCATTCCACCGACCGATACGCCGGCGCCGACCAACACTCCGATGCCGGAGGTCAGCCCGACTCCCCAGGCCACCAACACGCCCAAGCCCACCCCGAAGCCGAAGGTGGGCAAGATCTTGATGACCTCCAACCGGGATAGCTGGGACGACATCTATGTCATGAACGACGACGGCAGCGGGTTGACCAAGCTGACCAAGCGGGGCAAGTGCTACGACGCTACGTTCACGCCTGACGGGCAGACGATCTATTTCGAGCACGGCAACGATCTATGGAAGATGAACGCCGACGGCAGCGGCCAGACGAACCTGACCAACAGCCCGAGCAACCTGGAAGCTTACCCTATCGTGGCGCCCGATGGAAGCCGGGTCGTCTATACTTTTGGCTGGCCCGGCGGCTTTGAAATCTATTCCATGAAGCTCGACGGTACCGATGCCAAGCCGATTACCAGCCGCAACCTGGACATCACGCCTTCCTGGTCGCCAGATAGTCAGCGGATCGCCTTTGCACGGGCCACCAATACCTGGAGCATCTGGGTGGTGAACCGCGATGGATCGGGTGCGCGGCAGGTGACCCCGTTCGGGCCGGAGCGATGGGCCATCAGCCCGGTGTTCTCGCCGGATGGCAAGCAGATCGCGTTCTCTACCATCGCCGACGGCACGGCGTGGGAGATCTGGGTGATCAATGTCGACGGCACGAACCCGCACAAGGTGCAGGGGGCGGTGGGCAACGACCGGAACAACAGTGCCAACATCGTGGACTGGAAGCAGGGCAAGTTCCTGATCGGCGGCTGGGAGGGGAACTGGGAACCGTACTTTATCCCGGAAGCCGGCGGTGCGCCGCAGAAGCTGCTGTCAGGGAGCAAGGACGACAAGCCATCGGATTGGTGGACGCCGTAGATTGGCAGCAGAAAAAGGGGGGGGAAGAGATGGAGTGTCCAGAGTGTGGTGCGTACAACCCACCCGACTCGATTTTCTGCGGCGAGTGTGGGGCCACAGTTGCGCAGAAGCGGCCTGAGGCGCCGGGTGCCGGCACTCGGGTGGCGGCTGAAACGATGGTGCGCTGCGCTGTCTGTGGCGCCGAGAATGTGGCCAGCGCGATCTTTTGCTCTACGTGCCGGGCTGTGCTCGTGCCTGCAGCGCGCCACGGTCCGAGGGGCAGTCGCGAATCTGAAACTGAGCCTTACCCGATCAAGATGTCAGGCTCTCAACTTGCCGGAGGCCCGGATACACCTCTGCCGAAACGCTGCCCCTTCTGTGGAAGGTCGGTGTATCCCGGGGAAGCGCACTGCCTGTGGTGCGGTGCTGACCCCAAGGTCGAGCACGATGTCGAAGCCTCGGCGCGAGCTCTGAGTGACCAGGCATGGGGCTCGCACACCGGCAGCGGTGGGCGTGAGGGTTGGTGGGTTGGAGCCGTTCTCGAGCTGTTCGGGTTACTGGTGCGGCTGTTGTTCTCTTGGTGAGCAGTCATGGCGGCGATGCCGGTGCTGGTGGGGCTGCATGCCGTCAAGCCTACCGGTTTGGTGAGTTGACCTCACTATGAGATGACATAAGAGAAATTGACTTGGCCTGGATTCTATGATATGCTGTATCGCAGGTCCGCGACTTGGGGGGGGCGACTGGCATGAATCAGGCTGAGTGGATTCACTCGTGATCGAGACGCGGTGAGGCTGTGTGAAGGAGGGGCATCTGATTGATCGTGCTGTAACCATATGGAAACTGGCCCTTGTCGCCTTTGCACTTGGTTTGATTCTGGTAGGCTGTGCACAGGCCCCGGATGACGACGTCCGCAATCTGCAGGCCGTGCTGGCTGGGATGCTCGACGATGCGGCACAGTGCCCAGCCGGCACCGCCGCCGATGTGGAGGCGCTGATCGACGCTGCCGGGCCCGATGGCGTCGTGCAGATCCCGGCCGGGTGCTACGAGATCATGGGCTCGATCGTGATTCCACAGGGACAGCACGTGGTGGGGGCCGGCATGGACAGGACTATCCTGTATCGCGATCCAGCCGCAGCGCGTGATCAGGACAAGCCAATCTTCTGGGTTCTTGGACGGGGTGAGAACCTGACGCAGGTGTCGGGCATTGCTTTCCTTGGGGTGCGCGACGGGAATGACAGGGGCGAAGACTATGGTGTCCTGTTCAGTAATGTGCGCAGCTTTCGCCTGGATCACTGCTATTTCGAGGGCTTTGGCTGGGCAGGGGTGCGCACAGAGGGCACTTCACGTGGCGTGATCGACCACTCGATCTTTGTGGACAACTTTAAGAAGGGCATAGACAACCTGGGGTACGGGGTGGTCGTGTATGGCAACAACCAGTGGCCCGAGGATCCGGGCGCCGGCACGGCTGAGGCAGTTTTCGTGGAAGACTGTGTGTTTATCGGAAGCCGCCATGCCATCGCTGCCAGCGGAGGGGCACACTATGTCTTTCGCTACAATCGGGTGTGGAGCAATGTCGTAGCCTGTTCCATCGACGCCCATGGTCCGGGCTTTGGCTGGTCGCGGGGCACGCGCTACGTCGAGATCTATGGCAACACCATCGAGTACCCTGTGTACAAGGAATGTGGCATCGGCATTCGCGGCGGTGACGGAGTCATCTTTGATAATAGCCTGCGTGGTTTCAGGCAGCCAATCCTGCTTATCCTGGAATGGGGCACCCCCGAGCGGCTGAAATCGAGCTATCCGGCCAGCGATCAAATCCGCGATCTCTGGATCTGGGACAACGAGATCGACGGCGGGCCCTCCGCGCCCCAGATTGAGCGGGAGGCCAGGGGCTTTATCGAGCCAGGCCGCGACTATTACACGCAGCCCAAGCCAGGGTACGAGCCTCATCCATATCCTCACCCGCTCGTCGTGGGTCGCTGATTCTTCAATAGGGCGATGCTAGATAGGCTCCGATTCTACATCCCGTTCGTGTGGCGCTTTGTTGTGTTGAGGCGTCCGGAACTGTTGATTTATGGCATTGCGCTTACGGATCGCTGCAACCTTGCCTGTCGCGGCTGTCACGTGTCGAACACCGGCCGCCCGGACATGACCTGGGATGATCTGGTCGCCGCACTGCAAAATGCCTGGAGCCGTAGATTCCGCGAGGTGTACTTTAGCGGCGGCGAGCCGATGCTGTGGCGCGATGGGGAGCACACGCTGGAGGATGCCGTCCTGGAGGCGAAGCGGATCGGTTTCTTTCACGTGCACGTGTACACGAACGGGACGCTCGGACTCGATACCTCGGCCGATCTCGTGTGGGTGAGCATGGATGGGCTGCCCGGCACGTTTGAGCTGCGGCGAGGGGACTATTTCGAGGAGGTCGAGTCGGCGGTGCGCGAGGGCAAGCACCCGAAGGTGGCACTGATCTATGTGATCGACCGCTACACGGCGGATGGCATCGAGCCGTTCCTGCGCTGGGTTCAGGAAACCAGGTTCCCTGTGATCGGGGTCATGTTCTATTTTCACACCCCTTACTACGGACGCGATGAGTTGTTTCTCGACGCAGCGGAGCGGGCGCCGATCATCGACCGGCTGCTGGGCTGCATCCGGTCAGGCCTGCCAGTCATCAATTCACGGGCCGGGCTGCTGGCACTCAGATCCGGCAAGTGGCCCAGGCGGGTGCCCATGGCCTCCGTGGTGGACGTCGACGGCGAGTCGGTGTGCTGCCGCGCCTCCGACGAGATCTGCCCCGAGTGTGGCTACGCAGCCTGCACCGAGCTGACAGAATTTCGCCGCCTGAGCCCAAGCGCCGTGCTGGGGATGTTGAGGTATTGGTGAGCCACGTGGGTGCCAAGGTCTCGCGCCTTCTGACACGCGCGGCGCGGCGCTATCTCGTAGGAGCCGGCCAGCGCTGGGTCTTTCAGCCACCTGCCCCGGACTGGACGCCACCCCGTGTCGAGCGCACGTCGCTCTACTTGCACGTGCCATTCTGCCGGAACTCTTGCCCATACTGCCCCTATACCAAGGTGCCGTACGACGAGGCGCTCCTGGAACCGTACACCCGCGCCGCGCTGGCCGAGGTGGATTGGTGGGCCGCCAGGATCGGGCCGGCAGAAGTCACCAGTGTCTATATCGGCGGCGGCACCCCCACGCTGGCCATGGGCAGTGTCATGCGCGTGCTTGAACGGGTGCGCGAGCGGTTCCGCCTGACGGGAGATGTCTGCATCGAGACGAGCCCGACCGACGTTGACGATTCCACCGTGCAGCGCCTGCACGAGGCCGCCGTGGCGCTGGTGTCGCTGGGTGTGCAGTCGTTCCGCCAGGAGAACCTGGTGCTGATCGGCCGCCGCTACGCGCCGCGGGTCGCGGAGCGTGCATTAGAACTGCTGGCGCAGAGTGGCTTTGCTTCGGTTAATGCCGATCTCATGTTCGCACTGCCCCACCAGACTGCCGGCGACGTCACCGCGGATCTGGCCCGTGCTGAGCAACTGGGCGCGAATCAACTGACGACCTATCCGCTTTTCACCTTCCCTTACACCTCGGTTGGTGAGTACCTACGCCTGACAGACGTGCGCATGCCGGACTTGCGGGCGCGCCGCGCACACTACAAGGCCATCCACAAGTGGTGTACGGAGCATGGGTTTGAGCGGGTATCGGTGTGGAGTTTTACGCGGGGCGGTGCGCCGCGCTATTCGTCGGTGACCAGGGATGGCTATATCGGGATCGGTCCGGGAGCTGGATCGCACTTGCCCGGCGGCTTTGTGCTGAACACGTTTGATCTCGGCAGTTGGGTGCGCGCAATGGAGGCAGGGCAACGGCCGGTCGCATTGGGCATGCCCTTTGCCGGCCAGATGTCCGGCTGGTGGTGGCTGTACTGGCGTTTTTATGACACCCGCATCCCGCTGGCGCAGGTCGATGCGGCGCTCGGCGACGACGCGCCCAAGGCGCGCCGGTGGCTGGGAAGGGTGGAACGAGCTGGGCTCGCCGTGCGCCGCGACGAGGACCTCGTGCTTACGGAGCCAGGAGCGTTCTGGCTTCACCTTGTGCAAAACTATTTTGCCCTGAGCTATGTGAACACGCTCTGGACCCAGGCTCGCCGCGAGCCGTGGCCGCAGGCGGTGGGAATATGAACAACTGGCGCCCAAAGCAGGAGGCCTGACAGATCATGGCAACGATACACTCGTTGACCTCTCGGTGTTACGAAACCGAAGAGGATTTGACGCGGATGCAGGGTTTGTTGATGGAGGCACGGGCGCGCACCAACGACTGGCGTTATGCGCACGTCGGCGACCTGAACTGGTGGTTCTTTATGGTGCTTTGCCACCTGGAGCCCAGGGAGCACGTTCGCCTGTGGCACGATGGGGCGGGCAAGCTGGTCGGCTATGCCATCCTGGGCGAAGATCCGACGTTTGACTGGCAGGTGCTGCCCGAATATGAATGGTCAGGTGTCGAGGATGAGGCGATGGCGTGGGCGGAAACGCGCCTGGCCGACCTCCGCGCTCGTGACGCCGAGGCATGGGGCGGCAAGCTCGTATCCGGCGCCCGGCAGGACGATGCGCAGCGGATCGCCTTTCTGGAGAAGTGCGGGTTCCAGCGCGGCACGTATGCCGAGTCGAACATGCTGCGTTGGTTGGACGAGCCGATCGCTGAGCCGGTGGTGCCCCCAGGGTGGCAGGTGCGCGCCGTGGCTGAGGTGGGCGAGACGTCGAACCGCACCGCGGCGCAGCGGGAGGTATGGCAGCCGTGGAGCGTGGGCAACGTGGGCGACGAGGATTATGCGCGCTTGATGCGGTTGCCGGGCTACGAGCGGGAGCTCGACGTGGTAGCAGTGAGCCCGGCGGGGGTCATTGCCGCGTACGTGAACGGCTGGATCGACCCGGTCAACCGGATCGGGGATTTTGGGCCGGTGGGCGCGCTGCCGGCGTATCGCCGCCAGGGGCTGACACAGGCCGTGCTGTTGGAATGCCTGTGGCGGATGAAGGCGCGTGGGATGGAGCGCGTGAGTGTCTCGACCGGTGTGTCGCACACGCCCGCGCTGCGGCTCTACGCCTCGGTTGGGTTCCGGATCGTGAACGAGTATCACGAGTATGTGAGGCCAGGCGTGGCGGAGCTGGTTTGACGCAGATCACCGGATGTGATATACTGCTCGCAGCCAGCTTGCCGGTAATATGTCGACCGGCTGAGGATGACTACCAAGCAGATGGCACGGTGAGTGATGCAGTCATTTCTCCATCTTTCTATTCATATTGAGCCGTCCCGGCAAGGCACCTACTTGACTCTGCCGTTCCAGGTGCCGGATGGAATTGAATCGATCACACTCAAGGTTGGATATGACAGGCGCCCAGAAACGGAGCAGGTGCTGGATCATGGCCTGTTTACCGCCCGGACTGAAGTCAATGTCATCGACCTGGGGTTGATAGACCCGCTTGGGGTGGAGGTCGGCGCTTCGGGCTCGGACAAGACCGAGATCGTGGTGAGCGAGAGGGAGGCAACACCCGGTTATCGCCCCTGTCGAATTGTCCCCGGCAAGTGGCAGATCCTGATCGGAGCATACAAAGTGGCCCCTGAAGGGGTCACGGTTCAATACGAAGTGAGATTGCACCGTAAGAGCAGAAGGCTCTTGCGGGGTGACCTGCACGTGCATACGCTGGGGTCAGATGGCGTGCATACGCCCGAAGAGCTGGCCTGGAAAGCAAAGCGCAACGGTCTCGCCTTTGTTGCCATCACCGACCACAACCAATTCGTGTCGAGGGAAGCGCTGCCAAGCCTGGAAGGGGTGACCTTGATCCCCGGGGTCGAGTGGACACATTACCAGGGACATGCCAGCTTTCTGGGAGTTGACCGGCCATACGACGGAACCTTTGCGACCAACAGCGTAGAAGAGGCAACGGCACGCTTCGTGACGGCCCGGCAGCGCGGCGCGCTGATTATCATCGACCACCCTTTCGATCCTGTGTGCGGTTTTCAGTTTGACATAAGCTTGCTGCCACACGACTGCATCGAGGTGTGGAATGGTCCCATGCGAGAATCGAATCTCAGGGCGATAGGCTTCTGGCACCAGCTCTTGTGTGACGGCCGGAAAATCCCTGCGTGTGGCGGAAGCGACTATCACCGCGATACTCCGTTCATCTTTCTCGGCGGGCCGACGATGTGCGTGTTTGCCGAGTCGGCGGGAGCGAGTGATATCCTGGCTGCTGTGAAAGCAGGGCATGGATTCATCACTTTTGCGCCGGACGGGCCTGCCGTCAAGCTGACCGCGGGCGGAGCCATCATGGGGGACAGTGTCAATTGGCAGGAGCAGAAGGAGGTGCGGATTGGGGCACAGGGGCTGCTGACCGGTGACATGCTGTGCGCTGTGACCGCCGAGAAGAGTGAGACGCTCCTCACTGCACCGTCAGACGGGGATGTTTCGCTGACGTACGCCATGGAAGCGCCCGGTTTTGTGCGGGCTGAGATATGGCGTTCTTTTCTACCCGGTGTACCGATGCTGCCGGCGCTGATATCGAATCCGATCTTTTTCGATGGGGCATAGTTCTATTTTCAATGCCTGTCTGACGAGTTGTGTGAGGGTTGATGAATGGAGAGGATGGGGAGATGGAAAAGCATAGCAGCCAGGTGAATAGTCGGCCAAGGGGCGGAGCTGCAGGATCGCGAGGGGCGCATCGCAGGTGGCGAGCGCCAGGAGCCATGCTGGCCGCCACCTTGCTCCTGTTGGTGTTCTCCCCGATGGTCAGCGCGCTGATGGGCGGCGAGGGACTGATGTGGACCGTATGGTCAAGTGAGCCAATAAAGCTAGTGGTGTGTTGGGAGAACCCCGACGATGCCAACCCACTGCCGGGCGAACCTGATCAGACGAGCGGTGAACAGCGGCGCGAATGGGTGCGGTTGGCGCTGAAGAATACCTGGGAGCGCGAGGCGCGGATCATCTTTGTCGGCTGGCAGGAGTGCCAAAATGAAGGCAATCCCGCGACGCCTCCGTATACGCTTGGACCCAGGCGGCCGGGCGCCGCGGACGAAAACCTGAAGATCCACATCACCACGACGGGCGGCGGGCAAAATCCAGGACACGGTTCGTGGGGTGACTATATGCAGTCGGGTGTCCTGCTCAACCTGCACTGCGGCAGCCAGGCGTGCATCGAATACCTGGCGATCCACGAGTTTGGGCACACGCTGGGGCTGTATCACGGGGAAGAACGCGGCGATTGGGATATTCCCGGCTGCCCGCCCCAGGACTGGGGGGATGATCCAATCCCGCCGTGGTGGCCGATCCCGACGGAAAAACGGTGGGGCGCGCCCGATGCTGATTCGGTAATGGCGTATTGCTCCGGCGGACCGACTTCCCTGAGTCCGGGAGACATCGCGGGGATCCAGCGCGCGTATGAACGGCACCTGCCCGGAACCTTGCTATCGCTGCCCGGCTCGCTGTGCCTCAGTGCTCACGCGAATGAGCCGAACGGCGACCCCGCCTTTGGGTGGGAGTGTGACGAAGCATACGATGACCAGGAGTGGTACTATGACGTCGCCGACCGCGCCTTGTACATCCAGTGGCCCTCGGATCCGGCGCACACGCGCCGCTGCCTGGACGTGGACGCGACGAACTGGACCGACGTGCAGATCTGGGACTGCCTTGGAGGGACGAACCAGCAGTGGCAGTTCCGGCGGACGATGGTACGTGGCTACGGTGGCTTGTGCCTGACACGCCCGCCGGCAGGCGCCGGGGCGTTGACGATGGAGCCGTGCACTGGAGCCGATGCCCAGCTATGGCGGGTCGAGGAGGGCCAGATCTCGGGCTTTGTGCGGCTGCAATCCGAGACCGGCAACCTGTGCCTGACGCTGGACGGCGGATCGGGCAGCGATGCGCTGGCTGCACCGTGCTCCCTGTATCGGATCTACCTGCCACTCGTGGCGGGATGGACCGGGGGGAGCCAGGCTGTCGGGGTGGCGGAGAACGCGCCCGCCGGCGTGCCTGTCGCCGCGCCCACCGCTGTGCCCACCGCTGTGCGCGATTTCTACCTGGGCGAAGGCGGCGCGATCACCAAGGTCAACTTGCTCGGCGACAACCTGTGCCTGGATGTGCAAGACGTGTGGGACAACCAGTTTACGTCAGGCCTGGGTGGTCCGGCCGCCGGGAAGAGGGTGCAGTTCTTTACGTGCTATGACACGCAGCTCAACCAGAAGTGGAACTTTAGCGGGCCCCTGATCTCAGGCTACAAATGCCTCGCCTTGAGCGGCAGCGCCACCACGAATGGTGCGGCTGCTGTCATGGAGCGGTGCAGCAGCGAGGCAGAGCAGGATTGGGACTACCATTGGTAGGATTGTGACCAGGCCGGCAAAGCTGCCGGCAGAAGGAGTGGCACCATGACCGTGGCGAAAGCAGAGCGTCTCAAGTCCTTTAACTATGCGATCGGCATGTTTGGCACCTCGATTCCGATCAACATGCTCAAGACGTACGCGGCCATCTATTACATCGACCGGCTGGGGATGACGACGCCCCAGATGGCGACCATTCTGCTAGTCTACACCTTTATCGACGCCCTGGACAACCCGGTGTACGGGTTCCTCTCGGACAGGACGCGCACGCGATGGGGCAGGCGCCGTCCCTGGCTGGTGATCGGTACGCCGCTGCTGATCCTGACCTTTGTCGCATTTTACTCGACACCGGCGTTCCTGGCAGGGGACAGCCTGTTTGCCTATGCCATGCTCTTTTACATCCTGGCTGGTACGCTCGATTCGGTGATCAATGCCAACTATGGGGCGCTCTTTCCGGAGCTGTTTCGGACGGATGCCAGCCGCGCGTCCACGAACGCGCTGCGACAGGCGTTCCAATTGGTGGCTATGATCATCAGCATCGCGCTGACGCCCATGGTGACGGGCGCCATCGGCTACCAGATGACCGCGATCGTATATGGCATCCTGGGTGGGGTGGTCATTCTCTACATGAGCCTTACCTCAAACGAGGTGCGCACCGAGACGGACGAGAACAAGCCACAACTGTGGCAGAGTCTGAAGGATCTGTTCAGGAACCGCAAGTTCTGGATCGCGGGTTTCGCCAACGCCTTCTACAGCGCGGCCATGTCGCTTGTGCTGGCCTCGATGCCCTTCTTTGTGAAGTACACCTTGAAAATTGGCGACAGCCAGTCGACCTTTTTGTTCGCATCGGTGCTGTTGATTGCCATTGCCTGTGTGGCGGTGTGGGCGCGGCTGGTGCGCCGGTTCTCGTTGATTCCCGTGTGGCGCGCCGCGCTGATCACGCTGGCTGTGGCGTTCATTCCCCTCTTTTTTGCCAACTCACTCACGACGGCGATGGTGACCGCGGCGCTGGTCGGGTTCGGCTTTGCGGGTGTGATCACGACCATGGATTTGATCGGGGCCAAGATCATGGACGAAGACACCCGGAAGTACAACGTGCGCCGGGAAGGCATTATCTCTAATGCACTGGGCTTTATGAATCGCCTGAACGGCCTGTTCACCAGTGCTGCTTTTTACCTCGTTTTCATCCTCTTTGGCTTTGAGAGTGGGGATAATCCGGGCGCGAATCCAGGCGACGCAGCTCGCTTCTTGCTGACCGTCTTTCCGATGGTGTTGATGGTCATCAGCTTCTGTTTTTCCTTCCTGATCAGTTTCCCAGGGGACGAGCCTGCCCCAGAGTTACCCGATTTGATGATCGAGTCGCCCGCCGGGTAGGGGAAGAAAGATGACGGTGTGAGTGATGCAGGCGCCGAATTGGCACACATTGAGGTCGAGATGGCTGAAGAACGACAACCTGACACAGCGGAGCAGGCAGCGATGGGCCTGCAGGACGAGATCGACGAAGCAGCAGAGGATGTCTATTCTGCCACGGTGATCGATCACGCACGCCACCCCCGGAACCTGGGAGGGATGCTCGATCCGGATGGGCAGGCAGCAGCACGCAGCTCGTGCGGTGACACGATGGCTATCTTTTTGCGGTTGAATGACTCTCGGATCGAGATGGCAAGCTTTTTGACGGATGGCTGTGGTGCCACGCTGGCGTGCGGCAGCATGCTGACGACGATGGTCAGGGGGATGACCCTGGAAGAAGCGGCCGCCGTCGAGGCGTCGGACGTGATCCTGGCCCTCGGCGGCCTGCCCCCCGAGAATGTACACTGTGCCGTACTGGCCGTGGTGACGCTGCAACATGCCATGGCGCGCTGTGGCCATAAAGGCCCACAGGCGTCCGCTATCCCTGGAGCGTGAACCTCGTCCCCGTCGGGCAGGCATGCACGACGTTTGCGCCGAGGGTGCGTGCCAGGAGGTCAGTGGGTGCCCGGCCGGTGCAGTGGTTCGGATAGACAGCTTTCAGAGCGGGCATGGCCGACAGCTCCTTGACGATGCGCTGCAGGCCCTGGTCGGCGACGCCCCCAAGATGAAGGCCGCCGGCAATGACCGAGATCGGGCGATCGAAGGCCTGGTCGACGTGGGCCAGGGTATTGAGCAGGCCGGCGTGGCAGCAGCCGCATAGCAGGGCGAGGTGATCTCCTAACTCGATCACGAGCGACAGGTCATCGCGGTAACGATCGGCGACGAGATGGTCGCCATCGCGCATCAGGTGTGAGGCGCTGCTGCCCTGCGCCTCGGGCCGCTCGACAATCTCGCCCGTTGTCCACACACCTGGGATCGTCTGCTGCGGTGCGGCGCTCAGCTTGAGGTCAAGGTGAGTTTCCACCTCCTCCCGCTCTACTGATGGGCCGATGCGCTCGATTCGTCCCTCTCTATCTGCAAACCTCTCGCGGAAAAGGTCCGGGTTGGCGTACAGGGGGGTGCCAGGGCGCAAGAGTGGGATCAGGGCAGACAGGCCACCCGTGTGATCATAGTGGCCGTGGCTGATGGCCAGTGCGTCGATCGTCGCCGGGTCTACCCCGAGCAGGTTGAGATTGTGCCCAAGTGTGCCGCTGGTCTGGCCCGTATCGAACAGCAAGCGCCTGCCGGCCGACTCGACAAGGAAGGCGAGGCCATGCTCATTGCGGAGTGGTGAGCCGGGTGAAGCCGTATCCTCGAGGATGCACATGATCGAGATTTCTGCCATCAGGTTCCCCTTTCTCCTTGCACCCATTGGGTTGATCGATTATAATAGCCTTATCCACCGGGGGAGAGATGCACCTCTCCCCACAAGGATGGGCCTCGGGGCGGGTGGTTGAGCACGCGCGAGCGTCATCCGCCCCGAGGCGATTGCGATCGATCTGTCTACTCTTCGGTCAGTTCCTCGACGCGGCGGGCGATCGCCTCTAGCTCCTGCTTGAGCATCTCTGCCTGCCGCTTCAGAAACTCGACCTCTTGCTCTGGCGCCGGGCCGGCATACGGGTCATTTCCCCATGCGGGTGGCGCCCCGTAGGCCGGGGCGTAGCCGAAGCGGGCCCAACCGGGCACGCCGGTGGCATGGTACCAGTTTCGACGACCCCAGCCACCACCACCTCGACCACCGCCACGACCCCAGTAGCCACTCCGGCCCCAACCGCCACCGCGGCCAAAGCCAGCGCCACGGCCATGGCTGTAGCCGAAACCGGGCATGGGATTTGCCCAACCCGGCATATCGTAACCACTGCAGTAGCCGGCTCCGCGGCCGGTGCGCGGCCCCATGCCGATCGGTCCTGTTCCATCTCCTGCGGGCATCTCTGTCACCTCCTTTCCATGTCCATATCGTCTTTTAACTATTCGTGATAAGCTCCCTTGCCCTCTGCCATGTGTCTTTTGTAGGTCCGCAAAAAGTGATCGATGACGCGCGCCGTGTCGGCCAGATCGCTCGTCCACCACCTCAGTACCTCGTCTCCAAGGCGGGTCAGCTCGTAGATGCGCCGTGGCGGCCCCTGTGTCTGTTCCTCCTCCCAATAAGAGGTCACCCAGCCGCGCTCTTCCATCTCGCGCAGGGCACGGTAGACGGCGCTGGTATCGATGTCCGCCAGCCCGAAAGCATCCAGATCGGCCATCAGTGTATAGCCGTGCGCCTGATCGTGGTGTAGGAGCAAGAGCAGCGTTGGTTCGAGAAATCGCACCGCCCGGCGCGACCATCCTCTCTGCTGCCACCGATGTCCGTGACCTCTTCCCCTTCCAGGCATGTCCACTGCCTCCACGTGCTCGTCTTAAAGATAAGCATACTCGACTGGTTCTACCGTGCCAGTATACCATACTATATGATATTTGTCAATAGGTAATTTGTACTGTCTCGACGGCCAGGCCAAGTGCGCACTGCTCGATCCCTTCCGGGGTCCACACGGCCAGGCTGGCACCACCCAGCGGCTCGACATCGAGCCGCACCTTGACTTCTGACCCGCTGCCGTCGTATCTAAAAGCATACCACACAATCTCTCCGGCCTGCAGCGCGCTCCACGCGTCGGTAGGTGACAGTGCATTCTCTGGCCCAGCGCCTGCTTGCGCCTGCACTGTGCCGAGCGCGCCCACACCTAACGCCGCTGCCAGGAGCAACATACCCTATGTAGTGCTTCGTGCTGGTTTCATAGGTGCCCCCCTTTATTGAGAGGATATCCGTCGAACAGGCTATTCGTAGCGCAGTGCTTCGATGGGGTGCAGCCTGGCGGCACGCATCGCCGGGTAGGTGCCAAAGAGCAGGCCCACGGCGCTCGCCACGCCCGCCGCCAGCGTCAATGTCTCCACCGTCGACACGGCCTGAAGGTCTGGCATCAGGTTCGAGATCAGCGTCCCGCCCACGACGCCGAGCAGAATCCCCAGCAGCCCACCCGTCACGCTCAGCACGATCGCCTCCAGCAGAAATTGGAGGAGAATATCGCGCCGGGTGGCGCCCACCGCTTTGCGAATGCCGATCTCTCTCGTCCGCTCGGTGACCGACACGAGCATGATGTTCATGATCCCGATCCCGCCCACAAGCAGGCTGATGCCCGCGATCGCCCCCAGAAAGAGGGTCAGGATGCCCGTGATCTGGCTTGCCAGGTCGAGGATCGCCTGCTGGCTCGTGATCCGAAAGTCGTCCTCGTCGCCCGTAGCCAGGTCGTGCCGCTCGCGTAGCGCGTCGGTGATCTGCTCGACCGCGGCGTCGATCTGAGTCTCATCCACGACGCTGGCATACACCGCCGCCAGCGGGCGCTCGCCCGACAGCGTCCGCTGCGGGAAAAAGCGCGCCTGTGCCGTCGTGAGCGGCACAAACACGTTGAAATCCTCCAGGCCAAATCCACCCTGCTCCTTGAGCACGCCGACCACTTCCATGCGCACGCCGTCGACTACGATCGTCTGCGCGATCGGATACTCGCCCTCGTCAAACAGGTCCGTGTAGGCGCCCCAGCCGAGCACCGCCACGCGTGCCTGCTCTTCCAGGTCGACGTCGGTCAGGAATCCGCCCATGGCCAGGTCAAGGCTGCGCACCTCGGCAAAGAGGCTGTTGGTGCCGCTCACCGTCAGGTCCTGCACCGTGTTGCCGTGCTCCACGCGCAGCTTCCCCTGCATCGTCGGGGCCACCGCGACCAGCGCCGGGGCATTGAAACGATCGGACAGCGCCTCTCCATCCTCCGCCGTCAGGTATGCCGGCGCTGTGGCTTCCTCCGGCTGGCTCGGCGTGACGTATACCAGGTTCGAGCCAAGCCCTTCGATCTCGCCCGTGATCGAGGCCTCGACGCCTTCACCGAGCGACAGAAGGGCGACCACCGACGCGACGCCGATGATGATCCCGAGCATTGTTAGCAGCGCGCGCATCTTGTTGGCTGCCATGCTGCTCGCCGCTGTGCGCAAGCTCTCGACGACACTCATTCCTGCCTCCTCTATACGCTCAAGCGGCGCGAACTGTCTCAGCTGCCCGCCCAGCGAGCGCCTGATCCTGTTCGATCAGTCCGTCACGGATATAGATCACACGCCGGCTGTACGCAGCAATGTCGGGATCGTGCGTCACAAAGATCACGGTGATGCCCTGCTCGTTGAGCTGCTCAAGAATCGCCAGCACCTCGCCGCCGGACTGTGTGTCCAGGTTGCCCGTCGGCTCGTCAGCCATGATAATGCTTGGCCGGGTGACCAGCGCGCGGGCAATCGCCACGCGCTGTTGCTGCCCGCCTGACATCTCATCCGGGCGGTGGTGCAGCCGGTCGCCCAGGCCCACTGCTTCCAGCGCGGCCCGTGCACTGTCGTGTCGCTCGCGAGCGCCGATTCCAGCGTACATCAGTGGTAGCTCTACCTGCCGGATCGCCTGTGTGCGCGGCAGCAGGTTGAACATCTGGAATACGAACCCGATCTCCTGGTTCCGAATGTGCGCCAACTGTCTGTCATTCAGGCGGCTCACGTCGCGGCTGTGTAGATGATAGCTCCCCGTCGTCGGTGTGTCGAGGCAGCCGAGCACGTTCATCAGTGTCGACTTGCCCGAGCCCGACGGCCCCATGATTGTGACGAAATCCCCCTGCTCGATCGCGATCGACACCCCGCGCAGCGCATGCACCTCGACCTCGCCCATCTGGTACACCTTTGTGACGTCTTGTACCTCGATCATGTCTGTCGCCTTCCTCTATGGCCTCATGCTGCTGAACGGGCCGCTGCCCTGTCCGCTGCCGGGCATGAACGATCCACCCTGTTCCGCCGCTTCCGGCACCTGCGGCAGGATCACCTCGTCGCCTTCCTCCAGGCCCCCCACGACCTGGCTATGGTCCTCCTCACGCAATCCGATCAAGACCTCCACGCGTCGAGCCGTGCCACCTGGCCCAGGCAGCGTGACATAATAACGGCCTGCGGCCCTGTCGACCTCGACTGCCTGGTTGGGAATGAGCAGCGCGTCCCCGGCTTGTGCTACCACAATGTCCACGTCTGCCGTCATCCCCAGGCGTACGGGCAGCGCTTGTCCATCGTCCGTAACCGGCGAAAAGGCAATCTCGACGTCGTACGCCACCGCTCCGCCGACGTTCGTCGACGCCGGCGAGATGTGTGTGATCAAGCCGCTTACTTTTGCGCCCTTGATGGCGTCGAACGATAGGTGCGCCGCCTGCCCCTCCTGGAGTAGAGCCACGTCAACCTCGTCCACCTGTACATCAAGGACCAGCGCCTGCGTCGACGCCAGGGTAAAGGCAGGCATGCCCGGTGTGGCCCACTCCCCCTCGCGTGCCTGGACGGTGAGGATGGTGCCGGCAAAGGGAGCGACGAGTTGGGCATCGTCGAGCTGTGCCTGTGCCTGGGCCAGGGCGATCGCTGCCTCTTCCACCTGTGCCTGGAACACGGCCACGTCCTCCGCGTTCGGTCGCTGCTGCAGGGCAACCAACTGGGCCTCTGCCTGGGCCACCTGTGCCTCGGCGGCGGTGATGTCGCTGTCTGTCGGCCTGTCGAGCAATGTCTCGAGCTGCGATTCTGCCTGCGCTACCTGGGCACGAGCGGTGGCCAGCTCGCTCTCTGTCGGGTGGTTCGCGGCGGCGTCATAGTTTGCCCGGGCGCGTTCCAGCTCGATCGTGGCATTTCGCAGGCTCAGCGCCTCTGGGCGCATGGCAATGTCGGGCTGGTCCTTGACGCGGTCGTACGCGGCCTGTGCCTGCTGCAGCGATGCTGCCGCGGCATCGACTGCCGCCTGGGCCGCGGCCAGGCTCGCTTCCGTCGGTCCGGCTGCCACTTGTTCATAGTTGGCGCGCGCGCTGTCCACCGACGCACGTGCTGAAGCCAGCTCCGACTTGGTGGCGCCTGCCAACACCCTGGCCAGGTTCGCTCGCGCATTGTCGAGCGCAACCTGTGCTGAAGCCAGTTCCTCGTCGCTCGGCGGCTGCTGTGCCTGCACCAGCCTGGCGCGGGCTGTCGCCAGGCTGGCCTCGGCGCGGGCAATCTGCCATTCTGCTGCCTCTGTATCGAGCTGTGCCAGCACAGTGCCTGCTTCCACCTCCTGTCCTGCCTCGACCAGCACCGCGGCGATCTGCCCACTCGTCGAGAACGCAAGCGTTGACTGCTGCTCGGCTGCCACGCGCCCTGTGGTGCCTACGGTCTCTTTGATCTCGCCGCGTATTACCTCGGCCGTCGAGACCGATGCGGCCTGGCTGGCCACGCTTTGCGCCTGCCGGCGCAAGGCGATTGCACCTGCGCCAATCAGCACCAGAGCCAGAAGCAACACGCCCCCTATTTTTGTTACTTTCTTGAGCATCTCTTTGCCCCCTCCACTACGATTGCATGCACAATTGCACACCCACCTCAACGCGGTAGGTTCTCGATCATGATACCACGTTCCGCTACCCGCGTGTAGTGCATGGGGTCATAACTTGCGCGCCCACGATATGACAGGGATCACGTGCATCCTGCCTGCATACCTGATCCGGGTCAGTTCTCAAAGTCGCCGACTTGTGGTATGATGGGGGGCATGGAAGAACACGCGCTCGAACCTGGCCTGCTGAATACTTTCCGGCAGTATATCGCCATCCGTCTTGGCATCATGCTGCTCGGCTCGGCCCGCTACGCCTTCCCTATCCGCGCCGTCCCACTTCCCGACTTGGACCCGCTCTTCGCGCTGCCCATCCTCCTCGACGGCCTCTTTCTCACACTTCTCCTGCTGCGCAGTCCCAGGCGCCTGCTCGGGCGCTATTTCTTGCCCGCGGCCCTGTTGGGGACGGCGGTCGTCCAGATGCTTTACCTGCGCCTCTACTCCGGCCATCTCGGCCTGCGCGAGGTCGGGATCGGCTTTGTCGGGCAG